>CAXUEW010000001.1:0-16592 GCA_964250115.1 uncultured Terriglobus sp.
GGCTTTGGACGTACGATACTCTGCGACAAACATGCGGTCTCTGGGTTTCGCGTTCTACCATCGCGCCCTTCGCGTTCTGCCTTCGCGCCCTTCGCGTTCTCGCTTTGCCTCAGGCATTGCTTAGTGCGAAAGTGCCAGAACGCTGGCATTCGTTCCTGTTCCCGAGGAACTGACAGCGTAGAGGCGGCCCGCGTTCGCAGCGTCGAAGCCATACAGCGACAGGTCCGGTGCGCCGGAGTAGGCGGCTGCCAGCAGCCATTTGCCCGTAGAGTCCGCGCCCAGCGAGGTCACCGCCACGCCCGAAGAAAACGGCGAGCCGGAGATTGCCGTAAGCGCGGCATTGGTGCCGATGCTGTAGCCGGTGATGTTCCCGTCCGTGCGATTAGCCACGTAGACGTACTTGCCCGTGCCGTCGAGCGTCACTGCATACGGCTGGGCACCGGTCGCGTACACCGTGGAGGTAGTGGGCGTTAGCGAACCATTGGACCCGATGGCGTTCACCACCAGGCCGGCAGCGCTGCCTGAGCGTGCCTCATACAGGTACGTCCCCGTGCTGTCGATGGCGATGCCGTTGACGCTGGTCAGGCTGGGCAGGGAGCTTTGAAACAGCTGGGTAAATGCGCCCGTCGTCGTATTGAACGAGAAGACCAGATCGCCTGCCGTTCCCATGGCTGCCACCACAAACGTGCCACTGTCCGCGATGCGCAACTGGCGCGGCACAACCGTTCCTGTAGGGGTAAAGCCTACGCCGCTGGAGGGTGCAAGCGTTCCATCCGTGGCGATGGCAAAGAGGTCGATGCTTGCTCCGGAGCCGTCCAGCACCATGAGCCACTTGCCGTCCGGCGAGGTCGCCATATCCACGCAGAAGGCGTTTGCAATGGCTTTGCCGCTGTTCAAGGCTGCCAGCGTTCCCGTGCTGGAAATGCTGTAGCCGAAGATCTGCGAGACGGTCCCGATCCACAGGTACTTATTGTCCCGGCTAATCGCAAGGGCCAGCGGCGCGGTGCTCAGGGTAATGGGCGAGCCGGACAGGGCGGAAAGGGCACCTGCCGTTGAAATTCCCAGTCCCGTGACTGTGTTGGCACCCGCGTTGGCTACAAAGACGAAGTTGCTTGCGCTGGTGCCTGTTCCTGTGCCGGTGCCGGACGTGGTCTCCTTGAAGAAGAACCCGTCGCAGCCTGTCAGTAGCAAGGTAAAGAGAAGAAGCAGGGAGCAGACGGTGCGTCGCATCGGCGGATCATCGCTCCCTCTAGGCATTTGGCAAGCCCTGCACGTGAGACGTCCGAAATGCACGCCAGATGCGCAAAACGGTGCGGCTAAACGCACTTTTTGTGCCTAATTGGAGCGGTTCTGGCAGTCTGTGCAGATGCCGATCACATCCATGGAAATGCGCTCGACCAGAAAGCCGCCGGGCAGCCGGGCGAGGCTAATTTGGGGCGTAAGTCCAATCTCATCATCATCCGGCAGGTCAGCAACGCGCTTACAGATGGAGCAAACCATGTGGTGATGGAGGTGCTTGTTCGTCTCAACGCGCAGTGTTCCGTGGTGCATCGAAAGCTCACGAAAAACGCCACTTCCGACAAATAAATGGATGTTTTTGTACACCGTAGCGAGCGAAATGGACGGGATGCGCTGCTTGACCGCGGCAAACACCTCTTCCGGCGACGGATGGCCGTACATGCCCTGCATGGTCTCGTACAAGACCTGCCGCTGGTGGGTCACGGCAATGCCGTGTTCCGCACACAGGTCCCGAAATGTTTGCAGCCCTTCAACCATGTCATCATCAAGTAAATAAGACCGGCACGGCAGTGTCAAGACTGCGACTGACGCCGAGGTTTCCGTCATCAAACAGCAAGACGCACGGCTGCATGCAACCGGCCAGGGAGGAAGCGAATATGCGCACATTTACCCTGCCGGAGGCACAGACGCTGATCCCTGTTCTGGACTCGCTTCTGCAGCGGGCGCAGGCAGCTGCAGCCGTTGCCACGGCTCGCGAACATGCGCTGCATGCGTTGTCCCAGGCCATTTTCCTGTCGGGCGGACTGCGCGTTGATCTCCCGGAAGTCGCCCGGGTCAAAGCCGAGCACAACACGGCGGTGGGCGAGGCCAAAGACGCGCTGGAGGAAATCGGCTCCATCGGCGTCGAAGTCAAAGACCTGATGACCGGGCTGCTGGAGTTCCCCTACCAACTGGATGAAGAAGTGGTCATGCTGTGCTGGCTGCAGGGCCAGAAAAGCATCACCGAATGGCACAAGGCCGAGGCGGGATGGGACGAGCGCCAACCGCTGGACGACCGCTTCACGGGCGGCGAACGGCCTCACTAAAACCCCGCACTCCCGCGAGCAAGCTGTCTCCGCTATGATGAAGGGCGATGCCGAGCTTCGCGGATTCTGCTGTCATCTTCATTCTGGCGCTCATGCTCTTCGGGCCGAAGAAGCTGCCGCAGCTTGCCCGCCAACTGGGCAAGCTGATGGCCGAGTTTCGCCGCGCCTCCAACGAGTTCCGCATGCAGATGGAAGACGAACTCCGCATCGAGGAGCAGAAGGAACATCAGAAGAAGGTGGACGCCATGGCCGGGCCGCCGTCTGACCTGCCCGATCCGGAGCATCCACATCTGCCCTCTACCACTTCAAGCGAGCCAGACCACGGCAGCCTGCACGACGGCACAGCACCCATTGCAGAGGTTTCACCCGTCGCTCCGATTGCCGAGTCCGGCAGCCTGCGCATGATGCTTCCATCGACCGGGCTGCCGGTTGAAAGTGGCACGCACGGGGCCGCAGCGACCAATGGCTTCGACTATCACGACCCGGCACACGACGAGGGTGACTTGCACGGCAACGATGCTCACACAAGCAACGGGCACCACGCTGCTCCTGAAAACACCATCCTGCCGCCGCCCGTCGGCATGAGCAGCGAAGAACCGGCAGCCGAGATCCTGCCGGCGGAAGAGCAGACCCATGCCTGACGTACTCGACAACGTTCGCGAAGCAGTGACCGAGCGCGCCGAACTGCCCGGCATGAGCCTGATGGAGCACCTGACCGAGCTGCGTTCGCGGCTTATACGGTCGGCTGCCGCGCTCCTGATCGGCTTCGTCATCGCCTATGCATTTTCTAAACAGTTGTACGGTGTGGTGCAGGCACCCCTCACAAAGCTGCACTTGAAGTTGAGCTTCACCCACCCGACCGATCCGATCAATCTCTACATCAAAACGGCCTTGGTGGGCGGTGCCATGCTCGCAAGCCCTTACATCCTGTACCAGGTGTGGCTGTTTATCTCGCCCGGCATGTACTCCAACGAGAAGAAATATGTGTGGCCGTTCATGTTCACCACCATCGGGCTGTTTGCGGCGGGTGCGTGGTTCGGCTACCACTATGTCCTGGTCAGTGCCATCAAGGTGCTGGTGATCGACATGGGCAAAGACTTCAACTCCATGCTGACCATTGAGGACTATACCGGCTTCTTCATGAGCATCATCCTTGGCCTGGGTGTGTCGTTTGAACTGCCGATCCTGATCTTCTTCCTGGCGCTCTTCGGCATCGTTGACGGGAAATTTCTGATTCGTCACGCCCGTTACGCCATACTTATCATCTTCATCATCGCGGCGATCATTTGCCCTTCTCCTGACCCCGTCGCCATGTGCCTGTTTGCGATGCCCATGCTTGTGCTGTACGCCCTGAGCGTAGGCGTGGCGTTCCTTGTGCATCCGGCGCGGCGCAAGCCGAAGCTGACCCCCGCCAGCTAAAAGGCATCCCAACCTGATGCCCCACCCGCAGCCACTTGACTGGATCGTATTTCACGCGCTGCTGCTGGTGCTGCTGGGCGCGGAAATGCTGCTGCTGCGCCACACCACACCGGCAACAGCACCCAAGCGCTCGTACATCGCGACGGTCATGTGGGTTGCCGGTGCGGTTGCTTTTGCGGGCTGGATTTACCTTCGGCTCCAATCGCAACTGGCGCAGGAGTTTCTGGCCGGTTACGCATTGGAAGAATCACTTTCCATCGATAATCTGTTCGTCTTTCTGCTGCTTTTCCAGTCGTTCAAGATCGCAGAATCCAAGCAGCGGCGCGTGCTCTTCTGGGGAATCCTGGGCGCTGTGGTCATGCGTGCGGCTTTTATCGTCGCAGGCGTTCAGTTGCTGGAGAAGTTCGAGTGGGTGACCTATGTGTTCGCCGTCATCCTGCTGATTGCTGCGTTGCGCCTGGTCATTCCCGAGGACCATGAACACCCTAAAAAGCCGAGATGGCAGCAGTGGCTTGAGAAGCGTCAGCCCGTGTCTCTGAGTCAGGATGGCTTCATCGCGCTGGAGAATGGCAAGCGCCTGCCCACGGTGCTGATGCTTGCATTGATCGGCATCGCCTTCGCTGATTTTGTTTTCGCGCTCGACTCGATCCCGGCTGTGCTCTCCATTACGCGGCAGACTTTTATCGCATACACATCGAATATCTTCGCCGTAATGGGTCTGCGTTCGCTGTTCTTTGTGTTGACCCACGCGCTTAGCAAGCTGGCTTATCTGCACTATGGGCTGGCCGCAGTGTTGGCATTTGCTGCCGCGAAGATGCTGGTTGCGCCGTGGTTTGAGGTGAGTGCACTGCAGTCGTTGATGGTGATCTTTGCGCTGCTGGCGGTTACGGTAGTGGTTTCGCTGTTGCTGCAGAAGCGGCAGGCTGCCTGATTGTGACGATTTGGTGGGATTGGCAAAGATGCAGATCCCTTCGCTGCGCTACGGGATGACACGCGGTTGAGGTTCAGCGCTACTTGCGGGCTGCGATAATCAGTGTGTGACTTCAATCGCAGTCAAGACGGACTCTGCGGACTACAAGGTCCATATCGGACAAGGCGTGCTGTCAACTCTTGCTCAAGAGACTGTCCGTCTCGCGGGCAAAGTTTCGCGCGTATTTCTGGTAACCTCGCCCGACATCGATCGGCTGTGGTCAGCGCCCATTCGCCAGGGCTTCGCGGCACAAGGCCTTCAGGTGGAGACTCTGCATGTCCCCGTGGGCGAGCAGCAGAAACGGCTCGGAACGTTGGAGCGGCTGTGTGAGGAACTTGCAAGCCACGGTGCTGACCGCGACAGCCTGCTGATTGCGCTGGGCGGCGGTGTGATCGGCGACCTGACCGGCTTTCTGGCTGCGGTGTACATGCGCGGCATCCGCTTTGTGCAGGTGCCCACGACGCTGCTGGCGCAGGTGGATTCGTCTGTGGGCGGCAAGACGGGCGTGAACCTCGCGGCGGGCAAGAACCTCGTGGGCAGCTTCTACCATCCGCTGTCCGTGTTTGCGGACATCGACACGCTGGCCACGCTGCCACAGCGCGAACTGCGTGCGGGTTTGCAGGAGAGCGTAAAGGCTGGCGTGATCCGCGACCCGGCGTTGTTCGACTACATGGAGGCGAATGAAGAGCGCATCCTGAGCGGCGATGCTGAAGCTCTGCTGCATGTTGTCGAGGCGAGCGTCCGCATGAAGGCCGAGGTAGTTGGCGAGGACGAGCGCGAGCACGGCCTGCGCATGATTCTGAACTTCGGCCACACGGTCGGCCATGCCATTGAAGCTGCTACCGGGTACAAGGCGCTGCTGCACGGCGAGGCGATTGGGTGGGGCATGGTTGCTGCCGTGCGCCTGGCTCAGGCGCGTGGGGTGCTGCCAAATGAAGATGCCGAGCGCATTACAACGCTGGTTCACAGTTTTGCGGACTTGCCGCCGTTTACCGCCGAGACCCAACAGTTGGTCGCACTGACGGGCAGCGATAAGAAGAAGCGCAGTGGAACGCTGTCGTTTGTCTTGCCGGTTGCGATTGGGCGAGTCGAGATCGTGCGCGATGTCACCGCAGCAGAGTTGACCGCAGCCGTGGACGCGATGCTGGCGGAGATGCGCTCAACGTCCAGCGCAGGGCAGACGGTGCACGCATGAGCGGCGACGCGACCGGTTCACGCCCGCACGGAACGGCAAACGAGGCCGAAGCCTCCGCTGCCGTCCAGCGCATGTTCGACGAGATTGCGCCGCGTTACGACCGGTTGAACCACATCCTGAGTTTTGGCATGGACCGAGTCTGGTGGAACCGTGCGGCGCGGCGCTTTGACACGGTGTTGAAGCAGCCGGAAGCGCGCGTGCTGGACCTGTGCTGCGGCACCGCGGACATGACGGCGGCGCTGCTGGCCAGGCGACCGGTAGCAGGAGCGCAGCCGTTGCTGGCCATCGACTTTTCGCACGAGATGATCGAGCGCGGACGCGCAAAACTCGCAGGCAAGCCGGTCGAGTTTGTCGAGGCGGATGCGCTTGCCCTTCCGCTTGCGGATGCTTCACAGGACCTGGTGGTGAGCGCGTTCGGCTTTCGCAATCTTGCGGATTACACAGCGGGCCTGCGCGAGATTCGGCGCGTGCTAAAGCCGGGCGGCGAGATCGGCATCCTGGACTTCAGCGAGCCGCCGGGTCTGCTGGGCACGGCTTATAGGCTGTACTTTCGACATGTGCTGCCTCGCGTTGGCGGACTTGTCTCCGGCAGCGGAGCCTCGTACGCGTACCTGCCCGCGAGTGTGGAGCGCTTCCCTGCTCCTGAAGTCTTTCGCGGCATGATGCAGGTAGCAGGCTTCGCCGAGACGGCTTGGAAGCCTTACCTGTTTGGCGTTGCCGGGCTTTGGAGCGGTCGCGCCGCGTAGATGGTCAGGGCTCATTCTTCAGCTCACCCAAAGCGCTTCGCTGGAAGTGCTTTCGGAAGGGCATGGCTGGACAAGTCGAAGTGCATCCACGCTCTTGCCTTCTTCATCCAATCCATACAAGACAGCCGTTGAGGACCCGCGCCGGCTCAGTACCGAACCCTTACATAAGGAGCAAGACACCATGCCACAGGCATACGGATACGCCGCAGAGTCGGCAAAAGCACCGCTGGGCCCATTTTCCTTCGAGCGCCGCGAGTTGAAGGAACACGACGTACACATCGACATTAAGTTTTGCGGTATCTGCCACTCGGACGTGCACCAGGTGCGCGACGAGTGGTTCAGCGGCATCTTTCCGATGGTGCCCGGCCACGAAATTGCCGGTGTTGTTACGGCTGTCGGTAGCGGCGTAACGAAGTACAAGGCGGGCGACCACGTAGGCGTGGGCTGTTTTGTGGATAGCTGCCGCCAGTGCACGGAATGCGTCGACGGCGAGGATAACTACTGCCTGGTAGGCGTGAACCAGACCTACAACGGTCGTGAGAAGGACGGTTCGCCGACCTATGGCGGCTACTCAAACTTCATCGTGGTCGATGAGAATTACGTTTTGAGCATTCCTGAGAGCCTGCCGCTGGACGCTGCAGCGCCGCTGCTGTGCGCGGGCATCACGCTGTACTCGCCCTTGAAGCACTGGGGCGCAGGACCGGGCAAGAAGGTTGGCATTGTTGGCCTGGGCGGCCTGGGTCACATGGGCGTCAAGCTGTCGCATGCACTGGGCGCACACACCACCGTGTTCAGCCAGAGCATGAAGAAGGCCGATGACGCGAAGCGCCTGGGCGCGGATGACTTTTACGCCATGAGCGATCCCGAAAGCATCAAGCCCCTCGCCGCGACGTTCGATCTGATCATTAGCACGGTGGGTGTGTCCATGGACTTCGGGCCTTACCTGAACATGCTGAAGAAAGACGGCAGCCTGGTTCTGGTTGGTGCCCCTGAGGACAACTCGCACTTCAACGCCTTCGGCGTCATCGTTGGCCGCAAATCAATCGCAGGGTCGATGATCGGTTCCATCAAGGAAACGCAGGAGATGCTGGATTTCTGCGGCGAACACAACATCGTCAGCGACATCGAGATCACGCCCATCGACAAGGTGAACGAGGCGTACGAACGCATGCTGAAGAGCGATGTTCGTTACCGGTTCGTCATCGATCTGGGGACGCTGGCTTCGGCACAGTAAGCCTCTTTGCAGTGAAAGGGCCGCCGCGGTCCGGGCGGCCCTTTCGCCTTTAAGAAGCTAGGATTTTGCGTTCGTACGCCAACTCGCGCGCTGTCTCTGCAATGATGTCGCGGCCATCGCCGCCTACGTATTCCAGTTCATAGAAGACGGGGATCTTCCATCCGCTGCTCCGCAGCAGCAGCAGCACATCGCGGCTTGGCGCGACGCCTTCGCCGAACGGGACGCTTGCGCCGTCATTCAGCAGGCGGTCGTGCAGATGCAGGTTGGTAATCTTTGCGTGATTAGCCTTGAGGAACGCCACCGAGTCGTAGCCCGCAGATGCGAAGTGCGCGACGTCCAGATTGACTCGGAACAGTGGGCTCATGGCCAGCACGGCGGCAAAACTATCCGGGCTTGAGATCTCGTCGGGATCCTTGCTGGCATGGCCGTGAAAGGCTACCCGCATGTTGTGCTTCTTCGCGAACGGCACAACACGCTGGGCCGCAGAGACGCAGCTGGACGCCGTAATCAGGTCAACGCCAAGCGCTTTGGCGTGCAGAAATCCTGCATCAATCTCTTCGTCCGTCATCGACGGATTGAAGCTGTAGTTGTAGGCGAAGACACGAATGCCGGCGGCTTTGAACTTGCCACGGATCGCTGCCAGTTGCCCGGCAGGTGGCTTGATGCGCCACGCACGCAGGGCCTCACGCTGCGCCTTCATCGCTTCGGGCGTGGGGTTGGCTGCGGCAGCCGCGTCCGCGCTGGCAGCATAGCGGCCCCAGTAGCCAATGGGCAGCGGAAAAGGCTCAATCTGCGGCGACCACAGTTCACACAGGTTCACGTCCAATTGGCGCATGGCCCGGATCATCTCGTCCACAGCGGGCACTCCGCCGACGCGCACCTGGTGGAAGGTGTAGGTCTGCAGGCCAAGCTCCACGCCGCGCACCTGCATGGCTGATGCTGCGGCAGTCGGGAGAGCGAGCATGGTGGCCAGTGCCGCGCTGAACTGGCGACGGTCGTAAAGCATGAAACCTCCAAGATTGCTGCGGGAATCGCCAAAGGCAGAGAATACGCGCTGCCCGATTGGAGATGCAACGCCCGCACCGCTGCCTTAGCAGCACATACGCACGACGAGTCCGTCTTGCATCACGCTCCCGCCTGCGGCAGTGTAGCCTAGAACTCCCGATGACCCAGATGGCAGGGCAGGCAACGCAGGCACACACGAAGATTTCCGAAGCGGACCAGCGCGCGCTCGACCGTGCGTCCGCGGCCAAGCGCAGCACCGCGTTGCAGAGCGTGCTGGCAGCCGGCGGCATGACGCTGCTGAAGATTCTGACGGGGCTGGCGACGGGCTCGCTGGGCATGCTGAGTGAGGCAGCTCACAGCTCCGTGGACCTGATGGCATCGGCCATGACGCTGTTCAGCGTGCGCGTCTCAGACCGGCCCGCCGATGACGACCATACCTACGGCCACGGCCGCGTGGAGAGCCTGTCCGCATTCATTGAGACAGTGCTGATGCTGGGCTCGTCCTTGTGGATCATCTACGAGGCGGTGCGACGCATGGTCCGGTTTAGCCACGGCGAGGCGCTCGACCTGAAGCAGTCGATCTGGCCCATCCTTGTGCTGCTGCTTTCCATTGCGGTGGACTATACCCGGTCGCGCCAGCTTGCGCGCGTGGCGAAGGAGTCGCATTCGCAGGCGCTGGAGGCCGATGCGCTGCACTTTGGCACCGACATCTGGTCGAGCGCTGCCGTGCTGGCGGGTCTGGCGGCGTCGTTTGCGGGCGAGCGCTTCGGCATTCGCGCGCTGGAGCTGGCCGATCCGATCGCGGCGCTGCTGGTGTCCTGCATCATCCTGAAGGTGACCTACACGCTGGCACGCGAAACCGTGGATGCCCTGCTGGATGCCACACCGCCGGCGATGCGGCGCGGCCTGGTGGATGCTATTCGCGGCGTGGAGGGCGTGCTCTTCGTGGACGACCTGCGAATGCGGCGGGCGGGCACGCGCTACTTTGCCGATGTGGCCATCGGCATGGGCCGGAACACGACCTTCCAGCGGTCCGAGCAGATCGTCTTTGCCGCGACCGAAGCCGTGCAGCGCCTGATGCCGGGTACCGATGTGGTGATCCGGACGGTGCCCGCGGCCAGCATGGAAGAAAGTGTCTTCGACCGGGTGCGGGCCGTGGCACAACGCTCAAACCACGCGATCCATGACGTATCTGTGCAGCAGTTGGAGAGCGGCCTTGCCGTGGAACTGCACCTGGAACTGCCCGAACACATGCCCCTGCGCGAGGCACATGAGACGGCCACGCTGATCGAGGCGGAGATCCGCGGGGAGGTGCCGGAGATTCGTTCGGTCGTCACCCACATCGAAGCAGAAGACAGCACCATCGAAGCCGCGGTGACGCTGGGCGGCGACCGCCAGCTTGAGGAGGCGGTACGCGATGCCGCCACGGACTTTCCCGAGATCGAGGACGTGCATAACGTGGTTGCGCTGCGTACCGGCGATCACGTGCAGTTGAGCTGCCACTGCAGCATGCCGGACGACCTGCCCATGGGCACCGTGCACCGCATCATTACGCAGATGGAAGCGGCCTTTCTGCGGGGACGTCCGGGAGTGACGCGGCTGCTGATTCACCCCGAGCCGGTTACAGACAATGAGCGGTAGCCACTCTGATAGACAGCATGCAGACATGTTGCGCGAATGAACACAAAGGTAAAGTAAGCACGTGCCGGAGACCCGGCCTGCTAGCATAAAAGCGTGGAGGCGTTGACGATGACAAATGCACAGCTATACCTCAGCATCGCCATCCCCAGCGTTCTTGTCGTTCTGTCGTGGGTGCTTGTCGCCCTGTCATGAATGCAGCAAGACAAGCGCCTGGCCCGAATCGAGTCGGGCATCGACAGCTTCGCAAGGGAAATGCGGAGTGACTTGAAGGACATGCGTGCCGAGATGATTTCACTCCGGGACAGTATCCACCGCGACATGGTGCCTCTGCACGAACGGATGGCCACGGTCGAAGCCAAGCAGCGCCCGTAACCCCCTACACAGAGAACGGCGGTGATCTTGCCGAGGATCCGGGCTAAAGTGCCGAAGCCCCGCTGCATGCCTGCGCACAGCTAAGATAGACCGGAGTGAAGATTCGCTTACGCTATCGGCATAATCCGGACGAGGTGCGGGCCGGGGCTTCCCGCATCTTCCGCATCAGCATGGTCGTACTGGCCATGAGCACCGTTGCGCTGCTCTCCGCGTTGATCACCATGCGGCTGGCGATCCATACCGCAGAGGTGGAGGTGCCGAACCTGGGCGGCATGACCGTGGAGGACGCAGGCGAGAAGACCGGTAGCGCCCGGCTGAACCTGACTGTGGAGAACCGGTTCTACTCCACCACCGTACCCGCGGGCCGCGTGCTTTCGCAATCGCCCGCAGCCGGTTCCACCGTGCGCAAAGGCTGGCACGTGCGCGTGACGGAGAGCCTGGGACCACAGCGCGTCAGCATTCCAGACACCGTCGGCATGAACGAGCATGATGCGGGCATGGCAATCCGCCGCGCATCGCTGGATCTTGGAACATTGGCCTACCTGCCGTCGCCGGGTACGGCAGACACCGTGCTGGCGCAGACGCCGCCCGCGAATGCCGAAGGCGTGGACAAGCCGGAGGTAGGCCTGCTGCTGAGCCAGCCCGAAACCGCAGCGCCAAAGGTCTACGTCATGCCGAACCTGGTGGGCATGAGCTTCTCCGCCGCGAACGCAAAGATGAAGGAGATGGACCTGCACGTGTGGGCGATTGTGCCGCAACCGGCTGCGCCCGCCGCAGACTCAAACGCGCCCGCCGGCACTGCAGCGCCCGCTGCGCCACCGGTGACGCTGGTGCCTGCAGGTGTCGTCGTTACGCAGGTACCTGTGGCCGGTGGGCGCGTCTCGGCTACGGATAATCCACATGTAAAGATGAGCGCCGGTGCGCCGGCTAGTTCGCCTACGGCTCCTGCTTCCATTCCGTAGACCGCGTCGCCATTCAGGCGAAGCGGAGTGGTTTCAAAGGCGACCCATTGAGCACAGATAATCGGAGAAAGCCCTGAGCTTCAGGCCCCGGCAGAAGCTCGCCTCCTTCTAGGAGAAAGCAGTGGCCTTCAGGCAGCCCTCGTGTTTCTTTTAGGAGAAGCAGTAGCCTTCAGGCAGCCCTCGTGTTTCTTTGGGAGAAAGCAGTGGCCTTCAGGCCACTGAATCTTCGGAGATGTATCTCAAGGGCTTTAGCCCCGGCAGCATGCTTAGGGCCGGGGCTAAAGCCCCATTTTGGTGGCGATTCGTTCAGCGGGCTAAAGCCCGCTGCTTTCTCCGTAGAAGATTTGTCACAAAGGTGAAGGTCGGGTTGACCATATCGGCTGCGGGCTGAGGCCCGCTACTTTCTCCGTAAAGCTTTGTTCCCGTCCGTAGAAGGTTTGTTCCCGAAGGTGTCAAGATCAGGTTGGCCATGTCGGCAGCGGCTCAAGGCTCGTATCCATACACGCAGGTGTGTGAAGATCAGGAGTTGCCGTGTCATTTGCGGGCTGAAGCCCGCTACTTTCCTCCCGGGTGCATCATGCCGATGGCTCTTGGTAGATCCTGGAAGGATGGCCCTGCTGCCTCCGCTTAAAGCGGTTCTCCGCGCTGCATTACGGCGACGTAGAAGCCGTCACACGGCTGGGCTCCCGGCAGGATGCGGAGAGCGTCTGGGCTGACGGCGCTTTTCAGGCGCTCTCGGGCGGTTGCTTCCAGCGTTGGAATTGCCTGCAGGAACGACCCGGGCGGTAGTAGGTGCACGCCCTCTGCCCCCAGCAGCACACTACTGACGACCGCCTCATTCTCTTCCGGCTCAAGCGAGCAGGTGGAGTAGACCAGACGGCCGCCGGGTGCAAGCAGCGACGACGCCGTCGAGAGGATGGCGCGCTGCCGCTCCGCCTGCCGGGGCAGGTCACTTGGTCGCAGGCGATGGCGGATTTCCGGGTTGCGCGCGAGGGTGCCCGTGCCGGAGCAGGGCGCGTCGCACAGGATGAGATCGAAACCACCGAGCAGCGGCGGTGCCTCGATCTTCGCGGTCATGTCGGCCAGCACGGACTTCACCTGAGCGGTGGCCGGGTCGCGGTCCAGCCGCTTCGTCATCGCTGCGAGGCGCTTCTCGCTGATGTCTGCCGCAACGATCTCTGCCTGTGGGTGGCGCACGGCCAGCACGGCTGTCTTGCCGCCGGGTGCGGCACAGCAGTCCAGGATGCGCTTTGGTCCCTCCACAGAGGCCGCTGCCAGTTCAGCGATCAGGCGCGACCCGTCGTCGATCTGCGGCAGGGTGGCGTCGGCTGCGAACAGGGCGTGGGCTGGCGGTTCGGCCTGGTCGTATTCGGCGACGCGGCGTGCGGCGGCACCGCCGAGATGTTTCCGCCAGCGGGCCATCAGCCACTCCGGATGGGCCTGCTCGGCGGGTGTGACTGCAACAGCCAGGGTGTTCCGCGCCACCGGCTTTTCGCGCGAGGCGCGACGCAGGATCGCATTCACCATCCCTGCTGCGTGCGCGGCACCGTTGGCGCGGGCCAGTTCCACACTTTCATTGAGGGCGGCATGCGCGGGAATGCGGTCCATGTAGAGCAGTTGGAAGAGTCCCATGTGGATCGCAAGCAGGGCCGCCGGGTGCAGTTCCGCGTCAGGGCGCTGCAGCATGGGCCGCAGCACTTCATCCAGGTAAAGCTGCCAGCGTAGGACGCCGAGCACCAGCGCGGTGGTCAGGTTGCGGTCTTCCGGCGACAGCGCGTTGACCGCCAGCGAGTGCAGCAGGTCGTCCGAGTGAGCAGCGCTGACCGTGACGCGGCTCAGAATGTGGAATGCGGCAGCACGCGCGGGTGCAATCGCCTTGGAAGGACTTGGAGGCGGTGTAGGCAGCCAGGGCTTCATCAGGAGTTTGCCCTTCCCAGCATTTCGCCGTCTTCCAGTTGGAAGCCGCGCAGAAACTCTCCGGCGGTCATGCGTTTTTTGCCCTCAAGCTGCACCTCGTCGAGCAGGAGCGTGCTTCCCTCTCCGCAAGTAATCCTTAGCCTGCCGCCCTGTGTATCAATGTTGCCGGGGTCGGCGAAGCTGGCTGTGAGTGGGTCGCAGGTCATGGCATGCACGATGAGCTTCTTGCCTCGCAGAGTGGTGAATGCTCCCGGCCACGGCTGAAACCCGCGAAATCGTTGGTCGATCTCCTTCGCGGTTCGCATGAAATCGATGCGGGCGTTGTCACGCGTCAGGATGGGCGCGAGTGTAGCCTGCGCCTCATCCTGCTCTTGCGGCGTAATCGTGCCTGCTTCCAAGCCTGCGAGTGTCTCCACCATGAGCCGTGCGCCAATCTCCGCAAGCGACACGAAAAGGTCCGGTGCGGTGATTGTAGGCGTGAGCGGTACGCTGCGTTTCATCAGCATGGGGCCGGTGTCCAGACCAGCGTTCAGCCGCATGGTTGTCACACCGGTCTCAGTGTCTCCGGCAGCAATCGCCCACTGGATGGGAGCGGCACCGCGCCAGCGCGGCAGCAGCGATGCATGGCCGTTCAGGCAGCCGAAACGCGGCAGATCGAGCATCCATTGCGGCAGGATGCGGCCGTAGGCAACGACGATGATAGCGTCCGGGGCGAGGGCGGTCAGTTGCTGATGAAGCGTCTCGTTGTTTCTGAGCTTTTCCGGTTGCAGCACCGGGATGCTGTGAGCAGTGGCGGCCCGCTTGACCGGGGTCGGGTTCACCTCGCCAGCACGACCAACCGGCTTATCCGGCTGTGAGATCACCAGGGCGACATCATGCCCTGCGGCGACGAGTGCTTCCAGCGTGGGCACGGCAAACTGCGGTGTGCCGCAAAATGCGAGGCGCACCTACCACTCGCCGTTCTTTTGCAGCTTGTGGATGCGGCGCAGGATCAGTTCGCGTTTCAGGCGAGACACGCGGTCGATGAACAGCACGCCGTCCAGGTGATCATTCTCGTGCTGAAAGGCGCGTGCCAGCAACTCGTCGCCTTCAACTTCAAACCACTTACCGGTTGCATCCTGCGCGCGGACGCGGACGTGCGCGGCGCGGCTTACCTTGTCACGAATGTCGGGCAGGGACAGGCAGCCTTCTTCTTCCAATTGCTTGCCTTCGTGCGAAAGGATCTCCGGGTTGATAAGCACCAACTTGTCCTTCGGCTCTTTGCCGAAGGAAACGTCCACGATGAAGATGCGTTTTGAGATGGCAATTTGCGGGGCGGCCAGGCCGATGCCTTCTGCCGCGTACATGCTTTCGAACATGTCGTCGACGAGCTTTGCCAGCTCTTTGTCGAATACGGTGACCGGCTCAGCCTTGCGGGCGAGCAGCGGGTCGGGATACTTGATGATGGGGTAGATCATTCTGCTTCTTGCTTCCTAAAATCTGCGTATCTGTTCGCGATAGCCCTGGAAGTTGCGCTGGGTCTCCTGCAGGCTGTCGCCGCCGAACTTCTCCAGCAGCAGCCTTGCCAGTGTCAGCGCCACCATGGCCTCTGCCGCAACGCCCGCGGCCGGCACCACGCATACGTCGCTGCGCTCGTAGGCTGCTTTGACGGGCTCGCGCGTGTCGAAACTGACGGACCCAAGCGGACGGCGCAGCGTCGAAATGGGCTTCAGGTAGCCGCGCACGGTGACGTCTTCACCGTTGGAGATACCGCCTTCCATGCCGCCTGCATTGTTGCCCTGCCGCGTAAAGCGGGTGGAAGCGTCGCCATCGTCCGCCGCATAGCCGATAGCGTCGTGCACGTTCGATCCCATGGATTCCGCCGCCGTAACGCCGCGTCCTATCTCGACGGCCTTGACTGCCTGCAGGCTCATCACGGCCTGGGCCAGCAGGCCGTCCAGCCGCTCGTCCCAGTTGACGTGCGTGCCGATGCCGGGCGGCACGCCGTGCGCCACCACTTCGAATACGCCGCCGACCGTGTCGCCCGTGCGCAGGGCGCGGTCCACTTCGCTCTTCATGCGGGCTTCGGTCTCCGGGTCGATGCAGTTCAGCAGGATGGTTTCGCGTGCATTGCTGGTAACGATCTCGTCCCATTGGTATGGTCGCTCCAGATCCACAGTGCCGACGCGCACGACATGCGAAAGCACCTCGATACCGAAAGCGCGCAGCAGCATCTTGGCCAGTGCACCGCCTGCAACTCGCGCGGACGACTCCCGCGCAGACGCCCGTTCCAGAATGTAGCGTGCATCGGGAAAGTTATATTTCAGCGACCCGGCCAGGTCCGCATGCCCCGGCCGGGGAGACGCCACGGCCTTGTGCTTGGCTGCGTCGCCCTCTTCCACTGGAAGAATCTCTTCCCAGTTTTTCCAGTCGCGATTGGCAATGGTCATGGCCACGGGCGAACCAATGGTCTTGCCGTGGCGCACGCCGGACAGGATGTGCGCCGTGTCCGTTTCAATGCGCATGCGGCCGCCGCGGCCAAAGCCCTGCTGGCGGCGCCACAGTTCGCGGGCCAGAAATGTACTGTCGACTGGAACACCGGCGGGTAGACCGCTCAGCAGCGCCACAAGCGCTTCGCCGTGGCTTTCGCCGGCTGTTGAAAAACGCAGCATTCTTTTCCCTTTGGAACATCGATTGTATCAACCGGCCCTGTTCTGCCTTCCGTTCTCAGCCGATAACGCCTATGTCAGATAACACAGTATCCCTTGCATGGCTAAGCCGCGTGCCAGTACGTGCGCTCCAGGTCTATGAAGTGGGTCTATGAAGTG
>CAXUEW010000001.1:16602-47459 GCA_964250115.1 uncultured Terriglobus sp.
GGTCGTGTCATTTGCCACGGCGGGACGTTAGTCTGGATTGGGCGAATATGAGCCACACGAATGAAGCCGAATTGCTGCCACGGCTGGAAGAGCACATCCGCCGGTTTGAAGCAGGCCGTTTTGGCGCACTGTGGTTTCCACCGGAACTTGAGGCTCGCTACCTTTCCGACACGGTCGCGGCACGCGGACGCATGTTGATGGTGCAGGGCCTGGTCGGCCTGCTGGCCTATGATTTTTTCTTTGTCGGCGATTACCTGATCACGCCCACGCATCTCCTGCGCGCGGCAGTGACGAGGTTTGCGGTGGTTACCCCCCTGGTGATCCTGGTCAGCCTGCTCGTCAAAGGCAGGCGCAGTACCTTTCTGCTGGAGTTTGTCGCGTCGTGCCTGTGCGTTGTTGGGGTCTTGAGCATTCTGTATATGAATGGCGGGACCGGAGCCAGCGAGCAGATCGGCCTGATTCTAATCCTGCTCATAGCGAATTGCATGTTGCGCGTCGAACTGCCATTTGCCCTCGCCATCAGCGGCATTACGCTGCTGCTAAACTTGGCGGTGCTCTGGGTTGACACGGCGATTACGCTTGCGGAAAAGCTGTTTTCCGGCGGCATTCTGGCCTGGGTCGCTCTGTTGACACTCACGGCGAATTACACCATGACGCGCGAACGGCGATATTCTTACCTGCTGCAGTTGCGTGGCCGGCTGCAGCGAGGACTCCTCGCTGGCGCCAACGCAGAACTGCTTGCCCTCTCCACGACGGACCGGTTGACCGGCCTGCCCAACCGACGGGCCTATGACGAACGGCTGGCCGAACTATGGAAGATTGCGCAGGAACGTAACGAACCCATCAGCGCTGTGATGGTCGATGTGGACTTTTTCAAACGCCTGAACGATACCCACGGCCATCCGTACGGTGACAAGGTGCTGCAGCGCGTCGCGTCGCTGCTGCAGCAAGCGCTGCGAGCCGAAGGCGACTTTGTTGCACGTTTCGGCGGCGAAGAGTTCATCGTTCTGCTGCCGGAAACCGAACCGGAAGCGGCAAGGATGGTAGCTGAACGCATGCGCACCCTGGTGCAGGTAGCCGGTTCGCCCGCCATGCAGAAAGATATGCCTTTCTCGCCCAGCGACCTTTGGACCACGGTAAGCTGCGGCGTATCCACGGCATGGCCCTCTGCAATATCTGACCCGCACAAGCTGATCACCGATGCCGACGCAGCCCTGTATCGAGCCAAAAAGGAAGGCCGCAACCGGTCCTGCTGCGCGCCGCACGTGTCATCCCCTGCAAAGATCACCATATTTCCATCGGCCGTTAGCAGGGGTTAGCTTACCAATCCAAGCGTTCCTACAAACCCTACGGCACATCGAGGTCCATGCCTGGACCGATAGGTTGGCGAACCCGTAATCTAGCTAATTGGATGTGGTGATGGAACATAACTCCGTTTCTGCTCGGCATGGAACCCTGTTTGGCAGTCACGAGTTCTCGTGAGCCAGTCTTCACCAGCCGGGCTGCGCCTCAAACCGCACGCGAATGCTACGCTTATGCCCATGGCGACCACCCTGTTCCAGCACGTACGGCAGCGTCACAATGCCGAAATGGCTAACCTGCTAAGCGCCGTTGCGGATGCCTCCGCAGCCATCGAGGCGAAGATCCGTATTGCCGGGCTCAATGATGTTCTTGGCGCCGCCGGGAACGAAAACGTGCAGGGCGAACAGCAGCAGAAGCTGGATGTCTTTGCCAACAACACGATGGTCGAGGCCATGCGTGCACTGCCCACCGTTGCCGCCGTGGTCAGCGAAGAGGACGATGAGCCAATCGTGTTCGCGGACCGGCCTCAGGCCAAGTTCGTGGCCATCTTCGATCCGCTCGACGGCTCATCGAATATTGACGTGAATGTCAATGTCGGCACCATCGTCTCGATTCAAAGCATGGCACCGGGCGGCGACCCACGCGCAGCCGCCCTGCAGCCGGGTACGGCGCAGGTTGCGGCGCTTTATGTGAACTATGGTCCCTCCACCATCCTGGTCTATACCGCCGGTAAGGGGGTGCACAGTTTCACCTTGTCAGAGAGCGACTTCCTGTTGTCGAGCGAAGACATGGCCATGCCTGAACAGGGACCCTACTACTCCATGAACGAGGGCAACATCGGCGATTCGCAGCCGGTGTACGGCAAGGCCATTGCACGCTTCCGCGACGGTTCGTTGATCGGCCACAAATACAGTTCGCGTTACGTCGGTTCGTTCATCGCCGACTTTCACCGCACCCTGCTGAAGGGCGGCGTCTTTCTGTATCCGCCCACGAAGAAAGCGCCTAACGGCAAGCTGCGCCTGTTGTACGAGGCCAATCCACTGAGCTTCATCGCGGAGCAGGCGGGAGGCGCGGCCAGCAACGGCCGCTATCGCATTCTGGAGATTGTGCCCACCGAGCCGCACATGCGAACGCCGCTGATTATCGGCAGCCCGACGGAAGTCTCGGCGATCGGCGGGCTCATCACCATTACGCCGAAGGAGTAGAGCAGCCGTGTCCCCATCCTCAGGAACACGGGTCGCAAGCCGCATAACCTGCGACGATCCCGCGACGCTTGAGTTTGCCGCGGAAGTGACCGCCATCCGCGAGGTCGCCCGCGTCGACGGGCGGCAGGTTTGGCAGATTGCGCTGGATAAAACAGCTTTTTATCCAACGGGCGGAGGCCAGCCCTTTGACACCGGGGCGCTGATTGCAACGGCGCGGTCAGGCACCTCGCTGGAAGTACCGATCACCGCAGTTGAAGAAGACGCAGCAGGAGAGGTCTGGCACACCACAAACAAGCCACTGCAGGAAGGCACGCCGGTTCGGGGCGTGGTCGATGCCAACAGATGCCGTGCCAACCTGCAGCAGGACAGCGGCGGATGATTGCATGACAAGGGCCGGAACGTGTCGGTAGTGCCTCACTTTGAAATCATTGAATGATGGGCGGAGGTCCTGGCACAGATGAGAGCAAGGCTTGTACGGTTTCTGGAGTCACTGACTTTGAGACTGAGGCCACAGCGGCCACCATGTCGTTCGACAACGCATCCTTGTCTGGCTGATCCAATAACTCAAAAGACTTTGAGTGCCGTATTACGGAGAGTTGCTGAAGCAGAGAGACGTGGAAATAGCCGATGAGCAGCCTAAGCAGTTGAGCTTCGTGTGATTCATCCATGTCTGTCATGCTCACACAAAATACAAGAAGCGTGGACCTATTCGCCACGCTTCTTGTATGGTCCACGCTTCTTAGCTTCTGGCTCAGGGATGAGCGCCACAAGCTGTTCAATGGTCCAAGGCGTGTGTGTCAGGCCCGCTTCCATCGCCGGGGTCACACGCAGCGTCCTATGCACCCGGCAGAAGTTGTAGTGCATGAAGTGCAGCGCAACCGCCGCCTCATGGTTCAGGGCCTTCTTGCTGAAGGCGTTGGTGAGTCGGGTAAAGCGGCGAATCTGCATCCGCATCGTGAGATTCTGACGCTCGATAAACGATGTGCTGATGTGTTCAGGGTCCGGCGAACCCGCCAGTACAGCCGTGCGGATGCCGATGCAATCTCCGCTGCTGTAGCGCAGATCGTAGGAATCGTTCCCGTACATCTTTATCAGCATCGCGTAGTCCACATCCATGCCAAATGCGCCCTCAACGGCTTCGCCGTACATCTTGAGGCCGTCCGTCGTTAGCTGGATGCGTGACTCGATACGCGATGCCACATCCTCCATGAACTGCTTTGCCATGCGCGGGGAACGGCTGCCCACAAGGTAGGACACTATCAGCTTTGAGTCGGCATCCATGGCCGTCCAGGTCCAGATGTCGCCCCATTCATCGGACATTGCATCCGGTACATTCTTCTGTTTCGCCCCGACGAAGCTCCAAATCTCATCCGCCTGAACCCGCTTGCACTGCAAACCGCGCACCATCTCGTCATGGGCCTTCAGGCAAGCTCCGCCCATGTCCACAAGCAACTTCGTCACCGTGTTGGTAGAGAAACCCGTCATGCGAGATGTGGCGCGGATGCTGTTGCCTTCCACCAATGCGGAAATGATGCGGGTACGGTCTGCTGTGCTAAGCAAGTTCATACTGATTATTATGCTTGTAAACAGTACACTTGTAAACGCCTACTTTTCGCTTTTGTACTCCACTACGGATAGTGTTACGCTGTGAACACCACGATGGGAGGGGCACGCCAATGCCTGTACCGCAACCTGAGGAAGTGCTCGAATTAGCATCTGCGTTGAAGGATGCCAGAGAGCATGTAGCTAAACTTGAAACACGCTGGATCGCCTTCTTCAACTTGGCACCGCCTCCCGCGCCGCCGCCACCCCCTGCTCCCGTTCAAAATCTAAAACCACGTATTGTGCAGTTTTTAGAAGAACGTCCAGACGTGGCCTACAACATGGCCACAGTGGCGAAGGCACTCGACGCCAACGAAAATTCAGTAGGGCCATACCTAAGTGAACTAGCGAAGGAAGGGAAGATCGAGAAGCGAGAACGGGGCCTATATGGAGCGAAGAGACCCGCTGCTGATAATGCGTGACTGATTATGAGGCTGAAGGGATCACGGACGACGATATTCCCTTCTGAACGTAAAAACCCAGCCCATCTCGAAAGAGATAGACTGGGTTTATGTGGCCGGAGAGCCTAATACTTGCGGTCAGGGACACCAGCTTGCAACTGGTGAGCAACGGGGGTTAGCTCCCCGCTCCGGCCTTTCTCCTATCGAACTTCCGAAGCTACGGCGCGCCAACGTCGTAAATCATGCTTCGGGAGGAAAGGGGGAACCATGAAACGAAGAGCCATTCGAATCGTGGTTGTGGTGATTCAGACAGTTGACGGTCTAATCGTCGCAGTCTGGATATAACCCCCGGCCTCACCTAACCACGGGTGGGGCTTACCTCTATTCAAATGTTAGTTATCGTAGAAAGTTGCGCAAGTCTACAATCCGATGTAGGGGTAACCTTAGAGTCAATCCTTGTGGATATCTTTCCAGCGTTTGGAAGCTGCCGCTTTTGCAATCTCCGAACGGCGCTCTGGGGTAAGTGCGGCAGCGCGAGCCTCGCCTCTTTTCGCGATACGGGGATTCGGATTTTTCACCGGCTTATCGCCTGTCGCCTGATCGACTATCGACTTCGCAAACGTGTTCAGGTCCATACGGCCATTATCGCTCAGGTTCGGGGCGCTAAATTTCAAACTGAGGCACTACCAACGTGTCCGTCGCATTGAGCCGTCCGCGTCTACCCTGTTACACTCAGCATGTTGTTCGGCTTTACCGGCCGTTTGCAGGCATGTCCTGCGCCGCGGACACCTTGCCGGTCCTCTGCATGTTCGCCGGTAGCACGGGCCTGTAGCTCAGCTGGGAGAGCGCCTCGTTCGCAACGAGGAGGTCAGCGGTTCGATCCCGCTCAGGTCCACCAAATACAAGTGCTAGAAGTTCCAGTGCTGTCTCCAAGTCTGCGTATTCTCTTGCATTTCGGCAATTGATCATCCCTTTGTGTCCAGTGTGATCCGTTGACATCCGGCTGAGATGGGGCAACATCAGGGGCAACTCCCATAAAAGGCCTCGCAGTTGCCCATGGCCCTCACAGACGCTACTGTTCGTACCGCTAAAGCAGGGCCAACTACGCGCCGTCTCTTCGATAGCTCAGGTTTGTACTTGGAGATACCGTCGAGAGGCGGGCGTTGGTGGAGGTTCAAATACCGCTTTGAAGGCAGGGAGAAACGCTTGAGCCTCGGTGTCTATCCGGGCACAAGCCTCAAAGAAGCACGTACGCGGAGGGATGAGGCTAGACGCAACTTGGCGAGTGGAAGTCGATCCGAGCGAGCATCGGAAGCTGGCAAACGACAAACCTAGCGGGTTGTCCGGTTCAGCCCCGCGTGTGCGGGGAACGCGTACCTCTTCACGGTTGATGACGGCCCACTTGACGGTTCAGCCCCGCGTGTGCGGGGAACGCATGACGAAACAGCCCGCCGATGGTGCCCGCTACGGTTCAGCCCCGCGTGTGCGGGGAACGCGTGTTACGTGCTGACTACTAATTCCATCTGCACGGTTCAGCCCCGCGTGTGCGGGGAACGCACCCCAATACGGCAGCAAGAAAGTAGTCCTCAGCGGTTCAGCCCCGCGTGTGCGGGGAACGCTTTCGGATGGCAAGCGGTACCCAATGCAAGTTCGGTTCAGCCCCGCGTGTGCGGGGAACGCGCCGTCGTAGCAGGTACAGGGCACGGGGTCTGCGGTTCAGCCCCGCGTGTGCGGGGAACGCTTCGTGACCCGCGAGACGTTCCTCCTCTTCGTCGGTTCAGCCCCGCGTGTGCGGGGAACGCTCGTGGCCGCTATCATCACGCGGCTCTCTACCCGGTTCAGCCCCGCGTGTGCGGGGAACGCGTGTTCCCGTTGGCCGTGGTGTGGGCGCTGGCCGGTTCAGCCCCGCGTGTGCGGGGAACGCATCGTCATCGCCATGAAGCACGACGATGGTTCCGGTTCAGCCCCGCGTGTGCGGGGAACGCCCTTGCTGCCATGCCACAATACGCGCCGATTCCGGTTCAGCCCCGCGTGTGCGGGGAACGCCAATCATGTACTCATCAAGAAATGGAAAGTAGCGGTTCAGCCCCGCGTGTGCGGGGAACGCACAGATGGTGACGCGTAAAGCAATTCTCGGAGCGGTTCAGCCCCGCGTGTGCGGGGAACGCTTCTATCCTGATCAATCACGAGCAGATCAAGCCGGTTCAGCCCCGCGTGTGCGGGGACGCACGCCGAAGTCCTTACCCAGTTCAGCCTGATTCGGTTCAGCCCCGCGTGTGCGGGGAACGCTATGGCGGACTCGCACGTGTGGTTGCACAGAGCGGTTCAGCCCCGCGTGTGCGGGGAACGCCGGCTGAAGCGCGAAGCCGACCTGGTCTACGACGGTTCAGCCCCGCGTGTGCGGGGAACGCGGCACCACGCAGAACCTGCAGCCGACGACTGACGGTTCAGCCCCGCGTGTGCGGGGAACGCCGCTCGTGCCGTTTCCGGAAGCCGCGGTGCAGCGGTTCAGCCCCGCGTGTGCGGGGAACGCGCTTCGCGCGCGCCTTTGTCCTGATCTCGTCGCGGTTCAGCCCCGCGTGTGCGGGGAACGCGATGAACTTCTTTCAACTCGCGTTCGAACTGGCGGTTCAGCCCCGCGTGTGCGGGGAACGCGTCTTGATTGCGGTCCCAGCCCAGCGTGTAGCCGGTTCAGCCCCGCGTGTGCGGGGAACGCGCGCGAACAGCCGGGCAATCTGCTCGTCAATCCGGTTCAGCCCCGCGTGTGCGGGGAACGCAATGCCGAAGCACGCCTGCAAGCCGATCATGGCGGTTCAGCCCCGCGTGTGCGGGGAACGCCGTAGTAAATGCTCCGTTGAATGTTTCGTTGCCGGTTCAGCCCCGCGTGTGCGGGGAACGCGCGATGGTACGCGGGCGATACTTCTCAGTCAGCGGTTCAGCCCCGCGTGTGCGGGGAACGCTACCTTACCGACATCGCTAGGCAAACGCTTGGCGGTTCAGCCCCGCGTGTGCGGGGAACGCTCGGCCGCATCGACGTGCACTTTCGGCGTCGACGGTTCAGCCCCGCGTGTGCGGGGAACGCCCTGGGCTTTCACGCACTGCCCGATGATCTCCCGGTTCAGCCCCGCGTGTGCGGGGAACGCGTAAAGAATCGCGAGATCGTCATCCCAATCGAGGGTTCAGCCCCGCGTGTGCGGGGAACGCCACGAAGACAAGCTCGACGCCATCATTGCCGGCGGTTCAGCCCCGCGTGTGCGGGGAACGCAGCAGCCGAGCGCGGCGACACGGAAACCGATGCGGTTCAGCCCCGCGTGTGCGGGGAACGCAAGAACCTCTCCATCGACGCACGCATCGCGGGCGGTTCAGCCCCGCGTGTGCGGGGAACGCCGCTCAAGCCAGACTGCCCAGCGTTCCAGACTCGGTTCAGCCCCGCGTGTGCGGGGAACGCAACGTATTCGGTTGGCTCAGCAAGGAAGACGGCGGTTCAGCCCCGCGTGTGCGGGGAACGCGGAGATTAGAAATGTTGCACGCGCTCAAGATTCGGTTCAGCCCCGCGTGTGCGGGGAACGCCGGCGTTGCGAAGATCGTGCCAAAGGATCACATCGGTTCAGCCCCGCGTGTGCGGGGAACGCGACGCGCTGCTCGCCGCGCTGGAAGCAAGCGGCGGTTCAGCCCCGCGTGTGCGGGGAACGCATCCGCGAGAAGAGCGGCCTTTCGGTGAAAGACGGTTCAGCCCCGCGTGTGCGGGGAACGCAACGCGGATACGTACTCCGAAATGCCAACTAGCGGTTCAGCCCCGCGTGTGCGGGGAACGCGGCTTCTCGGCCTTCTCCCAGCGAGACAAAGTCGGTTCAGCCCCGCGTGTGCGGGGAACGCCGTGGTGTACGGCCCGCCGGGATCGCAGAAAACGGTTCAGCCCCGCGTGTGCGGGGAACGCCGCGACAGCATTGCTCTTTACCCGTTCAACGACGGTTCAGCCCCGCGTGTGCGGGGAACGCGCCTGCAGCAGCTCGCGCACGCGGGTCAACGGCGGTTCAGCCCCGCGTGTGCGGGGAACGCTTTGCCCTTCGTAAACAACCAGATCGAGTTTGCGGTTCAGCCCCGCGTGTGCGGGGAACGCTTCAGGGCTTCGTTCATGGCATGCTCGGCAGACGGTTCAGCCCCGCGTGTGCGGGGAACGCTCTGACGCCGGCATGAGCGGTAAAGGATCGTACGGTTCAGCCCCGCGTGTGCGGGGAACGCCATGCATGGCTGCACGCAGCCGCTGGGAAGCACGGTTCAGCCCCGCGTGTGCGGGGAACGCAGATAGTGGCTAAAGGCGGTGTTGAGTGATTTCGGTTCAGCCCCGCGTGTGCGGGGAACGCCTTCCGAATCGCGGCCGCTTCCGTGCGCAGTTCGGTTCAGCCCCGCGTGTGCGGGGAACGCGAAGCCCTGAAACTCCTGCAACCCATCCTCGACGGTTCAGCCCCGCGTGTGCGGGGAACGCTCGCCCAGCGCCGTGAAAGAGTTCACGCCGACCGGTTCAGCCCCGCGTGTGCGGGGAACGCATCTGCCGCTGTGCCTTGCGCATGGCGCGGTGCGGTTCAGCCCCGCGTGTGCGGGGAACGCGCCGCCGGCTACTACCGCTTCTGCTCGCACATCGGTTCAGCCCCGCGTGTGCGGGGAACGCTTTGCCCTTCGTAAACAACCAGATCGAGTTTGCGGTTCAGCCCCGCGTGTGCGGGGAACGCAAGGACTCCGTGCGCGAGCTTCGCATGAAGCCCGGTTCAGCCCCGCGTGTGCGGGGAACGCAGGCAAGTAGACGCATGGATCCAAAGGGCGGGCGGTTCAGCCCCGCGTGTGCGGGGAACGCTCCGGCCGGCCGCGAGAAGACGTGCGCGATTACGGTTCAGCCCCGCGTGTGCGGGGAACGCCCTGCCCCGCTGCTGCGGCCTGCGCTGACTCACGGTTCAGCCCCGCGTGTGCGGGGAACGCGATTGTTTCGCCCAGATGCTGCTGTTCAGGCACGGTTCAGCCCCGCGTGTGCGGGGAACGCCAAAGGTAAGTTCGCCACCGTAGCCAATGCGGAGGTTCAGCCCCGCGTGTGCGGGGAACGCGACTGGCAGGATCATCTGCTCGAAGTCACCGACGGTTCAGCCCCGCGTGTGCGGGGAACGCGCGGGTTCGAATCCCTGGGGGGCAACCAACAACGGTTCAGCCCCGCGTGTGCGGGGAACGCGCCAGAACGATGACGCGGTGGAAGTGGTCGTGCGGTTCAGCCCCGCGTGTGCGGGGAACGCGGTCGCTCAGGCGGGACAAGAGCCCGTGCTGCCGGTTCAGCCCCGCGTGTGCGGGGAACGCGGTCTGCAGGGCGAAGCGAAGTACCGCGCTGCCGGTTCAGCCCCGCGTGTGCGGGGAACGCCGCTCTGCGCTAATCATGGGCTCGACGAATTACGGTTCAGCCCCGCGTGTGCGGGGAACGCGCGAGGAGTGCGGAGTACGCGTCCGTGATGGGCGGTTCAGCCCCGCGTGTGCGGGGAACGCGTTGGCCGGCCTCTTTATCTCAAGTTCGTGAGCGGTTCAGCCCCGCGTGTGCGGGGAACGCAGATCATCGGCGCTTCCGAGCTTCCGGTATGGCGGTTCAGCCCCGCGTGTGCGGGGAACGCCCGATGATCCGCTTCCGTTCCATGATGTCGGGCGGTTCAGCCCCGCGTGTGCGGGGAACGCGCGTACCCCATGAAGAGCGGCGATTGAATGAGCGGTTCAGCCCCGCGTGTGCGGGGAACGCTCGACGTAGATCTGCCTCGCAGCGATGTCGATCGGTTCAGCCCCGCGTGTGCGGGGAACGCTCGGTGTCTTAGCCGCTGATGCCAAAGAAGTTCGGTTCAGCCCCGCGTGTGCGGGGAACGCAGAGTGCCAGACCTCACCAGCATATTGACCGCCGGTTCAGCCCCGCGTGTGCGGGGAACGCCCTGATCTTCCCGGCCCAGAACATGACGCGGCCGGTTCAGCCCCGCGTGTGCGGGGAACGCGTACTCCGAGAATTGCGTACTGTCTCGGATGGCGGTTCAGCCCCGCGTGTGCGGGGAACGCTGCCGCCCACTGCGAATAGCCAGCGACAAATACGGTTCAGCCCCGCGTGTGCGGGGAACGCGCGGCCTCGCGGCGCTCGACGTACTGCGATTGCGGTTCAGCCCCGCGTGTGCGGGGAACGCAAGTAAAAACCGTCGCAGCCGAGATCCATCGGCGGTTCAGCCCCGCGTGTGCGGGGAACGCCCTGGGCAGGGCATCACCGGGCGCGGCGGCGACGGTTCAGCCCCGCGTGTGCGGGGAACGCAGTAAGCGGCATCTTGACCTGCGGTGGAGCGGCGGTTCAGCCCCGCGTGTGCGGGGAACGCGGCGGCACAGCATCGACGCTAGACCCAACCGGCGGTTCAGCCCCGCGTGTGCGGGGAACGCTCTGGGAAGAAGAAAGATGTTACCCGAGACGGCGGTTCAGCCCCGCGTGTGCGGGGAACGCGCCGGGGTTGGTGACCTTGTTGACATCAACGTCGGTTCAGCCCCGCGTGTGCGGGGAACGCGGTACCAGCTCGTAGAGGCCATGGACATCCTGCGGTTCAGCCCCGCGTGTGCGGGGAACGCGAACCGATAGAGAGGATGGCCGAGATTGCAGACGGTTCAGCCCCGCGTGTGCGGGGAACGCGATCTCTGTTTCCAACATCAACATTGGCTGAACGGTTCAGCCCCGCGTGTGCGGGGAACGCGCCTGTAGCCGCCTCAGCGACCGTTTGCAGGGCGGTTCAGCCCCGCGTGTGCGGGGAACGCGTTCTGAACTGATGAGCTACCAACACGCGACGCGGTTCAGCCCCGCGTGTGCGGGGAACGCCGCATAAGCGCGGGTTCAATGGAGGCCAGTATCGGTTCAGCCCCGCGTGTGCGGGGAACGCGATTGAGGCGTACCACCCCGCCCGCCACGGAGGGGTTCAGCCCCGCGTGTGCGGGGAACGCAGGTTGTAGCCGTTGAGCGTGAGCGCCACAGCCGGTTCAGCCCCGCGTGTGCGGGGAACGCTCGTCGACGATCTCCGTATCAATCTCAAAAGCCGGTTCAGCCCCGCGTGTGCAGGGAACGCGCTATGTCCGCAACTGGTATGCCCGCTGACGCCGGTTCAGCCCCGCGTGTGCGGGGAACGCTTGCTCAACAGGGAAATCACTGACGCGGGTTTCGGTTCAGCCCCGCGTGTGCGGGGAACGCCGTTAGACGCTCTCTAAGATTTGTGATCTCAACGGTTCAGCCCCGCGTGTGCGGGGAACGCTCAGGTTTTAGGAAGTAGCAATCAAGGTTCGACGGTTCAGCCCCGCGTGTGCGGGGAACGCGGGTCATGCTCAAGAATCGTCTTCCTGAGTTTCGGTTCAGCCCCGCGTGTGCGGGGAACGCTTTAGCCGTTCCGTGGCAAAAGACGAGAATATCGGTTCAGCCCCGCGTGTGCGGGGAACGCTCCTGCTGGGCCTGCTGATCTATTCCCCTGCCCGGTTCAGCCCCGCGTGTGCGGGGAACGCGTAATCGTCATCGCGCTCACATCGCCAGCCTGCGGTTCAGCCCCGCGTGTGCGGGGAACGCAGGTGACCGACTTAGGTCGGCAGTACCAAATACGGTTCAGCCCCGCGTGTGCGGGGAACGCGGTTGTAGAGATCGCCGAAACGGCCCACGAGGCGGTTCAGCCCCGCGTGTGCGGGGAACGCCCGCCAGTCGCCGTCACCAATTTGCGTGTTCTGCGGTTCAGCCCCGCGTGTGCGGGGAACGCTTCAAGCCAAAGCAGGAAAGCCAGCAGCAAGGCGGTTCAGCCCCGCGTGTGCGGGGAACGCGACGGCATACCGCGCTGGCGCACAGAAGAGAACGGTTCAGCCCCGCGTGTGCGGGGAACGCAATGGAGGTCGCTGATTTTTACGTCGGTGATGCGGTTCAGCCCCGCGTGTGCGGGGAACGCGGCGGCAACGCGGTTGCCCAGGATGTCGATGGCGGTTCAGCCCCGCGTGTGCGGGGAACGCGGCACGAATCATTTGCGGGATGAAGCGCGCGGCGGTTCAGCCCCGCGTGTGCGGGGAACGCCGCTGGAAGTGCAGCCGCGATCAGCGCGGTGCCGGTTCAGCCCCGCGTGTGCGGGGAACGCCGAGAGGGAAGATGGGAAACATATGTCCATAACGGTTCAGCCCCGCGTGTGCGGGGAACGCAACATCCCTCGCTCCCCGGCAAAGATGAGTCTCGGTTCAGCCCCGCGTGTGCGGGGAACGCGCGGTTCCACCGAGTGCCAAGATCACCCTCGGCGGTTCAGCCCCGCGTGTGCGGGGAACGCATACCGCTGCGGCCTGTAGCGGTCAGCGCGTACGGTTCAGCCCCGCGTGTGCGGGGAACGCGTGAATCTGACACTTGACACTGCCATTCCGAGCGGTTCAGCCCCGCGTGTGCGGGGAACGCATGACCGCGCGAAGACGCAGTGGTACGCGATTCGGTTCAGCCCCGCGTGTGCGGGGAACGCGCCCCAAACGCACTAGCTTAGGGATAGCCCGGCGGTTCAGCCCCGCGTGTGCGGGGAACGCAGCACGCCAGTAGAGCTTGCGAGTACAGCCGCCGGTTCAGCCCCGCGTGTGCGGGGAACGCCCAAAGCAATGTTGCCGGTCCTGCCGGCAATGCGGTTCAGCCCCGCGTGTGCGGGGAACGCCGGCTTCAAGATTAGAGCTCATTTACAACTGCCGGTTCAGCCCCGCGTGTGCGGGGAACGCCAACGGCGGCGGGAGCGCAGAACTCGCCGATCCGGTTCAGCCCCGCGTGTGCGGGGAACGCACTTCCTGTAACTACAACGTTTTGAGAAGCATACCACCTGCCTCAAAACGTACCAGAATCAGATGTCAAAGAACACTAATCTGCCGAGGCTGTTTCAGGTGGGAGGAAAGCCACCAGAAACAGCCCATCAAACTCGACTGGCATACGGCGGTTGGGGCCGATGGTTTGAAATTCGTAACCGGATTCGTGGCTGCTGGCCCACGCAATGACGGCGCTACCCTCTTCCAGGCCGTCCGCAACCTGTTCCCACACCATCTCGCGCGTGCGTCTGGACACATCGCCTATGTACACACCGGCACGCACTTCCAGCAGCCAGATCGCAAGCCGGCCGCGCAGTCTGGGTGGAACGTTTTCGGTGACGACGACCAAAAAGCTCATGCGTTGGTTACCCTCCGCCTACGCGGTGACCGGCCTCGCCAGTCGACTCGGCGTTTGGGATGGCCGGCGGTACGGATTCAGGTGGAGCCGGCGGCGGATGGATGCCGCCGGATGTCAGCACGTCTTCGATTGCGGGGATGATGCGGGCCAGCAGGTTGGTAGAGCGAAAGATGTCACGGCAGGCCAGACGCACCTCTCGTTCTGGATTTGGCGTTGTTTTGGCCGCGATGCGGAATGCGACCGGCACCACGGTTTCAAACTTGAACAGATCTGCAATGTCGTACACAAAGGAAAGAGGCTTGCCTGTGTGGATGAAACCGACCGCGGGCGCATAGCCGGCGGCAAGAACGGCTGCCTCCGTGATGCCGTAGAGGCAACTGGTTGCGGAGGAGAGACACCGGTTTGGACGATCTGCTGTGTCCCAATCGTGGCGATCGTAGTTTCGCGCGGTCCACGGTACGCCGTGTTTTTGCGCCAACAGCTTGTAGATTTCGCGCACGCGTGCACCTTCGATACCACGCAACTGTTCCACGCTGCGGCGCTCCGGAGACTTTTCGCCGAAGCGCACCTCGTACATGCGGCGCACGACCTTGAGTCGCAGGTCATCGTCCAGCGCGAGCTTCGCCTGGTACAACAGCCGGTCAGCGCGCGCTCCGCCCGGCTGTCCGCTGGCATACAGTCGAACGCCGGCCTCGCCCACCCACACAAGCAGGGTGCCCACAAGCGCCGCCAGATGCACTGCGGCGTGCGAGACGCGTGTTCCCGGTTCAAGCAGGATGCACGCCACGGAACCAACCGGAATGTGCGTCCGCACGCCTGTCTGGTCCACCACGACAAAGGCTCCGTCGATCACATCGATCTGGCCGTACTGAATGAAGATCATGGACACGCGGTCCTTCATCGGCAACGGCTTCAGGGGCGGCAGCACGGCGCTTACTCCATCCGCCGGACAAGCAGCAGGCCACATCCGAAGGCACGGGCATGGCCCACGCCCTGCAGCAATGCCTCCAGCAGCAGGTTGGCATCCACCACCTGCGCCACGCCACAGTAGTCGAGGGATGAGAACTCAATGTTGCGGCCCGCGGAGTTCAGCCGATGCTGGGTGTACGCGTTTGTCAGGATGCTCTCCCTCTGCACCTGAAGGCCCCAACGCGGTGCCCGGTTCAGCAGCCATGCGTGTGCTGCGTCCTCCATGGCGTCGTTTGCTCCGGTTGCGGAGTTGGCAGCTTGCCTGCAGCTTTGCTTCGCATCCATCAGCACGTCATGGCGCGTTGAGCGCGGCTTCCCGCCTGCTTGCGCGATGCCATGCTTGCGGCTCACCGTTGGGTTTGCCTCGAGTTCGAAGCGGACCCACTCCCCTGCTGCAAGCTGTGGCTGGTACGGCTTGGTGTGAACCGTGAAGATGCCGGAAGCAAGCTGCGGCGGCCTGTTTGACACCACGTAATAACTCAGCCCGCCCGGCTGCTGACGCCGGCGAAACACAAAGTCGCGGTCGTAACCTTCAGCCGGAAACAGCTTCCAGATAAGGCAGTGATCGCGATAGGCATCACCGTGCCAGCTGAGTTCACGCAACTGCCGCTGTGCCTGTGGCGAGTCCGGCTGCAGTTGCACCAGGGAGAAGTAGCTCATTGCAGCTCCTTTTGCGGGCGATCCAGATAGACCCACTCGCGCCTACCGGCAAACTGCCAACGCCTGCGCGACAACGGATTGTCGTTACGCACCTGCTCCATGGACGGCGCGCTGCCGAACTCCATACCGTCTTCCCAGAAGTACCGCGCGGGTTCGCGGCCAAACAGAAACGCATCTGTCGCGCTGGGCCACTGCATCCCCGGCGTTTGCAGCAGCACGTCATGCGGCATCAAGCGAGTGTTCCCTGCTCGCGCCACGAGGGACGACAGGGAGAGCTGAGGTGCGTCAAGGGCTTCACGCAACCTCGGCACAGCCATCACGACAGGCTCTAAAGGCAAGGCGAGCACGCAGGATTTGCGGCCAAGGTACAGCGGGAAGCAAGGCCTGCGCAGCGCATCGGCTACCTGGTGCAGCGTCCACGATGCGTCGGGCAGCGCCTCTGCCGCGACAATTGCGAGGCTGTCGGCTCGGTACTCGCGAGACGAAAGCAGCGTGCCCAGGCGTGACCGGTCAACCAATTCCTGCTGCCTGGTTCTGTAGACGGCTTTGCCTTTCTGTGGTGGCACCTGCACCGTGTGGTAATCCCGCAATGGGGAGCCTACTGCCGCCAACTTCACGCCAAAGCGAAAGGATGCAAACAGGCGAGCCTGCCCTGCTTCGTCTTCGCGCCGGATGCCGAGCGCGGCACCCAGCAGACCGAGCAGCGCGGAGCGGGAAGGGTGTGCCGCGGTGTGCCGCGACTCCCCCACGGCAATTTCACCCCAGCTCGCGAGCGGACCGTACAGCCGGAAGATCAGGTATTCGGCCACCGTCTACGCCTCCGCTACAAAGTCGAGCAGAGCCTGGCTGCTGCCTTCGCCCTTCAACACGTCAAACCGCAAGCTGCTGTCAGAGCATGGGCCGTATACCTTCTCCATATTGCGCACCAGATCCTGCAGTTGCTCCGCGGCCGTTGCGCCGTAGCTGTCACCCGTAACCGGACGGAGATAGGCAAGCGTCAGTGACCGCGGCTGCTGGCTTCCCTTCTCTGCCAACGCAAAGTGCGCGTAGGCACGGCTGGCGTAGCTGTTCTGCTTGCCGCTGGGGCCGACCTTCAGGGCCGCTTCGGTCAGGGCGCGCAACGCCCGCGCAACCAGCGCCTCATCGCCCTTCAGGTTCTCCAGCAGAAGCTCTCGATCGATGCAGATGTACTGGTAAAACACTGCTGCCGCGAAGCCGGATTCGCCTATGTGACCAGCGCCTAGTTCACCGTCGTTCAGATCATCCACTGCGGTGAAGTAGTCATCCTCGATGGGCGAAGCATGTACGCCGATTGCATGCGCCACCTGCACCGCAGCTTCACCCGTGAACTCGGATTTCGAAGCAAGCATTCTGCCGAACATCGCTATGTCCGCACTCAGATTCTTCTCCCCTATGAAGTCGAACTCCTCTGCTTTAGGGGCGCGCTTTTCCTCAACCAATTTGTCTATCAGCGCTCGCACTCTAGTCAGTTCCGAGGGTGAGAGATAAAGTAACGTTTCTTTCTTGGCTGTCGCTGATTTCGGTTCGCTGCTCGATTCCTTGGTTTTCTTAGATTGCAGGCCTGTAAGTTTCGCAATTAACTCTGCCCATGCTTTTGCATCGGCCTCCTTCACCCCAGCCTCCAGCCAACGCTGGGCTGCATCCATGGAGAGTTTGCGAGTGCGTGTGCCAACGTTTTCTTTGCCGCCAACATGGTGCTCAAAAATCTTTGAAGTGCGCCAGGCGCGCTTCAAACTTTGTGAGGACACACGCAGCCGCTGGACGCCGCCCAGCATGGCGGTCTTCGGCTGGCCGGTGTCGTCGCGGTTAAGGTTGGCGGGTGGGTACGAGGTAAGCAGGTGCAACTGGATGAAGCGAGTCACAGAGAGGCTCCTTGAATGCAAATGGGGTTTGCTGCGAGTGCGAATGGAAGTTGGAGATAGGTGGCTACGATTTTGGAACGTCTGGAGTATCCCGGAGGAGCGACTGATCCGGCCGCTTCAGATAGAAGTCGCGCGCCCAGCGGTACTTCATGCCGTCGCTTCGACTCTTTGTGTACTGGCGCTCTGCGGTCCAGGCGAACAGATCGTTTGCGAGCACAGTCACATCGGCCCGGCGACCACCAACGTCAATCGCGCGACGTAACTGTTTTAGAAAATCGTCGGGCTCGTCTAGGCGCATCAGGCGTTGGAAGCGCATTTCGCTCAGCTTGCCGCTCTCTCCGTTGGGTGCGGAACTGACCCCAAGAAGGTAAGCCAGAGTCATGCCGTCCTTAGCATCGTCTGTCACATACGCCAGTGCGCCCGCAACTAGTAGCAGCGCCTGGTTATCTGATTCATGTAGCTTCAGCTTCTTCGCCAGCACCCATGGGGCGGGCTCTTGCGCGACATCCGCAAGTGTTGTGCAGCGACGCAAACGGGCGCGGTGCCCACGGTCAAAGAAGAAGTTGTGGTTCGGTTTTCCGCCGTCCTGACTTGGCGACTTGTCTGCAGGCTGCAGCGCCTGCCACCACTCACGAACCAGTTCGCGTTCAGTGCCTTTTAGATGTCCGGTCATGCCGCTTTCTCCGCCGCTTTCTCTGCATTGATGTGCTTCCACAGCTCTGCCGCTGTGCCCTTGCTGAACGACTTTGCAAGGGCAACTTTTGCCTCGACCACACGCTTCATCTTCATGTCTTCGATGGGAACCGCAACCACCCACCTGTCAAAAAGATCCAGGGCGATGCGACGCACCTGCGTCAGCCAGCGAAGATACACCGCCGCAGCAACGGCGGCGTCATCCAGCGTTTCAGCCTGCGCAGCCACCTCGCTCAGCAAGGCGTAGAACGCCGCCTCAGAGCCCTGCCAGAAGCTTTGCACCACAGCCGGGTCGTTTGCCCTTTCAGCCGGTCGATCACTGCTTGCCTCCTTCACAGCGCGGTTCAGCGAACGTGCTGCTTCATCCGCTACATCGAGCAAATGCTGAACCACGTCCGCAAAGTCTGGCAGGAAAGCAAGTAAAATTGCGTATAGTGGCAGCGTTGCATCATAAAAGCAGCGAGCTTTGGCGTTGTCCATATCCAAGCCGAAAGCCCACAGTCGCGCGTTCCCGGCATTGGCTGGCAGCGGCGGATTCGCTGTTGCGAAAACGCTGACTACGGTCGCGGCTCTAACGGAACCACTTCCCAGCGTCAACGCAAGCCACTGCCGATACCCGATGCCGCCCTTCTGCCCCTTCAACGAGATGGGCAGATCGTTCTGCTTCGGGTCATAGTTGTACGGTGTGAGCGGATGCACCCATGGACCGCCATAATTCACGCCGTAGTTCCGTGTGCGGTACTGGTGCAGCAGGCGATCGCTTGCCTCGCCACACAGGTCGCAGGTCCCGGCAGAGGCACCGGCAAAGTCTAGCCGGATGCGGCGCGGCATGCCGAAATACGCCTGCAGAGGGTGTGCGACTTTCGGCAGCGGCTCAGTGGTTCCAACACCTGCGGCATCGCTGGTGCGGGTCGGTGCCATCCACGGAAAGACTTCGTGCAATTCATAGCGCTCCGGGTACCTCAACGCGTCTTTCGGCAATACGTTGGCCCATAGCTTTTGCCACAGCGTCGCGTCCGGATTCGACGGCACGCGGAGCGTGGTGAGCGGGCCGCCTCCCCGCAGAGACACGCGGTGACCCGCACCGCCACTCGGCGCGTTCATCTGCAGTGTAAGCAGCGCGGTAGCCGCGCACGCGGGACACATACCTGAAACGCCGTCACGATGGGTGAAGTGATCTTTATTCAGTTCAACGGTGTTGTCGCCCGGAGCATCAATCAGCAACCCACCAATTCCGCCCGGCTCCGCCTTGCCAAGGTCGAAATCCTGCATGAAGGCCGGGCCTTCACTGTCGAGATCAAACGCGTGTCGATACGGCTGAAAGGCAGCCTGCAGCTGCTCAACAGTCGGCGGTGCCTCCCAGAGCTTGACCCACTCGTCCATATGCTTCGGCGCGAATGTTGCCTGTAAGATCCCGATCAGGATCTGGTGCAGAGCGCCGCGAAAATCCGGCCGTGGTGCCATGATGTCAGTGGGCGCGATTGCCCCTGAAACAATCTCCGCAGGCGAGATGCGGCGGCGGCCTCCGTCGGCAAGCAGTACGGAAATCCAAGGATCATCGAGCAGGTTCATTATCTCTCCGTAGCCAGATAGTAGCACTGCATAAGTATTGTACGGAAGGTTTTAGGAAACTATTTTTGCTCCACTTCTAAAATACATGCAGAATTCAGTTGTTCCCCACAACTGCGGGGATGAACCGTATTGCACGGAAGGTGATCTACGAACACGTTACCGTTCCCCGCACATGCGGGGCTTGTAATTAGGGCTCGCACAAGGTATCGCGAATGCAAGGAATCGTTTGCGAACTTCGTGACCTAGATATGGTTGTGTCCCAAAGTAGTACACACCTGCTCAAGGCTCCAGCACGAAACCAAGCAGCCGGTCATACCGCACCGTCTGGGGCTTGCCTTTGCTCTGGCACATGCCGGTCCAGCCATCGCCGTCCGGGACCAGTGGCAGGATCAGGTCGCCGGCATCCGTGGCCAGCAGAGGCACGGCTGCCTGCAACCTGGCAATCGGATCGGCAAATTGTGCCTGCCACTCAGGTGCAAGGCCCTCGATCGTATGCAGGTCGACACGGACTGAGGAATGCTCCCAGGCGTGGCGTGGCACGTTCAGCAGCGGCTGCAGACGGCCGCCCTGTTCGCGTGCCATGTAGACGAGCCTGCCCTCATCGCCAAGGCGCGTTGGCGTTCGCGTCTCTGCATCCCAATCACCTGCAGCCATGCAGTACCCCATGTCGAGCTTCAGAGCGTTGAAGCCGGCAAGGCTGCTTTTCCCGCGGCGTTTGCCGGCGGCCTCTTGCGAGGAACGTCGAAGTCCGTCGGCGATTGGGTGCGTCACCTCGCCATAGACCGCCTCCACCAGCGAACGCACACTGCCGACGCCGCCAACTTCGCCTGGCGTGTCGATGCTGCCCGACTGCAGCAGCGCGCGCAGAGTCAGCCAGAGCTGGCCGTGGTCGTCATACACATACGCGCCCTTTGGGAAGGCGGCTTTGTACCACTCTGCCGTGGGCTCCTCTGTATACGCCGGGGCAAGCACGTGGAGGACCGGCTGCGGCCGCGACTCCTTCTCTGCACGTGCTCCTGACGCATCGCGAAGATGGCGCTGCAAGCGTCCGGCGCGTTGGATCACAAGATCGATCGGTGCCAGGTCGACGATCATTTCGTCGAAATCCAGATCCAGCGACTGCTCGACAACCTGGGTTGCGATCAGCACCTGTCCATGCCGCAAGCTGGGTGTGGAGTCGCTACCAAAGCGCCCCAGGACATCGGCTTCGATCCCCAGCCGGTCACCCATCGCAAACCGGCTGTGAAACAGGCGCAGGCGATCTGCATCGATGCTCCCCCGTAAACGCGTATAAGCGCGGCGGGCGTCCTCCACGGTGTTCCGTATCCAGCAGACGGCCTTGCCTTCCCCGGTCCAGCGCAAAATTAGGGCGTCTGCTTCCTCTTCTGCTGTAAGCGTTTGGATGTTCACGTGCCGAACCATCTGCGTACGCGTGGCACATGCTTCGCTCTGTACGCCTGCCGCGGTCGCATGTGTTGCCAGCGGATAGCGGACATCTGCTTCGAGAGGTTCAACATCTGCTCCAAGACCCTGCTGAAATGCCTCGACCAGCTGCGAGCGTAACGTTGCAGGTACCGTTGCAGACAGCAGAACCACGCTGCCGCCCTGCCCCGCCTGCGAGCACACCATGGCCTTCAGCAGGGATGACGTGTAGTCGTCGTAGGCGTGCACCTCATCGACGACCAGGACCTTGCCGGCAAGCCCAAGGAGCCGCAACGACTGGTGCCGTACCGGCAGCACGCCCAACAGGGCCTGATCCACGGTGCCGACACCCGCATCGGCCAGCAGAGCCTTCTTGCGGCTATCGGCAATCCAGGCATTGCACAGTGCACCAGCCGGCGGCAGGTCATCACAATCGTTGGCTGGCATGGCGTGCAGGATGCTGTCGCGAAAACCCTCCACCATCTCCCTTGCGCCGTGCGACAGCACCAGCGATGGTGTGGCATCCTCTGCAAACATGCCGCGGTACAACGAACCCACGCGCCGGTACATGCCGTTGGCCGTGGCCATCGTCGGCAGTGCGAAATAGAACCCCGCCGCATTGCCGTGCGACATCAGCCGGTGGCACAGCAGCAGTGCCGCCTCTGTCTTGCCTGCGCCGGTAACATCCTCCAGCAGAAAGAACTGTGGTCCGCGTTCCATCGGAACGGTGGCCGCATAGTGCTGCAGCGGTGTCAGATTTGTCAGGTGGGGCAGGTACGCCTCCGCACCGGTCCACGCCCTTGCCTTCTGGGTACCAAGGCCTGCATTCTCAATCGCCCGCTGCGCCGTTGGCATGGCAGTCTCAGCCCAGTAGTGAGACAAGCCCACCGGATCTTCGCAGTAACGGAAGTGCTGGCTGTCTGAACCAAGCCAGTCCGCCAGCACAGCGAGACCGGCGAGCGTCCAACTGTGCCGGTTCAATACTTCGACATGTGAATCGTCAATCGCGGGTAGCGGCGCTTTGAGGAACAGGCGCAGCACATCGCGTGCGTAGGCTTCGGCTGCATGGAGATCCTCGTGCGAGAAGCATTTGCCAGGCCGGATCTGCGTAATCGAATTGCGTTCCAGTTCCATTGGCGGCTTGCCGTGGTGGCCCGTGAAGATTCTCGCAAGCTGCAGAACGAAGGTGAGGCCGCTCCGGTCCAGAGATGGCCCGAGAAGCTGGTTGATGAGGTGTGAACAGGCTACCCAGCCGAGCGTGTCGTGCCGATACGGCACAATCCCGCGACGATCTCCGGCTACAAGCGCAGGACCCAGGTCGCTGGCCAAACCCTGAAAAGACGCAGCGAACTTGCCGATGTCATGGATCGCCAGAAAGGCAACGCACAAATCCTCAAGGTAGCTTTGAGGCCAACCCAGATCTCCGCTGAGGCGCGCAAGTGAAAACCGTTCGATAGCAAGCAGTTGCTTGCCGCAGGCTGCTACGTCAAGGCAGTGGTACGGCAGCAGATGATAACGCTTCGATTCCGTACCAAGGGGCTGAGCTTTGCCCCAATACGCAAAATAGGAGGTGTTTCGCGCAGTATGCATAAGAGTTGCTGAAGCGTATCACCTGTCTTCTATGGTCCACACGCTATTGAGCAGGTTCGCCGTTGCTTTTAGCCGTCCCATGCAACGCAAGCAGGTAAATCTGGCCGGCCACACGCGCATCTTCTCCCGCGTCGTGGGCACGGTGCGGCAGCCCGAAAACATTTGCCAGCGAACCAAGCGAGTAGGATTCAAGCGCGGGCCACGTGCGCCGGGCTAGGGCACAGCTATCGATCCAGCGAACATAGGAAAACATCGGCGACCGGCCGCGGCAGCAAGCCTTGAAGAGGGCTTTACGGTCGAAAAGTGTGTGGCTGACGATAGTATTTCCCGCCAGACCGCGGCGAACCTGTGCGTAGACTTCATCCCAATCCGCAGACTTTGCTACCTTGGCAGCATCAATGCCGTGAAGCGCTGTGTTGCCCGCTGCAAATCCCCTTCGGGGGCGTACCAGGTGCGTCTTCACGCTCATCAGATGGCCAGCTACAAATCTGGCAATACCAAATTGACAAATCGAGTCAAGATCTGCTGAGGCAGTCTCGACATCGAGCGCGACAAAGTCTTCTGTTCGGAACACGATCACCCACCGCTAAACAATACGAGCCACATTTGGTTTGTTACATTGCCCACGGCTCTCTCTATTACGGCTTATACACAATTATGCTGTTACACATTGCGCCGGTCTAACCCTCTTCACCACTTAATCCGCCCACCACTCCGACGTTTTTCTCAATCTCAGCAACAAGTGCTGTAAGCCTTCGGTCAGGTAAGTACATTGCTTCAATTGCACAGCCAGTAGCAAGCGGAGTCTCATCCCAACGGGGGACTCCGCAACGCTCCAAAAGCGAGTCCGCGCATTCCACGCAAAGCGGCAGAGAAATTCGGCAAGAGCGCGGCCCACGTCTATGCGCGTCTGTCCCTACTTCAATTGATTCCGGCAGTTGCGGAGGCGTTCAGCAAGGAACTCATCACCGCATCCTGCATGAAGACGAACCCGACTTCCTCACCGAGGCCGCAGCCGCCTTCGCTCCCCGGCTGAAGAACGCAAAGGCACAGAAGGCCAGGAACGCAACGGTCGCAATGCCCACGCGCAAAGCCCAACCAAAGAAGAAGACAGCCAAGAAGCAGATCGCAGCCTAACCCGGAGCGGGATCAGCCCATCGGCTCCCGCGCCTTTTCAACAAAGGAAAGCACTACTTCATTGCCTATGTGGAAGGCTCCTTCTTAAACTCTTGAGAACCATGTTCAAGAACAATTGCGTCGTCGCAGCTACGTTCTCTTTCCTCCAAGCAATGGCGATCTCAGAGGTCGCTTCACCGGATGGCAGTTGTCGAACAACAACATTGTCAACCAAGTGCAACGCAATGGAAGCTGGAGCTATTGCTATACCCATTCCGGCAGCGACAAGCGAGATGAGCGTATACATCTCCGAAGCCTCCTGCACCACATGGGGAGTGAGCCCATTCCGGTGAAGTATGTTCATAATCACATCGTGAAATCCCGGTGCCATCTTCCGCGTATACATGACAAAATCCACACTGTGACAATCGGCCAACTGCAGATCTTTTAGCTGCGCTAAAGGGTGGTCCGCCGGGAGCAACAGGACGAAGGGCTCTCGATGGATCACCCGGGTACGGAGGTCTGCAGGCACGGATAGCGGCACGCGCAAGAAGCCGACATCGATTTTGCGTTCCTGCAACTGCGTAACCTGATCGCGAGTGAGTACATTCCGCAGTTCGATATCCACATGGCTGTATTTCGCTCGAAACTGCTTGACCAGCTTAGGCGTGATGATTGCCGCGGCAGTCGAGATGAAGCCGATACGCAAAGTTCCGACTTGTCCGAGAGCGGCTCGCCGCACTGTTGTGATCGCCTGTTCCGTTCTACGCAGAACATCACGTGCCTCCGGAAGGAAGACCTCACCAGCTTGTGTGAGCTCTGTCTTCCGTCGGTCACGTGCAAATAGTTTGACCTGTAGCTCTTCCTCGATGCCTTGAACTTGCAGGCTGAGCGCGGGCTGACTGAGATTAACGCGTTTCGCTGCTCTGCCGAAGTGTAGTTCCTCCGCGAGTGCGATGAATGACTGGAGCTGTCTCGGTCCCATGGGTACGCTCTGTGATTTGGAAATCCTATCACGCAGGACAGTTTTTCACAATTCCTGTCTTCGCGGGAATAGGTTCTAATGGCGAACGGGAGCCCTTGTGAACCTTACAGAACGCATTGAGAGGAGCAGGGATCCCGTCCGGCTGCAGTGGGATACCCGCCGCAAGGACAAGGCACGCAGGCTTGGGCGAGTTACCTCGCTTGTAAAAGGAAAAGAGTTCCAATCCTCGGATGTTCATGACGTGCTTGGGCTTGTGCTTGAATCGCACGACAGGATTGTGCTCGAGGGCAATAATCAAAAGCAGGCGAACTTTCTGTCGGCTGCGCTTGCAGCACTCGATCCAAACAAACTGCACAACCTCCACCTGCTTATTTCCAGCATCACCCGCCCTGAACATCTGCAACTGTTTGAAAGGGGCATCGCGCGTAAGGTCGATTTTGCCTTTGCCGGCGCACAAAGCTTGCGCCTGTCGCAGTTGCTGGAAGATGGGCTGCTCGAAATCGGCGCCATTCACACGTATGTCGAGTTGTACGCTCGCATGTTCATCGATCTGCCGCCGAGGGTAGCGCTGATCTGTGCCGACAAGGCAGATCACAACGGCAACCTGTATACCGGGCCCAACACCGAAGATACGCCAACGATTGTTGAGGCCACCGCGTTCCATGATGGCATTGTGCTGGCACAGGTGAACGAAATCACGGAGGATCTTCCGCGTGTGGATATTCCGGGATGCTGGGTAGACCTGATCGTTCAATCTGCAGAGCCTTATGCCATTGAGCCCTTGTTCACGCGAGATCCGCGGCAGATTAATGAACTTCATATTCTGATGGGCATGATGGTCATCCGTGGTATCTACGAACGGTACGGAGTAACTTCGCTGAATCACGGGATAGGTTTCGATACCGCGGCGATTGAGTTACTGCTGCCAACCTACGGAGCCTCACTTGGACTCAAGGGCAAGATATGTCGTAACTGGGCTCTAAACCCTCACCCCACCTTGATTCCTGCCATTGAGAGTGGATGGGTGGAGAGCATCCACTGCTTTGGCAGCGAAGTTGGCATGGAGGGGTATATTGCAGCCCGGCCTGATGTTTTCTTCACGGGTGCTGACGGCTCTCTCCGCTCCAATCGCGTGCTCTGCCAGTTGGCGGGGCAGTATGGTGTCGATCTCTTTATTGGGTCGACGTTGCAGATGGATATTGATGCGAACTCTTCTACCGTGATGGAAGGCCGCATCTCAGGCTTTGGCGGAGCACCCAACATGGGTCATAATCCGCATGGCCGGCGTCATCCCTCTGGCCCATGGTTGAAGTTGCTGCAAGGCGAAGGCCCAATCAAGCGTGGCCGCAAACTGGTCGTTCAGATAGCCGAGACCTTTCAGCGGGGTGGCGTTCCAGTGTTCGTGGATACGCTAGATGCCGTTGGAGTGGGTCAGCGCACCGGGATGCAGATCGCTCCCATCATGATTTACGGGGACGATGTAACGCACGTCGTGACAGAAGAAGGCATTGCCTACCTTTACCGCGCGGAAGGCACTGCAGATCGTCAGGCTGCCCTGGCAGCCGTTGCGGGAGTAAGTCCCGTGGGTTTGAAGAGCCGAACCGGCGACGCGGAGCGTCTTCGCAGGCTTGGAATCGTCGCCTACCCCGAGGATCTGGGTGTATCGCGACTGCAAGCGAAACGCTCGTTGCTGGCCGCATCCACCATGTCGGATCTCGTCACGTGGTCCGGCGGCCTGTACACGCCTCCAGCGAAGTTCAGGAGGTAACATGCAACTCCAGACGCCTAACTTCGCAAGTAACATGCAGCCGGCAATTGTTTCTCGACATATACGTGCTGCCCATGGACTTATCATCCTGCAGCCTGGCGTACTTGCAAAGCATGCCACGCAGGCGCTGATCGAAGAAGCAGAGCTTACGCCTAAGCCCGGCCTGGTGGACCAGCGCGGCAGTGGAGCGCATCACGACCTGTCACTTGATCTCTTTCTTGCTTCTGCACATGTTCTGGAGCCTTACTTCCGCAAGATGGCTGAGGAGGCACAATGTGCAAGGGCATCCCGTCCTTTGCGAGAGGTGCTGGGAAAACTGGGGCGAGAGGCAGAAGCCGCCATGCTGACTTCGACCGGCGGCATCAACACGCACCGTGGCGCAATCTGGAGTCTGGGCCTGCTGGTTGCGGCGGCCGCCGCGGGTATATGCATATGCAACAGTGCCACGGATATCTGCCTTGAAGCAGGCCGCATAGCACGCATTCCCGATCGCTTCCAGCCAATCGACCTGTCGCAAAGACAGCAGTCATGGCGCAACAAGGTGACGTTCGGCGCGCGCGAGGAGGCCTGCAAGGGATTTCCGCATATCCGGCTTGCCGGACTAACCGCACTGGACTCCGCCCGGAAGTCAGGCATTTCTGAAAATGCTGCACGAGTCGATGCACTCTTGACGATCATGGCCACGCTTCCTGACACCTGCATTCTGCAACGCGGGGGCACACTCGCGCTCCGTGCAGTGCAGGACGAAGCAGCCTGTGTCCTGCGATTGGGTGGATGCACCACAATGGCCGGAGCCGAAGTATTACGCGCACTCGAAAAAACAATGCTTCGACTGTGGGTTTCGCCAGGGGGTGCTGCAGACCTGCTGGCCGCTACGTTATTTGTTGACCGGCTCACGTCCGTCCGGGATGGCCGCCTGTGATTGAAGAACTCCGTTTCTCTTACGCGGCTACGCTTCCTGTGAGTCGGCGGGCGCATGTCGGTGTGGTCGCGTCCGGCGATCTTGAGATGCTCCTGGAGCCGGCTACTGATGCGACGTCTGTCATGGTCAGGACAAGCGTTCCAGGCCATCGAACGACGTGGGAAGCGGTCTTCGCGCGCTTCTTCGAGCGTTGGCCATATGCTGTTTCAATCGAGATCAACGATCACGGAGCCACACCGGGCGTAGTGTGGCTACGTTTGGAGCAGGCATTGGAGTTAGCGAACAGCAGACTGGAGCTGTCATGACTCTCCCGCCCATTCTGATCGCAGGCAGCTTTCAGGAACTCTCCCCACGAGAGAGGCTGGCCGTGCTTTTCGATGCCGGCCACTGCACGGAACTGCTGGGCCCATTCGACCGCATTACGTCGCCATGGCTTAAGAAGCAAGGCTCGGTCTCGCAATCGGATGATGGTGTGGTTGCTGTGCTTGGCAAAGTCAACGGCAGGCAGACTGTCGGCATTGCCACCGATGCCAGGCACGAGGGTGGAAGCGTAGGCGAAGTGGGCGGAGCCAAGATCATAACCGCGCTGCGTCTGGCCGCTCAATCCTGCGCTGCAGGTGTGCCCATGCCCGCCTTGTTGCTGCTTGAAACGGGTGGCGTTAGGCTGCAGGAGGCCAACCTTGGCCTTGACGCCATTGCCGCGATCCATGCAGCCATTGTGCAGCTTCGACACTCTGCTCCTGTCGTCGCGGTGATTGCCGGACCCGTGGGTTGCTTTGGCGGCATGTCTCTTGCCGCGGAGCTTTGCACGACGATCCTTGCGACTCCACTGGGCCGTCTGGGGATGAACGGTGCAGAAGTGATTGAGCAGGAGGCCGGGCCGCAAGAACTCGATGCGTCGGATCATGACCTTATTCGGCAAATCACGGGAAGCGAGGGTCGCCTGCGCGACGGCTTTATCGATGTACTTGTTGAAGACGAGTCGCAGGCGTTGAGGTCTGCCGTGCATAAGGCAATGCACTCCCAGGCAGGCGTACCGCCGCGGCTGCAAGGTGCATACCGCAGGTTGACTGACCTGAGAGCTTCCATGGCGACTGGAAATCTGCCCGTAGGTCGCTCCGCCATCGATCCTTTCGGCGATCCAGGTGTTCGGGCGGCGCGGTCCGATCGTGGACGGCTCTGGCTGCGGCGCCTGAGCGGCGAAAAAGCTCGAGTCGTACTCGGCACCCCTTCTATTCTCGAGGCCGACGTTCCACTCGGTGACGACCCCGCGGACAGTGCTTTTGCACTGGCCATCGTGCGCGATGAGCACAGCATGCTGTCACGCGCCGCTCACGGTGAGTTAGGGCTGGAGCAGGCATGGACGCTTGCAGAACGCATACGCAGCTTTGTTTTCGACGAAAAAGATGCGATCCGAAAACGGCCAATTCTCGCAATCGTCGATTCGCCCGGTCAGGCTTTCGGCCGCATGGAGGAGGAGCGCTGTATCTCCCTCGCGGCAGCTGCGGCAATCGACGCTTACATCGCCGCCCGCCGTAATGGACATATCGTTCTCACGTTGGTTGTTGGAAGAGCCATGTCAGGCTCTTTCCTGGTGCATGGCATGCAGTCGGATCACATCGTCGCCTTTGACGATGAAGGTGTGTCGATGCACGCGATGAACCCGCACTCGGTGGCGCGCATCACCCGCCGCACACTTGCAGAGGTGGAAGCAAACGCCGCCGCAGTTCTGCCTATGTCGTACGCCATCCGGGATGCGCATCGCCTCGGCGTCGTGGATGCCCTGCTCAGTGGTATCCAACCCGATAAACCCTCGAACGAAGATTTACAACGTGTTACCGGCTACCTGTCCGAGTGTCTCGCGGCACTTCGCCACAGCAGTCCAGCTTCGCGCAACATCGAAGCGAATCCGCACCGTCAGGGCACTGCGCATGTGCATGTTGCCATGCGGCAGCAGTGGGCCGCATTCCAACCACAGACAACAGCAGGAGAGGAACAGCATGGTACTGCGCATACTTACTGACATTCTGCTGCCCATCTTCTTTGTTCTGGCACTTGGTTTTTACGCGGGCAAGAGGGGACGGGTCGATAACCGTAATACGGCATCCATCAACGTCCTGCTAATGCATTTTGCGCTGCCCTGCTCTCTGTTTCTCGGCATCGCCAGAACTTCCCTGCCTTTGCTCCGCTCCCAGGTGCCTTTACTTGCCGTGGTGGCTGTTGCCATGGGGCTTACTTATGCGTTGCAGTTCTACCTTAATAGACGGTTCTTCCACATTCCCTTGCGAGAATCGGCCGTGGGATCCTTGACATCTTCCTTCGCCAACAATGTCGCGGTCGGCATACCGCTCCTTGTAAGTCTGTACGGGCCGCCGGGGCTTACCGCCGTGGCAGTGGGCATTGTTGTAGGAGCACTTCTGTTGTCACCGCTTACCCTTGTCATCCTTGAGAGTCAGCAGGAGGCCAGCCAAGCCACGCAATGGCCAAAGCGATTTGCCGCTGCATGCCTCGCATCTGTCCGCAGGCCCGTGGTGCTCGCACCCATCGCGGCGCTGTTGTTCCTGTTTGCTGGATTGAAGCTACCCATTTTCCTGACTAACTCACTCGACCTGATCGGCAAGAGCACGGTCGGTCTCGCACTGTTCCTCACAGGCCTGCTGCTCTCTTCGCAGCCGTTCCGCTTCTCCATGGCGGTGTTCACGGGTGTACTGAACAAGAACTTCATGCAGCCAGCCATTGCGGCAGCCCTGGTCATCCTGTTTCGGCTTCCTACCGATCTTGGGCGCGAGGCCTTTATGCTTGCCGTTCTGCCGGCGGGATTTTTTGGGACGGTCTTCGGTGCGCGCTACGGCTTGAACTCCGTTGAGATGAATTCCATCCTTGTGCTCAGCACGGTCGTCAGTATTTTTACCATTCCGGTCGCATACGGTCTCAGCCTTCTTTTGCCATGATGGAAAATTTTCTGGTTCATGACCTGCTTAGGCTCACGCCTGAAGGTGTTGCCGAGCTCAACGAGTTGGCGCGCCTCTCCTCCATCCCCCTGGTGAGTTTTCCTTTTGTCGTGGTGAGAAGGGCGGCAGCCAACGGCAACATGATCCCCATTGGGATTCGAGGAAAAGAACGGTGGGAAAGGTATGCCGGTTGGGTTAGCCGGAACCACGTTGCCGCACACATAGCACCCGAAGCAATCGCTATGCACGCTGCTCGTCCCAGCCTGCCGGCGTTCGCCGCACTATATGCCATGAGGCGGCGTTTAAACGACTTGCAACTGACGTGGGGGCCCACCGGAAGCACAGCCTTTGAGCTTGTCTCGCGTGCTCATGTCGTCCATGCCGGGAGCGACCTTGACATCATGGTCAGGGCTCCGAAACCACTTGCGGACGATACCCTGCAGATGCTTTCCCATGCCGCCCAGGACCTGCCGTGCGCCGTTGATCTACAGATTGAAACACCGCACGGCGCGTTCGCTCTCAGCGAGTATCTTGAGTCACCCGGACAGTGCCTGCTGCGTACCATTCACGGTGCGCGTCTCGTCGCATCCCCTTGGCTGCCACAGCAATCCACGGAACGG
>CAXUEW010000002.1:0-1717 GCA_964250115.1 uncultured Terriglobus sp.
CCTTATCCCATCAATTACCAGGCCGACAATGATCTGGCGCTGGGCCGGATGGTCGAGACGATCAGCCATAGTAGAGTCTGGGGTCAGTCAGCAATCTTTGTCGAAGAAGATGATTCGCAGGGTGGAACGGACCACGTCGATGGACATCGCCAGCCGGTCTACATCATTAGCCCTTACACGGCTGCGCCGCAGGCACCCGGGCAGGGCAAAGCAATCCACACCACGTACACCGCAGAGAACATCAATCGCACCATCGAGAACATACTGGGCGCGAAGCCGCTGACGCAGTTCGACCTGGTCGCTTCACCGATGTTCGACGCCTTCCAGAACACACCTGACCTGACGCCATACGACTGCCTGCCGGCCACCATTCCTCTCAATCAGGGTCCGGATCTGCCGTCGGGTACGGTTGCTGCCTATAGCCCGACCGAGAAGGCGTGGCTGAAAGCCACGGGCAAGGTTATGAAGAACAAGTACGACAAAGCCGACGCAGTCGATCCGAACTTTCTCAATCACGTGACGTGGTACGTGACCACCGGATGGAACCGCCCCTACCCCGGCGAAGACAGAGTGTTGCCGCCAGGCCCGCTGGTGAAGGCTGCCATGAAATACAACGGTGACGATGACGACGATTGATGTGCGCGATGTTCCTTGCGGACAAGCCAGTACTGCAAACAGACTGTCTACCATGCGAGCCCGCAGCGATCTATTTCCCCCATGCCGCAGTTACTCCAACCAATTACAATTCGAGACTTCTAAGAATAGGTCCCAGGTATTCGAAGATTTATCTGCAAGTTCGCTGGCAGCGACGAATCGTCAGCGGCGTGAAGAGTTGACGTGCCCGCTTACGGATGGAACAGCATAAGAAGCCGCCATGTCCATGACAGCAGATCCCGCAATCAGGTCTACATCCCTAGGGCTTAGTTGATGACCACTGTGAGAGGCGCGGATGCAGCAGCGCCTGGGTTCGTCGCCTGCAGTGAGGCTGTTCCAGCAGCAGCAACGTCCGACGCTGGGACAGCAACGGTGAGATGGGTGGAGTCTGTCATCGTGGTGGTCCGGTAACTACCATTCCAGGTCACGGCAACACCCGGAAGGAAGTTAGAGCCGGTCAGCGTGAGTATGGTATTGCCGCTGCCATGCGCGATCGGGGCAGAACTCGAGGTCAGGGAAGCTGCCGTGCTCGTTGAAAGTTCCTGCGGAGCAATGAAAGGTCCGCGTAGAAGAAGTAACGTCGTTACAGCAGGGGTGACACCAAAGCTGTTCGTGCTTAGAAGCGCAATCCCATCCTGACCGAACCGTTGCATGGACGAAGCCGCTTGCACGCCGGAGATAGAAGAGGGCATCTGCAGAATGGCTTCTGGTAGATAGCTCTTGAGGTCATACCGGACAAGCCCATATGCAGACGTTCCTGCAAGGTTCTCAAGCATGAGGAAGCTCTTTCCGAGTGATGGGTCAGCCGCAATACCGTCACTTCTGCCCGTGCTGCCTGAACCGTAGAAGTCGATCAGAGGCAAGGTTTGAATCTGCGATGGAGGCGTAGTGGCCGGATTGATGATGCCGCCGCCCTGCCCATAGACGAGGCCGCCCGCAAGCTGGAAACCAGCGCCATAGCCACCAAGGCCATTGAGCGTGGTGCCGTCAGTAAGCGAAAGGCCGCTTGAGGTGATGCCATAGCGGTAGAACTCGAACCCGGAGGTCTGGTTATCGTAGGCAT
>CAXUEW010000002.1:1727-46513 GCA_964250115.1 uncultured Terriglobus sp.
GCGTCGGGCTTGCGAAGACCGGATGGTTCCCAGAGTAGATTCCCGAGATATTGCTTCGGAAGCTGCCGCTGGAGCCATTCACGTCGAAGATTCCGAACTGGACCGCGAAGCCGTTGAAGTCGATGGCAAGGGTCGTGTCGGAACCAGGCATGGTCGCCAGCGCAAGCGCGGGTGTGTTTGCCGACTGATACTTGATGGGAATCGTCGCTGCCAGGCTCTGGGTCAGCAGGTTGTATTGCGCAAGGCTTGCTGCACCACTCAACCCGATGTACAGGTAGTTGCCGTCAGACGTTTCAGCCATTACGTTCGGCTGGCTGCCAACGGGAACCGGCGTCCCCAACGAACCAGTGAATGGGTTCACCGTTACCACTGAGTTGCCGGTGATCCCTGTGGCGCTGCCGGGAATGGTCGCATAGATGGACTGACCGTAGGGGTCAAACAGGATGGTGTTCGCCGGAACATTGACCAGGGCGTAGATGGTGAGCGGAGTGACCGGTGATTCTCCGCCGCCAGGTACGGGATTCGCAACTGTCACCGGGGCCCAACCGTAATTCGCGATTGCGGTCGCCGGAACCGATGCCGTCAGTTGCGTGGCACTGACATAGGTTGTGGCGACCTTGACCCCGCCGACGTTCACGGTGGACCCGGCGTTGAAGCCTTTCCCAGCAACCGTCAGCGTGAAGGCTGCGGACCCGGCCTGCACAAGAGCGGGAGAAATCGCAGACACCGAAGGCCGGGCTCCGTAGAGGCTACCTGTTACGGTGGTGCTTGCGGCGGCCTGGTTGTTGGTGGTGGTTGGATCGGAGCTTGAAGAAGACAATGAGGCGGTTGCCAGCAGCGTACCTGAAGTTGTGGGAGTGGCGTTCACTGTAACGGTGGCAGAGGTTCCGCTGGCAAGGCGGCCCAGGTTACATAAGATGCTGGGGCCGTTCGTGCATGAGCCCTGGCTCGCTGAAACGCTGTTGATGATGAGGTTGGAATCGAGGCCTGTGGAAAGCGCGATGCCTTCTGCTGCGTTTGGGCCGGCATTTGCCACAGTGGCCACGTAGCTCACCGCAGTACCGGTGTTTGCGGTGGCGGGCGCTGCAAGCGTTACCGAAAGGTCAGCCGGTGTCGAAGAAACATCCTTCACCAGTGCGGATTGCAGGATGTAAATCTGGTTCTTCGAGGTAAATGCGCTGGGCGCGGCCGCCAGTGCGAGCCCGTTCTGACCCCAACGCACGATTTTGCGGAAGCTTGTGGAGTAGCCCTGCGTACCAAGGCCGTTGACGGGAATGCTCCCGATGAGACTGAAGGAACTCTCGTCGAAGACGTAAACAGTTGCTGTGCTGGAGAACGGTGCCACAGCCACAAAGGCTCGACCCAGTGTGGAGTCTGAAACCACCGGACCACTGGCCTGCGTGTTGCTGCCTGAATAAAACGTGCCCTTCAAAGCGCCGCTCGTAGCATTCAGCACCTGGCCGTTGGAAAGATACAACGCCCCATTGTCATACTGCAGCGTGGTGAGGGTACTGGACGTTGAGGCTAGCTGTGTTGCGTTGGTGATGCCTGCCGCAGTAACAGTAAGGGCGTTGATGTACGACGCGCCAAGATAAAGCGTGGAGGCGGACATGCCAAAACTAAGCGGCCCACTGCTGACCTTCGCAGAGCCGCCCGTACGCGCGACGCCGGAGTCAAAGATGGTGACGCCGGAGCTACTGTTGTATTGCCCCGTGGTGGCGACTGCTACCGAGTTGGGCGTACCAGGCAGTGCGGCCAGGTACGTTGCCGTATACGGTGCGTTGTAAACACCGGGCCCGCCGCCGAGGGAGAACTGGTTGACGATCTTCGCCTGTGCAAGATCGATCTGGGCGACAGCCCCCGCGCCGTCCACTCCGACGAAGAGCTGTTTGCCGTCGGTCGAGAGGGCAAGTTTATTGGGGTTCGTACCCACTGCAATCTGACGCGTGATGGTGCCGGTGACGGGATCGATAGCAACCACGCAGTTGCCGATCGCGCCCACGGTCGACGCGGGAACAGACACGTAAAGCAGACCATCGGATGCATTGAAGACCAGGTCATTATTCGGCAGGGAAATGTATGCGGAGTAGACCTGCGCCACACTGGTTCCACCACCGGGTGCAGGCGTGGTAACGGTCACATTGCGGTTCCCCGGTGTTGCCAGCGCGGACGCCGGAAATGTTGCTGTGATTGAGGTGGAGCTGACAAAGGTGGATGGAATGGTCTGTCCATCGATCGCCACCGTGGTTGCTGCTGTAAAGCCGGTACCGGTAAGCGTTTCGGTACTGGCCGTGTTAATGGGTCCAGCGCTTGGATTGATGCCAGTCAGCGTGGGAACGGGTGGATTGGCAATGGTGGCCGTAAGCGCATTGGATAAGGATGGAGTTGCGGTTGGCGTCGTCACTGTAACCGAAGCAGTGCCGATTGACGCCAGCAGACTGGCGGGCACAGGAGAGGAGATGGCGCTAACCAGAGCACCTTGGTAAAAGAAGGTGGGGCTTCCGGCAAGCGTCGTTCCATTCCATTGAACAGTGGACGCAGTAGTGATTCCTGTTCCGTAGATGGTGATTGCTGAAGACGGGGAGCCGACCACGAAGGCGGCGGGTAAAACCTGAGTAATGACTGGTGTCGTGGTCGGGCCGGAGACCGGCAGACTGGCGGTTGCTCCAAGGCTTGTTGCGCCGGGAACTGGATTGACCACGGACACCCGGAGAGTCGCAGTCGTGGCCTGATCCGCAACGGTCGCTGCAAAGGTGAGTTGAGTGGAACTCACGACAGTGGTGGGTCGGCTAACGCCAAGGATCGAAACATACGAGGCGGAGTTGAAGTTGGTGCCGTTGACTGTAACGACCGTGGGTTTGGCTGTGCCCGTCACGAGGCTGCCGGGGCTGAACGCGGTGATGGTAGGAACGCCGTAGTTCACAGATACGGATGCCGCTGAGGAACTTCCTCCACCCGGTGCCGGGTTAATTGCGACGAGAGACAGACTGCCGCTCACTGAAAGATCGGCTGCCGTCAGGTTCACATTCACCTGGGTCGCGCCTACGTACGTCGTGGCGCGGGCTGTGCTGCCAACCCTTACCGTGGTGGAGGGAACGAATCCTGTTCCGGAAACACTGATTGAGGTGTCAGGCGCGCCTACAAACAGCGTCGCAGGTGCCAGCTGGGTAATCGACGGTACCGGGTTATTGACCGGCAGGTTCAGCGGCCCTGACGTACCACCACCAGGAGCGGGCGTGACCGCGGTCACTGCAAGAGTTCCCGCAGTGGCTGCATCCGCCGCAGTCAGCATGGCCGTGAGTTGGGTCGCGCTCACCAACGTTGTCGGTCGTGCGGATCCGTTGACCTGCAGGATCGTGGATGACGTGAATGCGCTGCCGGTAGCGGTGACGGTGACCTGGCCGCTGCCGACGGGGACGAACGACGGAGCAAACTGGGTGAGTGTGGGGCTGGGATTATCGACCTCAAGGGTCACTGCATTGCTTGCCAACGTACCGTTCACCACGGTTACAGGCAGCAGTACGCCTGTCGCCAGTTGAGCGGCGGGTACCACGGCTGTTACCTGGGTTGCGCTGACATATGTCGTCGCCGCATTGACCGCGTTCACTTGCACGGTGGTAGCAGTGGTGAATCCGGTGCCGGTTACCGTCAGCGTCGTCGTTCCGGACCCGGCGCCAACTGCGGCCGGAGCGATTGCCGTAACTGCCGGAGTAGTGGGCGTGGTCACAGGCGTGCTGACTGGCGTACTACTGCCAGAGTTGGAACCACCGCTGGAACATCCGGTGAGAAGCAGACAAAAGGCAAGACAAAGCGCAGCAGTGGTGCCGAAGAGATTTCGCATGAAGAGCCAAGTGTATGTTACATAGCTTTTTGCTGGCAAATGAGGACTGAAATGAATTCCACCAACGAGATCAGTCTTATACCTCAACACTGAAACAGAGTGCGCATGACTCGGACGGCAGCTTTACACGAGAGCACTCGTTTCCACCGCGGCGCGCGAGCTCCGCCATTGCTCCGCAGTGTTGTGGCCCCTTAGAAGCGCCGCTTTGCCTGTAGCTCCATCATGCGCGGGTCGAGCGTTCCGAGGCCATGTACCGTAGGAGGCGTTGTTCCCGTAACCGATGGCGCTGCCCGTGACCTGTGTATTGCACAGGCCGCGCCCGACACCTGTTGCGGAACGCCCGATTGCCGGATGTAGCTGTACCAGCACAAACCTCAGGAGCACCCCATGCCTCTGGCACAGAAGCCGATCATCGTCGTTGGCAGCATCAACATGGACCTTGTCGCCAACACACATCACATCCCGGCAGCCGGGGAGACGGTCTCCGGCACCGGCTTTCAAATCCATCCCGGCGGTAAGGGAGCTAACCAGGCTGTCGCAGTCGCCCGCCTGGGCTATCCCGTGCACATGATCGGTCGCGTTGGCGATGACGCATTCGGCCGGCAACTGCGGGAAGGCCTCGCATCAGCCGGCGTGGACATCTCTGCCGTCATGGCTAGCCGCGGACCCTCGGGTGTTGCAATGATTGTCGTCTCAGTCGCGGGTGAAAACAGCATTGTCGTTGTGCCCGGCGCCAACGCCATGTTGACACCGCAGGACGTCGACGCACACATCCACCTCATCCGACGTGCCGGCATGGTTCTGACACAACTTGAAACACCCTTGGAAACCGTCGAGTATCTGGCAGCGGTTTGCTTCCGCGAGGGCATCCCGTTGATGCTCGATCCGGCACCGGCACAGACCTTGTCGCAAAGCCTACTGGAGAGAGTGACATGGTTTACGCCGAATGAAACCGAAGCGGCCTTCTTCACGCCAGGCTCGAACGGGCAGCAACAGGTGCCTTCGCAGGCCGTTGCCGAAACTCTGCTTCGCAGCGGTCCGAGTAACGTGGTGCTGAAGCTGGAGCACGCGGCGCCTATGTGGCAGCAGCGGATGGCACCCGCTCCGCCATAAGGCCCTTCGCAGCCGAGGCTGTCGACACAACGGCCGCTGGAGACTGCTTCAATGGAGCGTTTGCAACTGCACTCTGTATCGGGAAGAGTGCGATCAACAGTACTCGCTACGCCGCTGCCGCCGCCGCAATCGCCGTGGCGCGGGTGGGTGCGCAGGCTTCTATGCCATTAGCGGACGAAGTCGAGCAGAAACTCCTGAAAGAGTTCGGACGAGCCATGCAGCCTTAATATGTCCGCCATGTCTGAAGAAGCCAGTCGCGTACTGTCGTATTCAGCAGCAAGGCTTCCAGCAACTCTTGGTGCCGCGATAGGCGGGGTGGGTGTTGCGCATAAGGTTAGTGGACAACTACTTTGACCTGGTTCAATGGGCCAATGACTCGGAGCGGACCGGCCCCGTAGAGGTCAGCGGCAAGGGCGAGTTCCCGAAGAGTTTGTGGAACACCATGATCCACTTCGCCGTGACCTATCGGTACGCCAACGGCGTTGTCATGACATGCATGCAGAGTGCTACCAGCAAGCCCAGCATTACGTATACAGGCACGAAGGGCTGGCTGCGGACAGATCATCGAGTGCTCCAAGCACAACGGCCGCTTTAATTTGACTGACGGTTCCCCTGCGCGTGCACCCATTTGTCGCGGGCTCGCGACCTACCCCATGGAAGTCTGCGCTGGACGTTTGCACGTGAATGTTCTGCGGGCTGGTGGCGTTGGTGCGCGCAACAAAAGACCTTTCAGTTGCGAGTAGTCAGCAACCGCAATATCGCTACGTTTATCAAGGAACTTGTCCTGGAGCCGGTCAATCCTTCGGAGAAGATCGCGTTCACACCGGGCAATTATCTTCAGATCGATATTCCAGCCTATGAGGCTATTCGCTTGTAAGTGCGATTGGCCCCTTCGGAGATTTTCATATTAAGCCCACACAGCGCGAGATGGTGTGCATCGGCGGCGGTGCAGGCATGGCCCCGTTACGTGCGCACATCGCCCACTTGCTCGAAACAGAACATACTGCTCGAAAGGTCCGCTTCTGGTTGTGATAAGCCTGCGAAAGCTTCAGCAAAGCAGTTGCGTGCTATTTCTTTGTAAAGCAGGGCCTGCGCGTAGCGATCCGATTCTTCTTCGAGATCGCCTGCGTTATTGGGGAACAGCCTGGAGTAGTAATGCGTGCTGGGCAGCAGTTCAGGAGCAAATGGCAAAACATCGCCGGGTGCCGCCGACCTTAGAAAGCCCGCCATGGCAGCAGTCCAAAGCTGCTTAAAATGATCGAGGTAATCAACCACGCCATGTGCCTGCGGTGGCCGAGCGTGAATGTCAGTCCCGATTGGCACCTGAATGCAGCCAGGGCTGGCAATGCGACCGTGAACGAAGCCAATGCGATTGAAGATTGGTTGCATAAACGCGAGCTTGGACGTCCAGTCGCCATAGACAAGTTCCTGGCCGCAATAATAGTGGCTGAAGTCGCCGTTCAAGCGCACTTCAGGAAACCTCTTTGTAATTTGCACCGTGCGCCAGAGATCCTGCGTGATGGTGGCGCGATGTGTCTCGATGAAGATCGGTAGCGCATGGCGAATGCTGGCGGACAGGATCGCGTCCACCAGACGGGCAACCTCATCGTCATCTTCAAGACCCCAACCCGCGTGCACCGTCAGGCAAAGGTCTCCGCGAAGCTTGTGTTTGGCTGCAACTGCATCCGCTTCCAGCGGCGTGGAGATGCGGTCTAGTCCACAGTAAGGCAGGACTCCACCGGCTGGCGGTGGACCATCATCAATAAGTTGCACGCCTTCAAAGCCGTCAGTAGCAAGTCTGTTCGCGAGCGCAGCACCATGCACACCGGGCCAGATTGTTTCTTTTCTGAGCGACTCCAATGTGCCGAGATTAAGGTACCCACGTAAGGCGGGCGGAGCGCCTGAGCCGTCATTGAGGAAGCCAGAAGGGTTCATCGTTAGAACTCGTCGTAGGCGATCTGATTTGCGGGCACGTCCAACTCCGCGAGCATGCGCGTGCAGGCTTTGATCATGGTTGGTGGTCCACAAAGATAGAACTCGACCGAGCGTGGATTCGGATGATCGTGCAGATAGTTTTGTAGCACAACATCGTGGATAAAGCCGGCGTGGCCGTTCCACGCATCCTCCGGCAGGGGTGAGGACAGCGCCAAGTTGAATTGAAAGTTTGGACGCTCAGCGGAGAGCCCGCGGAAATAGTCGTCGTAGTAAATCTCCTGTCGCGAACGAGCGCCGTACCAGAAGCTGACCTTGCGGGCAGTAGCTTCCGTTTCAAGCAGGTGCGATAAATGCGCACGAAGCGGAGCCATGCCCGCGCCGCCGCCGATGTACACCATCTCACGTTGCGTGGGCTTCACATGAAAATCGCCGAACGGTCCCTGGGCGGTGACTTCATCGCCAGGTTTCAGACTGAAAAGATAACTTGAGCCGACGCCCGGTGCGCAGTCCTGGCCGGGCGGCGGCGTAGCGATACGAACATTGAAGCGCAGGACATTCTCCCGCTGCTGGTTACTTGCAAGCGAATAATTATTGCGCTGCCCAGTACCCGAATTATGTGCCACTAGGTCGAACACGTGTTGGTTTCTCCACACGGTTGCATACGGTTCCGGTATGTCGAAGTCGCGAAACGAAATGGCATCGTACTGCGGGATCTCGATCTGCAGGTAATCGCCCGGTGTAAAAGCGATGGTTTGCTTTGGATCGATGGGCTCCAGAGTTAGTTCCTTGATGAACGTCGCGACGCTGCGATTGCTTTTGACACGTAACTTCCAGGTCTTCAGTGTGCGCGTCCCTGCACCGCCCGCTCGCTTGACATTGATGTGCAACAGGCCGTCGCGCTCCTCCACCGGATAGGTCGCAAGCCCGCGACAGATGGGTGCTCGCGCTGGAGAGCCGTCGATCAAGTGAAATCGCCCGTTGTGTTTCGAGCACTCGATGGTGCCACCTTTGACCAGGCCTTCGGCAAGGTGCACGTTGCCATGTGTGCACATGCCGTCGGTGGCGTACAGCGTGTTCTGTTCGTCGCGATAAATTGCAAAGGTCTTCTTACCATGATCGAAACGCAATACATCAGCACGCCGCAGATCGGCTGCCGGGCAGACCTTTGCCCAGCCCTCTGCATCCACTGTCGCATCACTTGCACGGTCTGTCTTACGGGTGCTGGCGGCCCTTTGCGGCAGCTTGCGCTTGACATGGTAGGCATGATCTTTCCGTTGCTTCATAAGCGCGGGAACGATCTCACGCCATGCGGCGAAGAGGCTCGGGTAGGGTGCTGGGCAATCATCCTTGATGGCCTCGTGCAGCTTCGGCAGTGCGTGAAACGGCACCAGCGGGTACATGTGGTGCTCAACGTGATAATTCATGTTCCAGTACAGAAAGCGATGAATAGGATTCATGTACACGGTGCGGCAGTTCAGCCGGTGATCCAGCACGTTCTCAGCAAGACCCGCGTGCTGCGTAAGACCGTACACCACCATGAGCCACGATCCAAACAGATTGGGCAGGCCGACGAACAGCAGCGGCAACATGCTGCGTGTTGTTACGGCAAGGGTGAGAACTGCGGTATAGATTGCGACATACACGCGCGCCCTGAACACAACTTTTGGGAACTCCAGCGCGGGCATGTACGTCTTCTCGTCGGCGGAGATTTTGCCCAGGGCGTGCCGCACGATGTTGGGGAAGTATTTGTGATAAACACCCAGGTTGAAGAACGCCATGGCAACAGCTTTGACATCGGTGGGCCGCGGCACGGCTATCTCCGGATCGCGCCCCACGATAATGGTGTCGCTATGGTGCCGTGTATGGCTCCAGCGCCACACGGTGGATTCGCGCATGACCATGAAGGAAGCAATTTCGTACAGCGTGTTGTTCATCCAGTCTGTCTTGAACGCGGTACCGTGCCCTGTTTCATGCCAACGTGAATCTGACGTAGACGCATACAGCACGCTGTACATCGCATAGGGCAGCACAGCCCACGCGCTTCCCCAAAGTTTATAAGTGGCAAAGCCGCTGACCGCGATAAGAGCGAACCAGAGCAGCGTATTCGCGATTGCAGGTCCGTCACGCCGGGCCAGCAGGCTGCGCATCGTTCCACGCGGCACGGCGCACTGGTACCACTCGGCCTCTGCAAGACCTTTCTCGATGGCGAGTGTGGAGTTTACTCCCGTCAGCGTGTAATCAAGCTTCAGGAGTGGTTGTGCAAGAACGGTCTGCTGGTCCATGATGATGTCCTTGAAGATGTGTTTCTACTGCTTTAAGCCGCTGAGATAGGTATCGAAGCCGAGCATGCGGCTATGAAACGCCGGGTGAAGTTACATGTGGATACACCCTGGTGTGGTGTGCCGCGTCGCCCAATACATCTGCCTCAATCAGCGCCGTTGAAAACGCGTATTCAGTAACCTGCCGGCAAGGCTTACCGGGCTGCAGAAGAATGCTTCCAAGCTGCGGTACGTTGATGCCGTCGGGATATCCCTCACACTCAAGGCAAAGGCCCGCATGACGCCCGTAAGGCTTGCCGCTCTTGCCAATGATGCTGCCGTCCAGCGAAGCTCCCGTGTAGAGCTGGAGGTACTGCTCCGTGGTGAAAACATGGAGCACCCTGCCGCTACCGGAATCTGTCAGCCGTGCCGCAAGAACCAAGGACTTTGGATCTGCACCTGCACCAGTAGAGCGGAGTTGATATAGGTCGCCATGGTTTTGGTATAGCCGCGGAATCGCTGCACCCAGAGAGCGCGTTTCGCGGAAATCATTCGCTGCATTCACCGGTTCGAGCTTGCCCATCAGAGTCAGGTCTTCGCCGGTGGGTACAAACATGTCCGCGAGAATACCTATCGCGTGGCCCACAACAGAGGCAGACTCTTCGCCTGCAAGATTGAAGTAGGAGTGGTGCGTCAGACTGAAAGGCGTTGGAGCATCCGTCACGCCTTCAGTTTCTATGCGGAAGATGTTTTCCGCTGTCACCGTGTAAGTGACCGTCACATGCACCGTTCCGGGATAACCCTCTTCACCGCATGGGCTGGTATAGGTAAGCCGTAGGGACACTTCTTCATTGGTCTGCGTCAGGGCAGTGCCGACCCATAACTTTCTGTTGAAGCCGACGGTGCCGCCATGAAGATGATTTGGAGGGTCGTTGAGGGTCAGCCGGTATCCCTCTTCATGGATCGAGAAACGCCCGCCCGTTATGCGGCCTGCGACACGGCCCGCGATGGCTCCAAAGTAGGCTTTGCTTTCTAAGTAGGATTCGAGGTCGTCGTAGCCCAGCACGACATCGGCAAGCCGCCCGTCGCGGTCCGGTACCAGCAGGCGCGAGACAGTACCGCCATACGCAAGCACCTCAAGCTGCAGGCCGGCGCGCCCGGTTAACGTCCAGGCCGTAACGCACTCGCCCGTGGGCAGAAAGCCGAAGGTCCGTGATGTGAGAGATGCGGTCACAGCAATCGCCTGAGACTACTAACACTATCGGGGCGTGCCGGTCGCCGTCTTCTCGACAGGTGCGCGGAAGTTATCGTATCTTGTCGGCACATGCTGGAAGACCTAAAAATCGGCAAGGGCTATGACGGATTTCTGTACTTGGTAGAGTCCACGCGAAATCCTCCCATGCTGAAGAGCCATCATCACGTTGAGCTTGAGCTCAACCTTGTGGTGCGTGGAACGGTCACCTACGTCGTGGGCGGTCGAAGGTTCACGTTCGGTGCACGTACGGTGCTCTGGCTGTTTCCTGAGCAGGAACACCAGTTGGTCGACCGCTCCGATGACGCGCAGTGTTATGTGGCCGTTTTTACGCCTTCGCTTATTGCAAGGTCCTGCCGCACGGATGCTTACAAAGGATTGAAGAACACCCGGTATGAACAGTATGGTGCGCTGAACACGCGGCTTGAGCCCAACTCATTCGACCTGGTGCGCAAGACGATGGATTCACTGATGCAGGATGCTCTTGACCCAAACCTGCTGAATAGCGAAGCAGGATTCGGTGTAAACTCCGCCTTCTCATTCGCCCATGGTGACCCTGACGGCCTCAATGCAGGCCTGCATCATTTGCTGCTGCTGTGCTGGCGAAGCCAACGGACTGGCAAGGTACTGGGCGATGCCGTCGCTCTGCATCCCGTGGTGTGCCGGGCGCTGAAGCTGTTGAGCGAAAACCGGTGGGATGACAACCTGGGCAAGTTAGCCAAAGCCTGTGGAGCAAGTGAAGCCCACCTTAGCCGCACGTTTCGCAAGCAGGTGGGCGTGCCGCTCACGCGCTATCGGAACTCGCTCAGGCTGGCCCGCTTCTGGGAACACTACCGCCAGCCCGAACAGAAAACCCTTGCAGAGTCAGTCTATGCAGCCGGGTTCGGCAGCTATGCGCAGTTCTACAAGGTGTTCTTGCAAACTTATGGATGCGGACCTCGCGCAAGCCTTACAACCGCGTGCACAGAGGACGGTAAAGCATGACCTTGCTTTGTGAACCGCCGGCAAGCATGTTCATTGTGCGTCGTCCTAACACGGCACATGATCGTCTGTGTTGCCTGTGTAGAGTGCACGCTCATGCACGCGAAACTTCCAGCACCTCGACAGAGAGGGAGGATGGGAACTGGATCTGCACGCCTTTCGACCAATCGGCCTGAGAAAAGGTGCCCAGATCGGCTCCTGTCATCACAGAACGCACCTTGAAGTTTCCTGACGGCATAACCGGCAGTTGCACCAGTGCCGACTTCAATGCAGAGCGGTTGCGAAAGACTGCGATCACGCCATCGCCGCTGTGTGCCATCCGGGCAAAGCCATCCCAGGTGTCAGAAGAAGTCTGTTGCCAACTGCCCAGGGGAAAGAAGCTCTGGCTGATCTTCACTTTGCGCCGGAATGTCTTGAACCAGCCAACCTTCTCGCGATACCACGAGCGGTCGCTGCTGCTCAACTTGCGGAGATCACCCAGCAGCAATGGAGCCGAACCGATCGCGGTTGCGAAGCTTTCTTCGCGAGATGGCAGCTCCGCATGGATATTGCCGATCAACATACTTTCCGCGGGCATGGACGCCACGCGATGGTAGAGCAGTTGCCGCGCCTGGATCGGCCCCGCAGACTCAGGCTGCGTGTCGTCCACGTTGCTCAACCAGTCCAGATCACCGGCGGCTAGCAGGCCTGCATCGATCAGGTGCTTCTGTCCCCATAACTCAAAGGTCAAATCGAGTAGAACGTCAGGATGCTTGGCATAGATCTTGCGAGTAACGTAAGCAATGCCCTCGTAGATTCTGTTCAACGATTCGGCCCACGAACCGTGATCGTGCCCCTTGGCCCAGCAGCCCGGAGCTTCGCCATACGCATTGAAAATGGTCGTGATGTCCAGCTTGACATAAGCCAGGTGGAATTGTTCGATGGCATCGTTGATGCGATCGGCAGCCGCGTCTCGAAAGTTACTTGCGAGGCACATGACAACCTTCTCGCCAGCCGCCGTGCCCGTGGTTTTCACTTTGCCTTCGATATCTTTGGATGCCCACTCAGGATGATTCACGGCATCCTTCGTCGCCTTGCCTATGGCCGCCATGGGTATCCAAAGGCCAAGCCGCATACCCTTGGCTTCCAGCGTCTGCTGTATCGATTTCAGGCCACCCGGAAACGCCTTGTCATCGACAGTGTTCTCGCCGTACTCCTTCTGCCAACCATCATCGATCGTGAAGATTTCGAGACCCATGGCACTCGCGGCGTCGATCAGTTCCATCACCAGGTCATGGTTTACGGTTCGCTGGAAAGGCTCCCACGTGTTGTAAATCCACGGCGGCCCCTGCGCATTCACGCGGCGCATCAGGACCTCTGCAGTGTAGGAGGGCAAGACCCAACGAGGATCCTGAAAGGCATCTCCGCGACGAAAGGTAACCAGAGACACGCTTGCCGTCACAAACGTTTCACCGCTCGCGATCTTGCGTTCGAAAGGCATCAGATCGGTGTCGTAAAGCGCAAGGACGCGAATGTTGTCCTTGTCGTCCCATCCAGCAATCTCGGTGCGTTTCATGTAGCCGGGCACCTCGCTAATGACGGCAATACCAGCCTTGGTGCGGCTGTTGGTCAGCAGCAAAGCGGCGTCTTCCGATCGCCCTGTGTAGAAGATTTCTCGTGGCTGCGAACCATACTGCGCATCCAATACGGTCTCGTACTCCGGCCCCATGGAAATTGCCAAGGCTTCGATGGTCAGATGGGTTAGCCGCAGTCCTGCTGCTCCGGTGTTGGTGATGGCGAGCGACTTACGAATAGCCGGATGACCTTCATAGGTCTGGTAGATGACGAATATATCCAGCGGCAAGACTTTATGCCGCAGCTTAACCGTCAAGGATGTTCCATTGGGCAACGTTCCATGATCCACGCCTAACAGGGCAAAATCGAGGCCAACGCCCTGGCAGATGCGGCCTTCACACTGAAAAGAGAACTCCGTCCTGGTTCTGCGCCGGTTTCCAGCGCCTGGAGCTGCCGCCGAAACGAAATTTGCTCCAGTCACTTTGTCACCGAGCATTTCCGTAAGCAGCCCTTGGATGGACGAGTAACTTACAACGCGCTCAATCTGAGCGTTGCCGATTGTCCATCGCTGAACCTCACTCCCAGGCTGCTGCGCGACGGCAGCTTCCGTCAACAGTCCGGGTAGAACAAGCCCGGCAGACACCATGGCCGTTGCGTCTAGGACTAACTGTCTACGAGTGATCAGGTTTGTCTTTTGCATCAGGTACTCCTGTGACAAGTGGGAAATTAGATTTCAACCTGCTGTACCCAGTACGCCTCGATCGTTTCCAGCGACCGGCCGTTGGTTTCCGGAACAAAGCGCCAGGTAAACAACGCCTGCGCCACCGCCATGGTCCCAAGGAATCCGAAGGTAAAAGCTTTACCCGCATGAAAGAACACCAGCGGAAAGAACAGTACCACCACCGCATTTGCTACCCACTGGGAAAGTACGGGCACAATCATGGCCGCGCCGCGCACATCGTTGGGGAAGATTTCAGCCACCAGCGTCCAGAAGACGGGACCGATGCATGCCGAAAAGAATGCCAGGTAAGCCAGAATCAGCACAAGCACAAACATGCCGTGAAACATGCCTGCAAGTGACGCAAACAAAAGCAGGAACAGCGTTACCGCCATGCCGAGTGAACCCGTGATGTACAACGGCTTGCGACCGAACCGGTCAATCGCCCAGAACGAAATGCAGGTAAACACAAGCTCAGTAACACCGACAAAGAAGGTTGAAATCAAGGCCGCATCCAGAGTCCATCCGGCGGATTGGAAGATCACCGGCGCGTAGTCGATGATGGTGTTGATGCCGGAGAAATGAATCAAAACAGCCAGCACCAGGGCGGCCTTCAGCGCGCGTCTCACCCCCGGCCGGGCCGTCACGGACAGTCCGCTTACCGTGGTTCGATCCTGCTCCTCAATGGATATGAGTTCCGTCGCAGCTTCATCGGGACCGATCAGCCGTTGCAACAGAGTCAGGGCTTCGCCCCGCCGCTTCGTCCGCACCAGGAAACGCGGCGTCTCAGGAGCAACAAGCATCAAGGCGAAAAACACTGCGGACGGAAGCACGCCAGAGAGAAACATCCATCGCCAGTTGTCCGGTCCACTATTACGCAGGAGATAGTTAATGCAGTAAGACACCAGGATGCCCAGGATGATGGACAACTGGTAGAGCGTGCCCATGCGACCGCGAAACGCGGCCGGTGCGATCTCGGCAACATACAGCGGACAAAGCAGCGACGCAGCGCCCACGGCTAGTCCGCCCAGAAACCGGGCAGCAAGAAAGCTCCAGAAATTCGGAGCGGCGGCGGTCGCAATCGACGTGAGTGCAAAAGCGACAGCAACCCAAATCAACAACCCTTTACGGCCGTAACGATCAGCACCTTTACCCGCCAGGTAACTGCCACCAACGCATCCGAAGAGGAGCGAGCTGAAGGCCCAACCAAGGCTCAGGTTTGAGAGATGGAAGTGCTGCGTTAGAAAAGGTCCGGCACCGGTGATGATCGCGATGTCGAAACCAAACAACAGACCGCCAAACGCCGCAGCCGACGAGAGCAGGACTAATAGCCGAAGATTCAGGAGTGATTTCATTCGCAAACGCGCCAGACAAGATGGCTCGACTCGTGAACGAACTTACAGCCTCAGGAGGAACATCGTCCTCTCGTTACCTGTCTAAGAGTGATCGTGTTTTGTGCCGGGATCTGATCGCGCTCTTTGCGTCAATCCTTTGAGGCCGCGATAGCTGCCTCTGCCTGCCACACCAGGTCGAGTGGTCAGCAACTAATTAGGGCGCTTGCGAAGCAGAACGCCCAGGCCCAGAACTCCCGTTCCAAGCAGCAGTAGCGCCGAAGGCTCTGGCGTAACGGCGGCAGGCGGCACCAGGGTTAGCGTGCCTGACGTTACCTGGCTAAAATCCACGCCGCTGCTCAACACCTCAACGGCACTCACCTGGGAACCACAAGTCCGGGTGGTGGAGCAGAGGGCCCCACCGGTGTACCCGATAAGTGAGGTCGAGGGTAGCGACAAGTCAAAATCGAAAGGCGAACCGCTTCCAGTACCAGCAAAGTCATTGCTGCTATAACCGGTTCCTGTGCTCGTGTTGATGGGCGTGCCAGTGAAGTTGTAAGCCGTTCCTGTGACCAGGCCGCCGAACGTCACGCCCGTGTACAGGAAACGGATTGCAGAATCAGTGAACCTGCCCGTGGTCGCATTCAGCGTAATGGTGCCGGACAAGGTACCCGACGAGGCGGTGCCGCTGAGATTGAAAATGCTGATAGTGTCTGCGTGAGCGGCCGTGAATGAGCTGATGAGAGCGATTGAGGCCAGGGCGAGTCGAAGTCGCATGAATGTCTCCTGATAGCAAGACGGCATGTGGCCTCCACCTGGATTTATCCTTGCGGACAACGCTGATATCACCCGTGAAAAAAGATCTTGGTCAAGCGAGGCCGGGCAGCGGGCCAACGCCCGAACCGGCCGGCACTATGCTTGAGGCATGCAGCTGAAACAGCGCATGCTTGGCCTGGATATCGGTGACCGCCGCGTAGGCATCGCCATGACGGACGCGCTTGGCATCGCACACCCCCTGATGACCATGGGCCGATCCAACGAGAAGCGGGAACTGAAGAACATCGGACGGCTCCTTCGTAAGCATGAGATTGCCGGCATCGTGGCCGGTAACCCGCTGCACATGTCAGGCGAACCGTCGCCTCAGGCAGAAAAGGCACAGCGATTCGCGGAGGCGCTTCGTGAGTCCTTTACCATTCCGGTGTACCTGCAGGACGAGCGCCTTTCAAGCTTAGCCGCGCATGAATTGATGGATCGCCTGGGGCACGCCCGTGGGCCAGGCAGAAAGGCCGTGCTGGACCAGTACGCCGCCGTCGTCATTCTGCAGGACTGGATCGACGCGCAGGAAAGACGCGGGCACCACGACCGGCAGCAAGACCAGCCGGGATGACGGTGGGCTTTGCACCCTGTGGTCAGCTTAGGAACACGCCCACCGGTCGGTCGCTATAATCAGCACTTACGCGTGGCCGCTGCTGGCGCCCGGCACCCCACGCCATCCTCACGGAACGGAACTGACACATGCTGGACGTTACCAAGAAGCTTGAAGAACAGATTCGGGCGCTCGAATATGAATTGACCAACGAACTGCCGGCTGAGATCAAGCGCGCCGTCGCCTTGGGCGACCTGAGCGAAAACGCAGAATACCACTCGGCCAAGCAGCGGCAGGAGTTCGTCAATGCCCACTTGGGCCAGTTGAAGAGGCGCATGGCAGAATTGTCGCTTGTGAATCTGGCCAACATCCCGCACGACCGCGTCGGTTTCGGATCGACCATCGTCGTCTTCGATCAGAGCAAGAACGAAGAATTGACCTACAAACTGGTCACCAGCGAAGAGAGCGACGTCACCAAGGGCCTGATCAGCACCACGTCGCCCATCGGCCGGGCGCTGGTGGGCAAGCAGGTTGGCGATGAGACAACGGTAGTCACACCAAACGGTAAGCGTGAACTGGAAATCCTGAAGGTCAGCACGATTCACGACGCAGCATAGCGTCATTTGCAGGGTTCAAAAGCAGAACGCAAAGGTAGCGCGAAGGCCGCAGAGTGAGCTTCCTCTGCGGCCTTCGTGCACTCCATAGCGGCCTTCGCGCGCACTTCCTTCGCGAACTTCGCGTTCTACTTAAGGCACGGACCTACTGAACGTCGCCGGCTTCCATGTGGCTCTCAAGAAAATAGAGTTCCTCTTCGGCATCCACGATCAACTGATTAAAGAAGTCCGCTGAAGGCTTGTCGCCGATGTCGTCGATCTTCTCGGACACATCACGCATCAGTCCACAGTACGTGCCGAGCGAGTCCGCCAGCGCCTTCAGGTGCTCCGGCCCGCTTATTGCGTCCACGTTGTATGGCGGTATCGCGCTAGTCGCGGCAGACTGCCGGACGGTACCGTTCGCTGTGCCGCCCAGTTGCGTGATGCGCTCGGCGATGGGGTCGATCTGCTTGAAGATCGTCTTCGCCACATCATCGAACACCAGGTGCAACTGGTAGAAGTTCATGCCCTTCACGTTCCAGTGGGCGAACTTTGCCTGCGAATACATGTCAAGCGACGCGGCAAGGGTCTTGCTCATCTCCTCGACGACCTTCTTCTTCACGTCGTCGCTGAGTGCAACGCGGTTCTTGTACATCCGTGTGGGCAACTTTGCCCCGTTCTTGGTTTCGGTCTTCGCTTCTTTCGCCATGGGTTCTTTCTGTGCCTTTCAGCCTTTGGATGCCGAATGCCCAGCGAACGATATTTCCAGTTAGCGCCAAATTAGCCGCCACACGAGATGGATTGCAAGCCGCAGGGAGTAGAAGGAGACTGTTCCAGCACGCCGATGCTAGACTTCTGCCGATCCTTACTGTCGAAATCCACATTGCATTTCTGAGGCTGCCTGATGCACCGCGTTTTCTCTGCCTGCTTTGTCCTGCTTCTTTGCCTGCATAGCGCCTTCGCGGCCGGTCCCACGTACATGGCGCGCAAGGATATCCCAAGCGGCTTTGCCACACTTAGTTCCGTGGCGGTGGGCGACTTCAACGGCGACGGCGTACTGGACCTGGCCGTCACGGGCACTTCAGATAAGCGGCTGGCGATCTTTCTGAACGACGGCAAGGGCAACTTCTCCTCGCCTGTCATCACGACGGCGACGACCGCTGCCCTCGGCTTGGGGCCACTGGTGCTGGGCGATGTCAACGGCGACGGCAAGCTGGATGTCATCGTGGGGCCGGTCGGCGGCGATCAGATCGACCTCCTGTTTTTCGGCAAAGGAGATGGCACGTTTACGCAGGGTCCGAACATCACCGGAACATACGGCATTGTGTCTGCGCTTCTGGTGGATGTTAATAAGGATGGCCGCCTGGACCTAATCAGTGGCGGCAACGGTGCCGTGGACGTTTACCTGGGCGATGGCAAGAGCGGGTTCAAAGAGCAGTTCATCAACACGGGTACTCCCATTTACGGTCCAGAGGTGTTCCTGAACATTGTCGCGGCAGATTTCAACCGCGACGACAAGCTGGATTTCATCACGTCCATCTATGGCCCCAACAAGCTGCAGTTCTATGCGGGGGTGGGCGACGGAACCTTCAAGGTGCCGGTTGACTTTGTGCCGAAAGGCTTCTCACCGCCAGACTCGCTCGCCGTGGCAGATTTCAATCGTGACGGCATTTTGGATCTGCTGGTGAGCACGCCCAACATTGTGTCGCTGCTGCGCGGTAACGGTGACGGCTCGCTGAAAACAAGCACTGCTGACTTCCAGACGATTACCATTCCGGACAGCACCAGATTCAAGAACGGCGACTATGCCCCGTTTGTGGCAGCTGCAGACGTGAACGGCGACAGTCTGCCAGACATTATCACGGCCGACCCATACAACAGCATCCTGAGCGTGCTGTTGAATGATGGCAAAGGTTCCTTTCTGCAGACCACGCCGGACTTCACCGCGCAGCTTGCCGGCACGCCCAAAGCCGTGACCACTGCGGACCTGAACGGCGACGGCCTGCCCGACCTGATTGCCACTGACACAAAGACGCAGAGTGTCTCGTACTTTCTTTCCATCAAGCCGAAGGTTGCGCCAACGGTGGCCGTTTCTTCCAGCGCGGCCCAGGTGCTGGCGGGAAGCAGCGTGACGGTAAGCGTCAGCGTCACGGGCGGCGCCACCAAGCCAACCGGCAACGTGACGCTGACCGACGGCGGTCAGCCGCTGGGTCAGGCCCAGCTCGACAGCAACGGCACAGCCAGCTTCAACCTGCCGTCGCTTGCTGCAGGCGCGCACTCTTTTGTAGCCAGCTACACGGGTGACACGAATTACCTCACCGCGAGCAACTCGGCTGCCGTGGCAGTCGCCGTCTCAGACGTAACCGTCACTTTGCCCGCCAGCAGCCAGACCATCGCGGCTGGCGGCAACGCTACGTACTCCGTGGCGCTCACGCCCGTGGCAAACTTCTCCGGCAGCGTGGCTTTCACCTGTTCCGGGCTGCCGGTCGGCTATTCGTGCAGCAGCACTTCTGTCGCGATCTCCGGCCAGGCCACCACGGGATCTGTCCGGGTAGTGTCCGGCACGGCTGCCAACACCGTGCCTGCCTTGCCATTTCACCGCGATGGGTTTGCCGTTTCGTTTGCAGTTCTGCTGCTGGGCTGCGTCTTGCCGGTCAGGCGGCAAGTTCTCGGATCGCTGCTTTGCCTGGTGCTGCTTGGCTTGCTGGGCACCGTGCTTTCGGGTTGCAGCGGGGGCGGCTCATCCTCTGTAGCCTCAACGACGCCGGTTTACCGCGGCACCACCAACTTCACGATTACTTCCACCTTGACACAGGGTGCGCAGACCACCACGCACACCTCGCAAGCCACGCTTACTGTGCAGTAGGCGCGGTGGGAACAGTCACATCTCACACATACCTTTAACCGAGGATTTGCATGCGCCGCCTGCTCCTGCCGCTTCTGCTTTTCGCCGCTGCCGCCTCCCTTCCGGCAGAGGTTCGCCTGCCCAACGTCCTTTCAGACCACGCTGTTCTGCAGCGGCAGCGGCCCGTACGCATCTGGGGCTGGGCGAACACCGGCGAACAGGTGACGGTGGCGTTTCATGCGCAGACTTTGCAGGCCGTGACCGATGATTACGGCCAGTGGGAAGCCTGGCTGAAGCCGGAAGAAGCTGGCGGACCCTACACCCTGACCGTCTCCGGCAATGCGACAGCCGCATCCCTGAAGCGCGAAGACCTTCTGATGGGCGATGTCTGGATCGCCTCCGGCCAGTCCAACATGGAGATGCCCCTGCGCGGTTTCAACCCGCAGACACCCGTCAAGAACGGCGACGCGGAGATTGCCGCGGCCAACCACCCACGCATCCGTCTCTTGCTGCAGAAGAAGCGCCCCGCCGGCCTTCCTGCCGCCGATACAAACGAGACCTGGACGGTGTGCACGCCCGAGACGGCAAAGGAGTTTTCCGCCGTTGCCTACTTCTTTGGCCGTGAGATCAGCGACCGCGAAAAGGTGCCAGTCGGGCTGATCGACACCACGTGGGGCGGCACACCGGCGCACAGTTGGATCAGCGCTGGCGGCATCGCCTCTGCCAACCTGGCCAGCGTGGCCACCGCAGGCGCGAACATCGTCGAAGACCAGGCGCGGGTCGACGAGATCAAGTCGCTTTGGGCACAGCAGGATGCCGCCGACAAGGCGGCGGGACGCATCCCGGTAACCCATCCGCCGGTGGTCGACCGCGCCGGTGCGTGGACACCCTCTGCGCTGTACAACGGCATGGTCGCTCCCTACACCCGGTACGCCATCAAAGGAGCCATCTGGTACCAGGGCGAGACCGACCAGGCACCGGGCTACGCGCCCAACTACTCCCGTGTATTTCCCGCGTTGATCCAGGACTGGCGGCGTCAGTGGGGCCAAGGTGACTTCCCATTCCTGTTCGTGCAGTTGTCCAGCTACACCTCAAACCAGGACGGCTGGAACACGGTGCGCGACGCGCAGCGCCGCACGCTGCATCTGGAAAACACCGGCATGGCCGTAACGCTTGACGTGGGCAATCCAACTAACATCCACCCCGCCGACAAGCAAACGGTGGGGGCGCGTCTGGCCGCAGCAGCGCTCGGCGGAACCTACGGCGAGAAGGTCGAGTCAGCCTCGCCCACCTTTGTGCAGGCAACAACGGAAGGCAGCAGCATGCGCGCATGGTTCTCCCACGCGGCGGGACTGACGACAAAAGGCCAGCCGGTTGGCGGCTTCGAAGTAGCAGGCCTCGACCACAAGTTCGTCCCCGCCGAGGCACGCATCGAGAAGGTCGGCGGTTCGGAGACGGTCGTCGCCACCGCCACCGCAGTTCCGCACCCACGCTACATCCGCTACGGCTGGGCTTCTGTCGTCACCTCTTACCTGTACAACAGCGCAGGCCTGCCCGCAGGCACCTTCACGTCAGAACCTTAGTCGCCGCGCACGTTCGTCCGTGCCTGAACGACGGAGCGGAGCCATCTGCCAGACGATTGCGCGCATTCGAGGGCTCCCACTCTCCGCCAGTCTATAGCTGTTCTCTCTTGGGTGTAGCTGTTTCACTCAGGGCCAAAGGCCGTCCACATAACAGCCTGGGCCGAAGGCCCAGGGAACCGGACATCCACGGTAAAGCGCTGAAAGCGCGACACATTAGCCACAGCTATACCTGAAACAGAACTGCTCTTAGAGCAGTTTCCCTCAAGGTGTAGTCGCCATTCATGTGTCGCGCCTACAGCGCTCTGTGCGGCTTACTCGCATACCTAGGCCTTCGGCCTAGGCTGTTATAAGTCGGGTCTTTGGCCCTAAAGAAATGAAGGCTACATCTGATCAGGAAACGATCTAGGAAAGAGCGGAAGTTGTGGGCGTGGCCATGGCTTTGCATCCATGCGGAACACAGGAGAGCTATATATGGCCTCTGGCCTGTGCGCTTATATCCAGTCTGATGGTAGAAACCCGGCCTTTCACAGGCTTTGAGAACTTTTTCAGAAATCTCTGAGGACGCGAGTACATCCCCTTGGCTAGATTTGGGTCGTTCTTCCAACTCACTTCATTCAGGATCTTCCAAATGCACAAGGCATTTTTGCCATGTATCTTTCTGCTCGCAGGTACCGTCGCAGGTAACGCACAATCCAGCACCACCACCTCAAACTCCTCCACGCTTATCACGGCGTGCGTCGGCAACCTGACAGGTATTCCTCGTCTGGTGTCCTCCTCGAAAGAGTGCCTGAAAGGCTTGGAGACGTTCCAGACCTGGAACATTCAAGGGCCTCAGGGCGTTCAAGGGCCTCAAGGTGCGCAAGGGCCTGCCGGAATGACCGGCGCTCAGGGTCCCGCAGGAGCACCTGGAGCCAAGGGCTCAACCGGCGCTGTCGGCCCACAGGGTCCCGCCGGTGCTCAGGGTCCGGCTGGACCTGCCGGAGCTCAGGGTGCGAAGGGTGACACAGGTGCTGCTGGACTCCAAGGTCCCGCCGGCCCGCAAGGCTCCACAGGTGCGAAGGGTGACACTGGCGCTGCCGGTGCACAGGGTGCAAAAGGTGATCCGGGTGTGGCCGGCGCACAGGGACCAGCAGGTGCCACGGGCGCAAAGGGTGATACGGGTGCTGCCGGACCACAGGGTCCCGCAGGCATCAAGGGTGATACTGGCTCTGCGGGTGCCACAGGCGCAACCGGTGCCGAGGGCCCTGCAGGGCCATCCGGCCCAACCGGTCCCACTGGAGCAACAGGTCCCGCTGGAGTAGCAGGAGGGAGTGTGTTGCTGGCAAGCGACCTGTTACCTGCAAGCATTCCTGAGGTCAACGGTTTTGCCTTTGGCTTGATCGGCAGCCAGCCGGCACCTGTTTCGATACCGACAGCAACCGTACCCCTTCCGAACGCCTGCACATCCTTCACGCTTACGGCAACGGTCGTGAAAGCGCGAGGAACATCCCAGGCATCCTTCTATCTCATAGCTGGGTCCCTCACTGGGACTGACTACACACAACGCAGCGTTCCTCTATGCTCGGTGACTGCAACCGGCGGCGCTCCCGTGAGTTGCACGGGAACAATTAATGCCAGTTTGCCGGCGAACGGCATCACGGACATCGGGCTCTACGTAACTGCAGATAGTGGATTCCAAGGCGCAAATGTGCTGACAAAGGCGACCTGCGCCCCTTAGCCGGCGGCAGCCGGCCCGCAAGGTACGCAACTCCCAGCGCCCAGCGAGTCGAACACAGGCCGCACCTACCAAGGTGCGGCCTGTGTGTTGCTGGGATGGTCACTTTGAGTGAGAGCGAGATGTGGCATACTGGTTTGCGATAAGACCGACCCGGACACGGATCGTGAGCGATTCTCGTTACACCTTTGGCCTGTACAATCTTACCGGGTCTGGACTGTTGTGAGATGCACGTTCATGGCATGCGCTACCAAATCCTATGCCATAGGCCCAAGGCACGGAACTGCGGCACCTGCGAACAGCCGGACTTGCGAGGTCTCGAAGTCCCGGCGAAATAAGTCAGGCCCGGCTGCGTCTTACGCCAGGCGCAACAACGGCTTGGCAAGCCTCATCAAAGTGGCATTTTGAGCCGATCTTGAGCCGATCTTGAGAAGTCTTTGAGGATTTGGGAACATCCGTCCCGCTATGGTTGGTCTCATTCCTCTAACTCAGCTTCATTAGGATTCATGCTCAAAAATGTCTTATCCATGCTCTCTTCTTCTCTCAGGTGCCCTGCGGAGTTTTCGACTCCGTCGTTTTCGGTTTGTACGTTTCACCTTCATCTTGGCGTTTATTCTCCTGGGTTCCACTGCTGCCCGAGCCGACTTCATCTACGCCTTCCACATCGACACGCAGGTGATCGGGGGCACCACCTATGGAGCGGCCGACATCCGGTTCGTTGGAACGACCCTGCCTCCGATTACGGACAGTGGGTTGATTACGCTGAACTACCTGGACGGCAGCATCAACGGTTACGCACCCGCCGTAAGTAACATGTCACGGACGGTTGCGAGCGCTCAAAGTTTCGGTATGCCGACCGGGGCGGTTACCGCCTTTTATTTCTATTTTCCTTTTTTTGAAACGATTACGGCACCCGGAACCTACGCTACCCAGCAGATTGTAGATGGCTCGGCGAACGGAGCTGGTCGTGGCATTTCGTTCGTAAACGGCATAGACATCTCTTACACTTCCGGAAGCCTGACGATTTCGCCTTATGTGGCAGTCACACCGGAGCCGTCGAGCCTGGCTCTCCTTGGCACCGGCATGATTGGGCTAGCGGGCTTTCTTCGGCGAAGGTATGCATGCACGGCCTGATCAGGCTGTCCGCCCCGTGAATGTATGAGAGGGCGGCACGGCGGCACCCCGGCAAGGACCGGACCGAATTCTCTTTTATAGTGGGCTTTTCTCCCATTTGAGCCAGACTGCCCAATCAGGGTCTGGCTCTCACTTTCCACAAGCCTCAGTAGAAGCGGCGCACGGACCAGCCCCAGGAAGGGGAGGAATGCATTGTGGGATACTTGAGTCGTGCTGAGACTAGCGCGAAAGTGGATTGTGAGCAGTTCCAGTTATACGTTCGGTCCTTACGTCCTTACCCGGGCCGGCCGCGTCCTTCTCCGTAACGGTGAACCTGTCTCCGCCACGCCGAAGGTACTCGCCACGCTTCTGGTGCTGCTTCGCGCTAACGGGCAGGCGCTCAGCAAGGAAGACCTGCTGCAGGCAGTGTGGCCGGACAGTTTTGTAGAAGAGGGCAACCTAACGCAGACCATTTCTGTTCTGCGCAAGCTTCTGGCACCGGATTACCCAGACGGCAGTCCCATAGAAACCATCCCCCGGATGGGCTACCGCTTCTGCGCCCCGGTTGAGATCGCAGAGGAGCCTCCGCAAGTCTTCCTGCCGGTTAGCTGGCCGTCCACGGCCCTCACGGAGAAGCAATCCGCTCCTTTCCGTATCGCATCACTGCCCGACTTAGCTCGAGTGGCGCAACCCAACAATGGGACTGCCTCCGCACCTGGTGCACCGCGCTCCACCGGACAGATTCAGGGGCTTCGTGGCAAGCGCCTTGCCGCGTTTGCTCTAGCGGTTGGGATTGTTGCGGTAACGGCCCTGCTTGTTACGCTGCATCGTTCCCGCGTTTCAGCCAAAGCGGCTGCCACGTTGAAGCCGCGAATCGCAGTGCTTGCCTTCAAAAACCTGTCACGCTCAGCCGACACCGTGTGGATTGCCGACGCGTTACGCGAGACCCTGACAACGGAACTCGGTTCCGACCGCACGCTGCGAGTTCTGCCCAGTGAGGCGGTGGAGCGGGCTGAGCGCGAGATGAACATCGTTCCCACCACCGATCTGGGCCCGGACAAGCTGCAGCAGGTATGCCAGAACCTGGATTGCGACGTGGTGGTCAGCGGGTCTTATCTTGTGACCGGCGACCGCATTCGGCTCGACGCTCGCCTGCTTGCGGCTCGGGATGGAGCTGTCCTGGGAACGTTCAACGCAACGGAATCCACGAACGGCCTGTTGGCCTTGATCGACCAGGCTGGTGCTTACATGCGTATGTCGTTCGGCCTTCGCACTTCGTCTGCAAACAGAGAGGCCGTTCGCGCCAGCGTGTCGAAAGATCCCGAGGCGTACCGGCTTTACATCGAAGGCCTGGAACAGGTTCGCGCATTCGACGGACGGGCTGCCGTCGATCTGCTGGAACGCTCTGCCAAGCTGGACCCGAACTTCCCCCTGGTGCATGAGGAACTCGCCAATGCGTACACCATCCTGGGGCAGGAGGAAAGGGCGGTGACCGAAGCGCACAAAGCCGAGGCACTGGACGGGAACCTGTCTCGCCAGGATCAGCTGCAGATTGAGGCCGGTGCGCGAAGAGCGGAGCGGCGCTTTACCGAGGCAGCGGAACTGTACCAAACGCTCTTCACCATGTACCCCGAAGAGTTGAAGTACGGTTGGTTGATGGCAGCGGAACTGTCCTATGCAGGGCATCCGCAGCAATGCATCGATGTGCTTCGCTCCATCGAGGCACAGGGCACGCCAGCGGCACACGATCCCCGTATGTATTCCACCATGGCAGATTGCTATGGCCTCATGGGGGACTGGCCGGCCTCCCTTGCAAGTGCCACGAAAGGCGCGGAAGAAAGCAAGCGGCGAGGCGCAAAGGTGCTGTATGGAAGGCTGCTCACCTCCAGAACACAGGCCCTGATGTACATGAAGCAGCTGCAGCCCGCGCTCGTTGAGACACAGGAGGCTGTCTCGATTGCTCGGGCATTCCATGACTACTCCGGTGAGCTTCGCGCGCTGAATCGGCTTGGTCAGATTGAGACGGCCATGGGCAACCTGACCCAGGCGCAGGTCTTTCTCCAGGAGGCGCTCGCCCGGGAAGACCAGCTCGGCGAGACGGAACGGCAGATCCACACGCTTGCCGCGCTTGGCCGAAATCTGGAGCAGCAAGGGAAGTATGCAGAAGCCGCCGTAAGTTTCCAGCGTGGATTAGATGTAGCCCGAGACTACGGTCAGCCGATCTTCGTGGTGGAGGCCCAGCTCAACGTGGGCAGGCTGCAGGTGCGGCAGGGCAAACTACGCGAAGGCCGTGAGATGTTGCGTCTGGTCGCCTCCCGCGCCGCCGGGTTGAACAACCAGCAGCTTGTGGCAGAAGCCATGCATCCCTTCTGATTCGTGGGGATGAGAAGACGGCACGATCGTATGCCTCCCGAGATGCGAAGTAAATCGCCCAATAGCTGACCTTTGTCGGCTTGATGGTCAACATTGCCGCAGCCTTCTTTTTCGGTTATGCCCGCGGCAGCAACGCGCATCGCATGTTCCTGTACGCAGGCCTCATCCTGATTGGCGCGAGCCTGTTTGACATGGTCGTTGGCCGCGCGTGGCCCGCGCGACCAACCAGGTTTCTTTGGGGCCGTTCTGCGACTCGGTGATCGATCACTATTCTGACGTCGCGATCTTCTTGGCTTACCGGCTGAGGCTCGGTGGAAAATTTTAGGCGATTTGTAAGACCGCCGTCTCAACCGCCGCGACGGTTCCACATCCGCGCTACATCGGCGATGGCTGGACATCGGTGGTACGGCGTACCTGTACAACAGCGCAGACCTGCCCAGCAGGCACCTTTACGTCGGAGCCGTGACCGCCCAGGGATAGTGGCGAAGGTAAACGCTTCACTTCACCCAAACAGCAGTAGCCATCCCGTTCCGGGACGGTTTGCGCGAACTGCCAAAGGTTGTTTATTTGCCATTGTGCACAGCGCCTTCTGCCAGACTCAAGTTTTCAGCTATCGATTGCAATCGAGTCCGCAATCAGCTGCCGAAGCGCTGAGGGATATTGGCCTGTATCCTTAAAGGGTGAGCTTTTTCTCTGGCTTTTTGATGGTCTTTTCTTTCAGGGCGGTTTTGCGTCATGTCGGATCGCGCACCTGATGGGCATACGTCGACATACTGCATACAACATTGCCGGCTCGATTGTTCCTATGTGTGTAGGCATCGTGACTGTGCCTATTTATCTGCGCTTCATTGGCGAAGCCCGATATGGAATTCTGGCCATTGTTTGGTTGTTTCTAGGTTACTTTGGCATGTTTGATCCGGGTATCACGAGAGCCGCACTGTTTCAAATTGCTCGATTGAATCAGCGTGGTCAGGAGAAGGAGCGGGAAAGCGTCTTCTGGACTGCGCTGGCCGTTAACCTAGCTTTTGGAGTTGCTGGAGGGGTCGTTCTGTACTTTGCGGCCAAGCCTTTTTTCTTAACCACCTTCAAGATGCCCCAAGCAATGCGCGGTGAAGTCCTCGCCAGTCTGCCTTGGCTGGCTGCTTCGGTTCCAGTCTCCATTGGCACTGCTGTTCTGGGAGGTGCTCTGCAGGCTCGTGACGGCTTCGCGGCTTACAACATGATTTATAGCTTGAACGCTGTTACTACTCAGCTAATTCCGTTAGGGGTGGCGTACTGGTATGGGCCCAATCTTAAGTGGCTGATCTGTACTGTCCTGGTCACACGCGCTCTGGGTGCATTCCCCTCAATAGCTGTGCTGTTTCACCTGCTTCCACTTGGCCAGGGTGGCGGTTTTGATCGTTCGCGTCTGCGGCTGCTGTTTAGCTATGGTGGCTGGGTAACAATTTCCAACCTGATCAATCCCATCCTAACTTCAATGGATCGCATGCTGGTTGGTACCGTTCTCGGCGCCGAAGCGGTTACCTTCTACACTGTGCCTTTCAATTTGGTGAGCCGGGCCTCCATCCTTCCAGGAGCGTTTGCTACCAGCCTGTTTCCGAAGCTTGCCCGTGCCAGTACCCAGGACAGCGAACATCTGGCCGCTGAATCGGTTGTGGCCCTGAGTGCCGTGATGACGCCGCTGATCATCGCCACAGTCGCTGTGTTGCCCACCTTTATGCGCTTCTGGGTGGGCGCTAGCTTCGCGCTAAGAGCCGCTCCAATTGGTGTCATTCTGTTACTGGGTATTTGGATCAATGGTCTGGCATTCATCCCTTTTGAACAACTACAGGCCTCGGATCGGCCTGATCTCACCGCGAAATTTCACGCGGCGGAATTCATTCCATTTCTCGGAATACTTTGGCTTGGCCTGCATTTTTTTGGCCTTTTAGGGGCCGCTTGGGCCTGGACTATTCGCGTAACCATTGATGCGTTACTGCTATTTCTGGTAGCTGGTAAAACGCCGAAGTGGCAACGCATTCTTCCAGGCGTCTGTATGGTGCTGGCATCTGCTCTTGCGGCTCCGGCACGGGCAATCTCCGTGAGATCCGGGGTGGATCTGGTCCTTTTCGTTACCGCTCTGTTTTGGGCTTGGCATGTCAGCCCAATGCTGCGTGCAGCGGTTCAGAAGCGACCGGGAGTTGCTCCGGTTTAACTCCTATCCCCGACCCTTGAGAGTCCTGAGATAGAGGGCATGGCGTATCTGTTTCTTCATTTTTGTGAAGGTAGTTGGCGTAAATACATCGCCTATGCTGCCTGAGACTCCGTGAACCTGCAGTGCTTCAGGCAGGGGCGCCCAACTTCCCCGATCGGCCATCACAGCGTGACAGGCGCGTGCCAAGACCTGCTCAAAAGTAGAGCCTTCTGTGTCATTGATTTCAGGCAGCCTGGGGAAAAAGTATTTCTCCAGAAACTCCGTGGAGGCACCAAAAGCGCGGCTATCGGCCCATGTTAGATTCTGCTCCAGGTTGCACAGCAGGTCTAGGTCCTGGCGCTCCGCAAGTGGCTGCAGAAGCGCCGCGGCATTGGCAAGGTAATACCTTCCCGTCACCTTAAAGAATCGAGGCGCTCGGCGAAGGATCTCCGAGTTGGCGACGCAATGCTTAAGGCACAACATCTCTCCGTAGCCTTTGCCCAGAGACCCATCAAAGGGCGGACAGACGAAAGAAAGAAATTCAACTCGTTTCTCTGGAGCACTTGCGGCGATGTTCCTGAATTCAGATAGATCATAACCGGAGTTTTCTACATACACGATTAGGGGAAAGCCGGCGGTTTGAACCCAACGGGTAAAGGCGCCCTTGTAATCATCGAGCCTTGTAGCAGTGTCTCTTCTCGCAACAAAGGCCATATCGTGCTTCACTTGCACGGTAGCCGTGAGAATCAGACAAGGTGCAACATCATCACGCAGTTTCATAGATTAAGGTCGATTATAGGCAGAATCATATAGCCGTTCGGCCTCAGTAGAACGCTGGGCGCGTGTGATCTGGCCAAGGCCCGGCAGAGAAACCGGATGATACCCTGTAGAGGATTACCGGGCTCCAAAAGAAGCCTGGCAGAATCCGTACTCTTGTGCACCTTATGCTGATCACGGTTATTACGCCCAGCAGGAATCAGGGCTGCTTCATCGGGGATTGCCTCCGGTCAATTTATGCGCAGACCCACAAGGAGATCGAGCACATTGTGCTGGATGGCATGTCCACGGATGATACCGCCGCAGTCGTAGCACAGTATCCTTCGACATTTCTACAGCAGAAGGACACAGGGCCTGCGCAGGCCATTAATCGAGGTCTTTCGATGGCCCAGGGCGAGATAGTCTGCTGGTTGAACTCCGACGATCTCTTTTTCGACGCAGAGGTTCTGGCCTTTGTCGCACAGGCCTTTGAGGAACATCCCAAAGTAGACGTGGTCACAGGTGACGGTTACTACATAAGCCAAGACGGGCGCATGTTGCAACCCATCGTTCCACCGCACCCAAATCGGATGACGAAGCAATGGATGCGGCGCTATGACATGTTTTTGCAACCTGCCACATTCTGGCGGCGCAACGAACATCGCCTGGATGAAGCATTGCACTATGGATTTGACTGGCAGTTGTGGAACCAGTTTTATGACGCGGATCTTAGCGTCCTGTACACCCCGCGCTACATGGCCTTATACCGGCTCCATGGAGAGAGCCTTACCCAGCAAGACTCTCCCGCCCGTCGCCGTGAGCTTTACAAGCTTGTCTGCAAGCACAGCGGCAGCCGGGCCCAAGCCCTTTGGTGCTGGACGGTGTGGAAGGCTTACTGCGCGGATCAGCATCTGCCGGGAAATTTCGTGAAGCCCACACTGGATGTCATGAACAGAATCCTGAGCAAACTGACTTTCGGCAAAATCACCTCCGTATGAGTCAACAGGCACCTGCAAGGTTGTTGGGAGGATCACGAGTCCTCGCCCCGCTCGCGTCTGAGATGTCACCTCTCCTGTCCGTCATCATCGTCGTGTTTCGCGATCGCGAAGAGCTTACCGCAATCATCCGCAGCATCCTTCCGCATCGCTCTTCCGCATTGGAAATTGTGGTGGTTGATGGATTCTCTGAAGACGGCACGGTGGAGGTCCTGCAATCGTTCGGAAGCCAGGTGGATTTTTGGCTTAGTGAGCCGGACCAGGGCATTTATGAAGCGATGAACAAAGGTCTAGAGGCTGCCCGCGGCACCTATGTGCTCCATCTGAACGCAGGCGACAGGCTGCTCCATGTGCCTTGGCAGGAGCTGAGCCAGTGCGCCGTTGAAAGCGTGGACGTTGTGTGTTGCCGTGTTTTGCTGGATGGTGTCCGCGAGTTCGTTTCGCGCACGAGCCTGCTGTCAAAGCTCGATAACACGTGGCACCACCAAGGAACCTTCTACCGGCGCGCGGCGCACCTGGGGTATGACCCGACGTATCGCACAAGTGCTGATTTCGATCACAACCAGAAGTTGATGAAACGGGGATGCATGGTTCGACAACTGCCGATGATCGTTGCCGACCACGAGGGGAACGGCATCTCTATGCGTGAAGCCGGCCATCAGGAGACTTATCGAAGCGTTCGAACGAATTACGGGCTGGGTTTTTTACTTATCTCTTGGTTGCGTTTCACCTTGCGAGATTTTCGGGATTGGCTATTCCGGCCTTAATGCCGCAATGCCGTGCGCCCAGAGGAGTTGAAGGCGTACTTTCAACTGTCCGCCACGTGGCTTGCGCCCACTTAAGTTTGTTGCGTGCCTGCGATAGAACAGCAAAGGCTTTTCTAGGCAGATAGCGGTGTTGCTTCCGTGAAGTGCATTCCTCATGCCGATCCAGTGATCATGCAGAAAGTCGACTCCTTTCGGAAACGGCAGCACAGTCCCAAGGAGTGATGCTCGCAATGCCATTGCCGAGCCTTGAAAGTGATTGCGCAGAAGGTTGTGCCAGAAACCTGAATGAAAAACTTTTCTGTTACTGTACATGGTGCTTTCGATCGGCCGGCCATCTTGATCAATAAAGGCGACTCGCGAGGTTACAAGGGTGATCTGCGGAGACTGCTCAAAGACCTCAAGGAAGCGTTCAACTTTATCAGGAGACCAGATATCATCGCCATCAGCAAGAAACAGAATATCGCCAGTGGCATTGCGAAGCGCCTCTTCAAAGGTGGCTACAACACCACCATTCTGTGAGTGCCGTATCAGGTGAATGAAGGGGCTTTGCAGCGAGTCAATGACGGAAACCGTGTTGTCCGTTGACGCGTCATCGACGATGACGATCTCATCCCCAGGTCGCAATTGCTGCAGGATAGATCGAACCTGAACCTCAATGAAGGGTTCATTGTTGTAGGTTGCCATACAAACGGAGATCCGAGAACGCAGATTCTTTTCCGCACCTGTTCCCGGCGGTACAAACGCCATACGCGCCGGAAGACCTGGAAATAATTTCAACGTTTCCGTTCTCCAATGTCGCAGCCGCTTCTGTCTGGACCAAAAGAGTCGGCGCTTCAAAAATTCTAGCGTGATGGGTAATAGGACGGTATCCCTGCGCTTCACCTGTTTGGCGGCGCGTACAGAAAGCCGTGCCGTTCGCTCCAAGCCGGCCAAGGTGCTCATCTCCAAGTCCCAGAAAGCGGACTCCGCAAGAAGAACATTGTGATAACGCTGTATTGAAGTGCGATTCTTCAGATCAAGCATAGAAAACTGATGTTGTACTTTGATCTCGCCAGCCACGAACACCCGCTTGCCATGGCGATGCAGTTGTCGAAAGAGCAAGGTGTCGCTGTTATCCAGCCAAAACCAGGGATCGTACCCGCCCACCTGACGAAGCGTAGATATCCGCACAAGGGCACCGGAGTTGAACGCAAAAACATCCCTTGCGGGGCATCCGTAAAAGCCCAAACGGTACCATGAGGGTAGCGCCCCAGCTTTGAAGCAGTAAGGCGACAGGAGACGCCCATCACCAAGAATGTGTGGCACGATAGCTGCAACAACTGGCGTCTGTTCGACTTCAAGGGCAATGGCAACCATGTGCTCAAGAAAATTCCGGGGCAGTTTCGTGTCCTGATCCAGCGTTAGTAGCCATTGGGAGCCGTGGATCTCCCCTAATGCCGCCGCATGGTTGTACGCGGTGGCGAGGCCTTCGTTACGCTGGGCCGCCACATACAGAACTCCCTCCGGCAATGACGGTACCGTTTGCTTATATGGCGTATTGTCATAGACCAGAATCTGCAAACGCACACCTGTGCCACGGGCGCAGGCATATGCCTGCTGCAACGTGACAAACGCGTCCGAGTTCTCCGGCAACTGCTGATACATCACAATGACGGCAGTAATAGATACCGTGATGTGGAGCGAACTCATTTCAGGATATTCTGTATCTTATTCTGCCGTAATGTACGCAGGGTGAACTTGCACTAATGTCTGAAGAGCGACCGACTTGCATCAGGCTAGACCGGAAAGGACGCGTCCTTTGTTAGAACTCCTGACAAACCTGGGATTTGATCCGAATCTCGTCTTGGGCGGCATGATCCTTTCAGCACTCCTCATTTTTGCTTTGTACCGCCGGTACATATTTAGCCTGCTCGAGCCCATTAGCATGTTTCTCGTGGCGCAGGTTGGTGATGCCACAATCATGCTAGCTCTTCCGCTAGCGCCTGCCTTTAAATGGCAGTTTTTGGCCTACATGCTTTCGCTGTGGGCGGGCTTTGCGCTATGTGCTAAGCCGATTCCGTCTTCTCCGATGATTCGCTTTAGCCAGCGCTCCCTTTCGGACCTAAGAATTATTCTTGCAGTTCTGGGCGGTGCCATCATATTAGCCAACGCCTACCTCGGAGAGGTGGCAGGCTTTCCTCTGCTTTCTGCTGATCCGTCCGCGGTGAAGGAGACCGTGTACACGGGCGGCCTCGGCATAGTTCGCCGAATCAACATGGGACCATACGCTTTCTTTTGCGCAGGCTGTACCCTTCTGATCGCGAACGGCAGTAATCGGCGTTTCGCAATTACGATCCTTTCACTTGCCACATCACTCGTGATTTTTTCTGGAGGCAAATCGGTTCTGCTTCCGCTTTTGTTTGCGCTCAGCTTCGCAGTAGCACATGGCGGCCTGTCTTCATCTGTCCAGTTCAAAAAGCAGATTCGTAATTTCTCGGTCATCCTTCTGGGTGCAGGACTTTTGCTCGCCATCGTCATTACAAGCAAAGCGCAGGGTGGTATTTTAGGCGGCGTGCAGAACTTTATGCTACGGCTTCTGCTTGCAGGCGATGTGATCTTATATTACTACCCACGCCGAGAAGTTGTGATGACTTTGGTGGATGCAAATATTGTTGGATTTCTAAGGAATACCTTTTCCGACACAATGGGTTTGTTACGCCTCAGTGACTATAGCCTGCCGCTCGGGATTGTCATTCTTGGCTCCGAGGAAGGCGGCCCAAACGTGCAGTATTTCATTGCGGCGGATCTATTCTTTGGGCCCGTCGCTGGATGCTTGTACAGCTTCGCCGTGGGCGGTTGTATGGCGATGCTTCGAAATGGCTTCTTTAGGGAAAGCTCGGACTCCGCAGTGCGATTTACGGTCCGGCTCTTTCTTGCCATTGTTGCTTTCGACCTGGCAACTGAGGCCGGTATGTTCGTTACGGAGATCTTTATGGTCTTGCTTTGTGTCACACCCCTTTATTGGTTTGCCTGTCTCCTTCGTACGGCACTTAATACGAAAACTGCTATATGGTCGATCACGAAGCCGCTGCTAATCCCGTAGCTCTAAAGTGAATGCCCTCGAACAATCATTTTTGGGCATGTTGGAATACCTAAATTATCCACGTCGTTAGGATTAAAGGACTGTTCCCACGTAGACATCGCCCACAGCGAGAGGAAAACTGCGCTGACAGCAAGATATTCTAGATCGGCCGTCATGGGTCGCGTAAGACCGCCCTCAGCCTGAACGATCGAAATCATGGGAGGCAGCACAAGAATTAAACTGGCTGCTCCTGCTAATAGAAAAACACGCCGTACGTTCATGTGCAGCAGAAAGCTGGTGGAGGCCACAAGTAAGGCTAATAGTGGAAGCGTGATGCCGGCAAAGGCTTGCGGCAGTTGGCGAAGCTTATCTGCGTTCTGGTTAAGTTGCCCTATCAGCTTTGTGACAGGATGAGGAGAAAAGACTGGAAATGTGACCAGGCTCCAAGTGACCAAGACACCGCCGACCATCCACAGCGCCCGTTGTAGCCGAGTACGTTGGATGGCCAGGGCGAACAGAAGAGGCATAACAACCAAATACAGTATCCGCGAAGACAAGGATATACCAAGGAAGATGGTCGCCAACCATGTCTTTGTCGTCGAATCTGAATCTTCAACAGCAAGACCGAAGACATAGATAGCAATACATACATACATGATGTTGGTAACGTAATCCCCGCCCACGTCTATATCGTTGAGATTTTCCAGCGAGGTCAGCAGAAAGACGACAACAAACACCAGCGCTGTCGAACGGCGCGCGTAGAACTTTGCGAGAAAAACGAAGAAGGCTCCGGCCCAAAACACGTTCTGTAAAGCGATGCGACCAACAAAAAAGAACGGCATAGCGAGCCACATAGCACCAGGCAGGGGCGTTGGAGCATGCCCCAGGAAGGTTCGGGCATCGTATGGATAGCGATGATGCAGTACGGCTATCAATTCAACTCTTAAAGCATCTTCACGATCAGAGCCCTTACCGGGGGCATGATGCTGGGATTTTGGATAGAGCACAGCAAAGGACGAGACCAAAATGCAGAAAGCGATGATTAATGACGAGCGAGGAATATCCGCGTTGCGACGGTAACTCTTACGAAGTAGCAACAGGAGTAATGCAACTCCCGTGCATCCTAGCGCGCATACCACCCACGCCTGCGGCAGGCCTACATACTTTTCTACCTGCGCTACCGTGCAGACCAGCCAACACAGCACAACCAGCACGACCAGGAGCACAAGGCGTGGCAGACGGAAATCTCTTTTCACCGCTGGTACCATAAGTCATAGCCCTTCATAGTCTGGGGTGCTTGCCGTCTCTGGTTCCTTGCAGTGGGGCGCGTGCAAGTTGGTGCCCTATGGCTCGGGTACTCCACCCCTGAGCAGCTTGATACGTTCAGCAATCAGAGGCTCAGCAATTTTTCGCCGATATGCTATCTGCAATAAAATAAATCCAATGCTGCCAAATAATCCGGCCATGAAAAAAACCAGGGCAATCGACGCACGTTTTGGACCGGACCGATAGTCTGGTCGTCGCGCCGGATCAATGACCTGTAGCAGATTGCCTTCACGAGCCTCGTCCAGCTTTGCCGCTTCAAACTGCCGTGCGAGGATTTCGAATATTGTCTCCTGGTACTTCACATCACGTAGCCTGCGTGCGTACTGTAGGCCGGCACCCGCTATTTGCCCCTGCGATCCCGTCAGACCACTGGATGTGGATGACGACTCCTTTGCGTTCAGGCCTGCGAGTTGTGCGCGCAGCTCGCTTAGCTCCCGCTGCACCTGCTGCACGTCCGGATTTGCTTCGCTGTCGAAGGTGCGTAGCGATTGCAGGCGAACCTCATGGGTCGCAATCTGCGCGCGCAGGTTGTTGGCGGATTCAATCAAGGCCCTGGACTGCGCTTCTACCTGGATCATCCCGGTCGCGTTTTGGGTCCGTTTCAGCGCATCTTCCGCTTCAGCCAGCTTGTCTTTGGCCTGCTCCATCTGTTGCTCCAGAAAGAGCCGGCGCTGCGAGGCTTCGCCGATGGCTAGGTGCTGTGAAAGCTCTTTGGTCATGTCGATATACCCGTTGGCCAGGTCCATCGCATGGTCAGGGGTATCGGCAGTCACAGACAAACGAATGAATCCGTCCTTTTGCTTTGCATCGATGACGGTATCCGATTCCAGCCTCTTGCGAGCCTGCGAAACTCGCTTCACATGATAGTGGTCCACCAGATGGAAGCGCGAAATCAAGGCATCTTCCACCGTTTCGCTGCGGATAAATCCCACGTACACATCTGCGGGACTTTTCAGCGCAGTTCCGCCTAAAAGGCCCGCGGCAGACCCTGAACTTCCCAGCTGCGCCAGTAGCCCTGACGGAGACGAAGGGCTTTGCTGTGGAGGCAACACCGTCGTCGTCGCAATGTAGTAAGACCCACGAAGCAGGGCCACGGCAACTCCAAGCAAAAGCGCGACCAGCGTTACCGATGAAATCAGCTTTCGCCGGTACCAGGCGACAAGTAAAAGATTCACTCCCATCAACGAGACAGGAACAGGGGGGTCCGGGGGAGCTTGCGAGTCGTCTTGACACGAAGGAGCATGCATTTCGCTCTTGAGAATACTCGTTCACTTCGTTTTGTGCATGTAAGGACTAGCCTGCTGGGCGGAGGATTCAGCAGGATACGACCAAGGTCACTAAATTCAATTCGTAAGCTTTACAAGGCAACTTTGACTGGCGAACAGATTTTATGAAGCACTCCTCGCCCATGACGTGCGGTTGCACATCAGGACGTTACCCTCGCGTTTCAGCCGCTTGATCCGCTGCTCAAACGAGCAAACTGCAGCAGCAAACTTAGCACGGCCGAAGTCAAATGCTAGTAGATTTCGAATGGCTGAGAGCGCACATCATGCGTGTCGTTGAATGATCAGCAAATTGTTATCTGCATTATTCAAAGGGTGCGGCAGCTCTACAAGAGCAAACTGATGATTGGGAAACCGGTGTGGCAAAACCTCCTCTAGCTGATTCCTCCACTGCTCGAAAGTTTCCCTCTGAATATCTTCGACCACAAATGTTCCACCAGGACGAAGATGTCGTAATGAACCCTCCAGAAATGTCATATTGGCTTCGTATGTGTGGTGACCGTCATCAATGATAATGTCCATTCCACCTGCCAAAGCAGGTTGTGTCCAAAGATCACGAACTGCGTTTGCGTCAAGTTGGTCGCAATAAAACGTCTGAATGCGATCTTCTGCAAACAGAATGTCGCGATCGATATCTGCACCGTATACGAGAGCCTGCGGGAATAGCTCGCGCCACGCCCGGAGCGACGCTCCCGGTCTTGCACTTGCACCCATGTAGAAAGGAATATTCGGATTGTTGCTGCCGAGACCAAGTTCAAAGATCCGAATCGATTGGTTTCGCAGTTTGCTAAAAAGTGCCGAGTAAACGATCGTGTAGTTGTGAAGGCCCCAGCCCTTGTCACTCCCATTCCGAAGCATGGTGTGGCAATACTTAGTTACCGCGATCAGGTTGATACCATGTAACTGATCTACAAGTTCTGCCTGACCGCCCGGAAAGCCTTGGACCTTTGGGCTACGGCGGACGAACAATGAGGCGCCCAGCCGCGGCAAGTAATGGCGACCAATCCACCAGCAGAGATCGACGTTTTGAAACGCTTTGGTGGAAAGCTTTCGTCTAAGCAGCTCACGAGCATCCGCAATCATTCATTTTCCTTCACTCCCAAAATAGCAGCGCTCGATCTCGGCTGGCGTTCCGATCCACCGGCTTTGTCCTTGCACCGTCCGCATCAAGCATCCCAAATTCTTACGGACCGGACCTGCCGCCCATCGACATTACCCTGGCCCAAGCATATCTGCAACGATCGCGCTCATCATGCCAGAGTGATACGTTGACAGTGGCTTATGAGTGATCTCTGCCGTGACGAAATCCTCGCAATGCAATGACCGTATTTGTCAAAGGAGTTCCGCACCTTCCTTCGTCACCATACGGTTTTGGGGACGGTACACTGGATAGGGCGATTTGGACGGGGCACGGAAACAACGATGAGTTCGCGATTTACCTGGACAAGCGCCTTTGGCAAGGGCAGCGGATGGCTGTTGCAAAAGATTGTCAACGGCCTGGCACTCTCGAAAATCTCGCCGAATAGCCTGACCTTTGTCGGCCTGATCATCAACGTTGCCGCGGCCTTCTTCTTTGGCTACGCCCGGGGAAGCAACGCTCATCGAATGTTTCTGTACGCGGGCCTGATCCTGATCGGTGCGGGCCTGTTCGACATGGTGGATGGCCGCGTGGCGCGGGCAACCAACCAGGTGTCGGTGTTTGGTGCGTTCTTTGACTCGGTGATCGACCGCTACTCCGACGTGGCAATTTTCTTCGGCTTGCTGGTTTATTACGCGCGCGGCAACCGGTTCGTGTATGTGGTGCTGGTTGCGTTTGTCATGACGGCGTCGCTCATGGTCAGCTACACGCGGGCTCGGGCAGAGGCGCTGATCGGCTCCTGCAAGGTCGGTTTCATGGAGCGGCCCGAGCGTATTGTGCTGGTCATCCTGGGTGCGCTGTGCGACACCTGGGGCGTCATGGCTCCGGCGCTTTGGGTGCTTGCCTTCCTCAGCACGGTGACCGTGATTCACCGCATCCGGTACACGTATGTGCAGACGGAACGCCGCAAAACGGTCGTTTCTGCACGGTAGATTGCCGTGAAGATGCCCTGTAGGCGGTGCAAACTGCGCTGAAAAGTGCGTGCAGAAAGCGTCTTTTGTGCTGCGAAACCGTCCGGAAAGCGCTTTGGAGGGCTACTTTTCTAACGCTGCTCGGGAGAGCTTCACCGGCAGGTCCAGTTCGCCGCGATCCAGTGTGCCTTCCAGCATGGCTGCCGTTTGGAAGCTGCCCGTCTTCTCGCCTGCGGCGTCTTCAAAGTGCAGATGCAGGATATTCCCGTCTTCATCCTGCAGCACAACCGTGGTGCCGAACTGACGGCTGTCCACGATGCGGATCTCGCTCTTCACATTGTCGTAGGTGTAGTGACCGCCGCTGACAGAGTCGCCTGAAAGCTCCAGGATCAAGACCACATGCTGTTTGCCCACCGTTCCGGCATAGCGCAAAGAGGGCTGCTGCGCGAAGATTGACGCCGTAAGAGATGAAGCCATGACAATCAAAGCAAGCGGACGGATACGCGGAAAGATCACGCCGCTAAGGCTACCAGAGCGAGAACACACATCGCCCTTTGCCTGCGCAGCGTACGGACTCAGGAAGACTAAAGACGTCTACCAGCTTCCGCTCCTATGCGGAGCGTTCATACCTGTAGTTGCGAGTCTTGAAGACCTGGTTCAGGTACGTGCCTTTGGACTCAGCGGCCTGAAAGGCGGTCCATTCTTCCGGCGGGACGTCGAAGTAGCGGTAAGTGCCGCGCTTGTTCCGGTAGACAATAGTCAGCGTGCGTTCGGAAGCGTCGTAGTGCATGGCGGCGATCACTGAGGACGGCATGACGCTGCAACTTTACAGTCCGCACCGGCAGGTGAATCCGTGTGACGGCGGCAGGGTGCCGTCCATGGCGGGAATGCAGTGGCCGTGCGGGTCGGCCGTGGGATGGCCCATTTTGGCCGCGATCCGTTCCTCGAAGGACTCCGAGATGAAGTGCTCCAAACGCTCCGCTTCGTCGTGCAGTTCTTCCACCGGATAACCAAGCACCTGGAACAGGAACGTCTCGATAAGACGATGGTGACGCACGATTTCGAGCGCGCGCCGCTGGCCCGCCTTGGACAGCCGCACGCCGGTTCCGCGCTTGTAATCGACCAGTGATTTCGGCTCGCCGGCAAGCTTCTGCAGCATGTTCGTGACCGACGCGGGAGCTACCTGCAACCTGCCCGCAAGTTCGGAGCCGCCCACCCATCGCCGCTCATCGCCCCCCAGGGCGTGAATGGACTTCAGGTAGTCATCGACCGATTCGCTGTTCCTATCGCGGTGCCCGGGTCGTATGGTTTTCAAGTTGCGTTACGCCTCGACGTTGCTTAGTGTAGCCTAATTACAAATTAGGTGTACCTAAATGAAGCCGTCTGAAAAATTATTTGCTGTCATCTTGTCTTCTGGTTTCTTATGCACATCGATTGCTGCCCAGCAACCAGCGGCATCCGCGCTTTCGGTCGCGGTTACGGATGCCAGCGGCGCTTTATTGCCTGGTGCGGTGGTTACTCTGAAGTCTGTTCAGACTGGCGACGAGACGCGGCTGGTGACGGTCCAGAATGGAACGATCATGCTTCCGCGGCTTGGGCATGGAACCTATCGTTTGCGCGTGGAAGCTGCTGGTCTTGCGCCTGCAAGCCGGGTGCTGACCTTTGACGGCACGGCGCTCCACCTGGACATTGCGTTGTTGCCTGTGGCCAGTTCCGAAGTCACCGTTTCAGCGATGGACATGGTGGAAGAACCGACCGCTCCGGCCCATGTGCTGATCACACCCGATGAGATTGAGCGCATGCCGAGCAGCAGCGTGAGTGCGCCGTTCAGCTCGCTGATTACGATGACCTCGCCCGGCGTGTCCGCGGATTCGAACAGCTCGTTTCACCCGCTCGGCGATCATGCCGAGGCGTCATTCTTCCTGGACGGTCAGCCGATCACCGACCAGCAGAGCCGCATCTTCTCTTCGCAGATCGCGCTCAATACGCTGCAATCGGTGGATGTTCGCCAGGGTGCGCCCACTGCTGAGATGGGCGACAAGACCAGCATGGCCATCATGGCTCAGACCAAATCCGGACTTGAGCAGAACCGTCCGCATGGAACGCTCGAGCTTGGACGTGGCAGCTTTGCGACATCGAATACCGGTGCCACCTTTGCTGCCGGGACAAAGCGCTTCGGCTCGTTCACGGCGGCCGACGCGGTCAACAGCGCGCGTTTTCTGGACACGCCGGAAGCGGTGAATCTACATAGCAACGGCAATGTCGAGAACATCTTTCAGCGGCTCGACTATCGCCTTACGGACAAGACAACGGCGCAACTTAATGCAAGCTTCAGCCATTCGTGGTTTCAGACACCCAACACCTATGACCAGCAATCACTCGGTCAGAATCAGCGGCAGACGATTGTCAGTTTCAACGTTGCGCCACAGATTCTTCACGCCTTCAGCAGCCGTACGTTGAGCCAGACAAATGTCTGGTTACGGCAGGATAAAGTACGCTACCGGCCTTCAGACAATATCTATGCGGATTCTCCGGCGTACCTGGAACAGGCTCGCCGGCTGACCAATGCGGGTCTGCGTACGCAGTTTACTTTCAGCCATGGCCGCCACAATGCAGCGGTTGGTGGAGAGGTGAAGCACACATTTCTGAGCGAACAGTTTGCGACGGGGTTGACCGCTCCCGCTTATAACAGCCCGTGCCTCAAACAGGATGGCGCACCTTCGCCCGATACTTCCCTGCATGATCCTGAGCGGTGCCTCGCAGCCGGACTGAGTTCGAATCCGGACTTCATCCCCGGGCTTTTGCCGCTCGATCTCACAAGGGGCGGATCGATCTACTCCTATAAAGGCAGAACCGACATCAAGCAGCTTGCGTTTTTCGGACAAGACTTCGTGCGCTTCGGGGAACTTCAACTGAAGCTGGGTCTGCGGTACGACAAGTACAACGGGCTGGTGCGTACCGATGGCCTTCAGCCCCGCGTCGGCCTGACCTATAGCCCCGTCCGTTTGCGCACCACGTTTCGTGGCGATTACTCCCGTGTGTTTCTTACGCCCTATAACGAGAACCTGATCGTTGCCAGTTCAGACGGGCCTGGATCGCCTTCCGCATCGCTGGGCGCTGCTGCTTCGCATGTGCTGAGCACGGCAACACGCAACCAGTTCAACGCAGGTTTCACGACGGTGTTGAAACGCCTCTCGGTAAGTGGTGAGTACCTTTGGAAGTTCACTTACGGCGCCTACGATTTCGATGTTTTGCTCAACAGCCCGCTGACCTTTCCGACACAGTTTCGCAAGTCAAAGATTGACGGCGGCCTGGTGCGCGTTACCCTGCTGCCATTGCACGGCCTTGCTGGATTTGTCACGGTAAGCCACACCCGTTCTCGCTTGTTCGGCCCGCAGACCGGCGGCGTGAGCTTTAGCGCGCCCTACAGCGACGTGGTCCGGCCTGACCACGATGAGGGCCTGGCCATGAACGTGAATCTGCGTTACCAGTTCGGCAAGCGTGGGCCATGGATCAATGCTTCGTACCGGTACGACGGAGGCCTGGTGTCTGTGGCCACGCCGGACACCGCGACTGCGCTGCAACTGACCGGCGATGAACAGCAGCAGATGGGCCTGTACTGCGGCAAGCTGTTTGCAACGGTGTCCACGCCGCTGCGCGCTTGCACCGGCTCGATCGGCGCAACGCGCATCCGCATTCCGGCAGCGGGTACATACGACGCGGATCGGAACCCGGCGCGGATTGCAGTTCGCAATACCGTGGATCTTGCGTTTGGAGAGGACAACCTCGTCTCGTACGAGCACCAGAGCCTCGGATTCCGGGTCGAAGTGGTTAACCTGAACAACACCACGGCGCTCTATAACTATCTTTCCACGTTCTCTGGAACACACTTCCTGACGCGACGGAGTGTGACGGCGCAGTTGCGGTATCGCTTCTAACGCTTTCGGACGCGGTTGTTGCAACTCGGACAACAGTATTCCTTACGGAAAGCCAACGTATCGCATGTAGAGTTTCGCTAATTTTCCAGCGGCTTTAGCCGCCGAGATAGGTCGGCACCGTCATAGAATGCGGCTTCAGCCGCTGAGATGGGCATCCCGGTGGCTAAAGCCACATCAGGGATGCATCTTGATCTATCCCGGCGGCTGAAGCCGCTTGAATTCATCAAGGATTGCCGATCCACCAGGGCTTGGAGACACATCCGGAAGCGTCAACGAAACTTTATGTCGATGCCTTCGGCACTTAATTGTCTGGCGGTTCGGCGCGCGCTCCGCTACACTTCCGGCGAAGTTCTTGTAGACGTGCAGCGTGAATCCAGACGCGCGCGAAAAGGATACCCATGAGTCTTTCTCTTCTACCCGCCGATGTCCTGTTTCTGCAGCGTACCTGTGCCGTTTGCGGATGTTACTCCGGCCCGCTGGATGGCAAGTGGTCCCTTGACGTACAAACAGCCGAAGACAAGCTGGAAGCGCAGGCAGCCGAGCTGCGCACCAAGCTGGGCACCTTTGACGCGCGGACGGAAAAGAACATCGCCAGCCTGATGCCCCCGGCGCAGAAGGTCGCCCGGCAGTTCATGAAGGAGTCCGCCGCCTTTAGTCTGCGCGTCGGCATTCTTTCCGGAACGCGCACGTATGCCGAACAGGATGCGCTCTACGCCATTGGCCGGACCACCCAGATGAACCGCAAGCCTGTCACCAAAGCCAAGGGCGGCCGAAGCAACCACAACTTCGGCATTGCCTGGGATGTGGGCCTGTTCGATCGCAGTGGGCGGTACCTTGACGGTAAGACGAAGGGCGACGACGACGCTTACCAAGAACTCGGCGCATTGATCAAGGAGAAAATGACCGACATCGAGTGGGGTGGCGACTGGAAAACGTTTGTCGATCTGCCGCACTACCAGTTGGCTACGGGCAAGTCAGCCGATGTGGTTCGCACCACCTTCGAAGCGGGCAAGCCTTTGACATGAGTGCGCCGCCCCCCAACTCAGCAGGGATCATCCGATGAAGTAGTGGGGCCAAACATCAAGTTCTGATCTCACGCGCTGCAGCAGTGGATTGGGTGCTTTCTAAATCCCACCGTAGCGTGGTTGAAACGTCATAGGACAGGATGAAAACGCACGATTCCAAAAGAGGACTCGGTTAGAAATTTAGTTCTGTATGTAAAGGACAATCGGTTCTTCCCCTGCCATCATAGGTCTTAGGACTTACCGAAATAGAGGATTCGTCTATGCAAATGGAAAACCTGGAATACCTTTCTTCTCCCCTGTCTGTACAGCACACCTATGAGGATGAGGTTCGTGAAGAACTTTGTCTTCAGCTGGCTGAAAGTGTCAGCGATCTTGGTGCCTGCGACTTCTCCCGTGAGATTGTCGCGGAAGGCGCCAAGTGGCTGGTGACTGTGACGCGCCGCTAACCAGCGGCCTTTAACTGCGGGGTGGGCATTACACTCGCCCTATGCGCCGCATCTTCCTTGGACTCCTGCTGATCTCGCAACCCGGCGTGGCACAATTTGTGCTGCAGCCGGGCGGCTCCCCTGCCAGCCTGCGCGGCGTTGCACTTGGCGACGCGCGGGGGCAAGTTGCATGGGCCAGCGGAACGTCCGGTACGGTTCTGCGGACGGTCGACGGCGGCACCCACTGGGCCGTCTGCGCCGTTCCACCCGATGCCGGAAAGCTCGACTTTCGCGGTATTCAGGCCTTCGACTCAAAAACCGCCATCGTAATGTCGAGCGGCAAGGGCGATGCCTCACGCGTGTACAAGACCACCGACGGCTGCGCCACATGGAAGCTGATCCTGTCGAACCCGGACGC
>CAXUEW010000003.1:0-17197 GCA_964250115.1 uncultured Terriglobus sp.
GCGTCGCTGCCGGTTCCCTGCGAAAGGTAAGAAATTTGATCGACAGCACCGGCTTCCCGGAACGCCCGGAGCCGCAACACGCAGCTTTCACACACGCCACAGGCAAAATCCTCACCCGAATAGCATGACCAACTTACATGGAGAGGCGCACAGAGTTCAACACCCAACGCCACAATGTCACGCTTCCGCATCTGGATCAGCGGTGTCTCCACACGGATGTTGCCGTCGCGGGTGCCCTGACGGACCAGTGCGTTGAAGGCGTCGTAATACGCAGGCCGGCAGTCCGGATAGCCGGAACTGTCCTGCTCGACCGCTCCGATGTACACGGTGCGCGCCCCCAGCACCTCAGCCCACGAAACAGCCGCGGCAAGAAAGTGTGCGTTGCGGAACGGCACATAGGTCACAGGAACATCACTGCCGGTGCGCTCACTGCTGTCTTGCACTTCCTCGGGTTGCGCTTGCGGAACGGCAATGGCGCTGTCGGTCAGAGCGGACCCGCCGATCTGCCGGAACAGGTCCATCCGCAGCGGCAGAAACGCCTTGAAGTGCAGCAGGTCGGCAACGGCGCGCGCAGACTGCAGTTCGCGACTCTCCGTCCGTTGGCCATAAGAAAAGTGCAAAGCGTAGGCGTCAAAGTCGCGTGCTGCAAGTGCCGCGCACACGGTCGAATCCATACCACCGGAGAGGCAGACGACTACCTTTTCGCGTCCTGTTGCGGGTGCGCTGTTAGAGATCGTCGCCATTGTCAGCCAGCGCGGCTCCGGTGCGTGACGTGCCGGACAGCGTGCCGTCTGCGTCCTCGGTCACCGGAACGGTGTTCAGCACCTCGCGTGCATTGGCGGCGTCGGAGAGACGAACCTGCAAGCGCGCGCCGCTCATGGGCAGCAGGATGTTGGCTTCTTCGCCGGACATGAACGAGTCAATCCCCGCGCCATCCAGAACGGATTGCGCAAGCGCTGCCTCGCCCACCTCAGAGTAGCTTGCTACTGTCACAAAATCGTCTTCATCGCGCTCTGCCATGCATTACCCCTACTTTCGACTGTATGACGCAGGTTGAGCCGGGTCAGGTGCCCGAGCAGGCTCTGCAGAAACGCTACGGAGCAGTCGACACAGACTTTGTTTCCGTCCCGCTTTGTCTCGCTGCTCCCGGCAGCGTATCGCGATAGACCGCCCAATTTGAAAGCAGCGAGCGTACTACAACGTCGCCCACGCGGTAGGCCGAGTCAAGCGATGGCAGGAACGCGCTGTACTTCGTGATCTTGGTTTCCGCCAGGCTTTCGGCGGCGGAGATGCCTTCCCGCTGCTGGTCGTAGTTGCTGGCGGTGCGCAGCACCAGGACGCGGTTGCTGTCGGCCAGACCCGCACGTGCCAGCCAGGTGAGGGATTGCAGGGTGCCGGTGTCTTCCATACCGCAGATGGCGTACGTGCCCTTGCCGCCCGTTTGATACCTGACCCAGTCTCGCGCCCAGGCGTTCAGCAGCTTGCCGTGCCAGAAGGTGCCTGCGCTCAGGTTGTCGCCGCGCAAGACAAAGGGTGGGCGCTTCGCTGCGTCGCCCACGAAGCTTTGCCGCCGCTCACGAATGTCTGCGGTGTCGGGCAGTTTCATCTCACGCGTCAGGCCATAGGCCCAATCCACCAGGCCAGTGTTCAGGTGGAAGGCGATGCCATTGTCGTCCGTTCGCGGCTGTTCGTACGGGACGCTTTTGCGCAGCGGGACGTAACCGGTCGGCCAGTCCTTCGGTGCCTCGCGCGGGTCGATCTCGTGGGCAATGTCGCCATCCACGATCCAGTCGGACCACACGGCCGAGCCAAGCGAACCCATCTTTGGGTCGATGCCGCCGATGCCGGCGACGAGCCAGTAGGCATGCGACAGGTCGAAGCGCGGATCGGTACCCAGCGCCATAACGGTTGCCGCCGCCCGTGCAGTTCCAATGCCCGTCACGATGCCCAGCACGCCGTTGTCATTCATCAGGGCATCGTGATATGCGGCTGGCATGGAGTAGCGATGGACGAGGTGCTCGCCTTCCACCCAGTGCTGAAACTCACCGGGCATGTCGCCCGTGTCATTGCCGATCTCAAACATCGACAGGACGACGACCTTGACAGGAGTACGGTTGGGCGTCTGTGGTTGCGCTGTCGCGCACAGGGACGCTGACAAAAACAGAGAAATAGGAAACAGGCGCATGTGCCCATGCTACTGCTTCTTACGGGGATTGCTGTACAGGTCCTGAACCATGTTGCGGGTGATGGTGTAGCAGTCGCATGCCGCTTCGGTCAGGCCTTCGCGGTTGACAATCTGAACGTTGCCGCGTTGGTAGCGGATGAGCCCACTGCGTTGCAGCGCACCAGCCACCAAAGCGACCGTGGTGCGGCGCGTGCCCAGCATCTGCGAGAGCGACTCCTGCGTCAGGTGGACCGTGTTGCTGTCAATGCGGTCCGACGCGGTCAGCAGCCATCGTGCAAGGCGCTCGGTGGCATTGTGCAGGCGGTTGCACGCGGCAATCTGGCTTACGGCCAGCATCTGGTGTTGCATGGATTGCAATACAAGATCGCGAATCTCAGAAGAGCTATCAAAAAGCCGCTTCATGTCCGGAACGTCGACACGATATCCGGCACCGTCCATCTGCATGATGCAGTAGGCCACGGGAGCGAATGACCCCAGCAGGTTGGCACTCCCCACCATGCCTTCATTGCCGATCATGCCGATCTCTGCCGATCCGCCGTCTTTGGCGGACACAACAAAGGAGGCGACGCCTCCTGTTAGGAAATGCACATAGCTTGCCGGCTCATCCGACTGGACGAGCATGGTCTCGCGCGGCAGATCCATCATGCGTGCGACTGAAAGCACCTGCGCCTGCGCCGCTGGAGTCAGCGCGTCAAGCAGGCAGTTGGTTTGAGGCATGGCTCTCCTTCATGGAGACAGCCGCCTTCGCAAAGGTCAAACGGTCTCTATGCACAACAAATCTTGTCACTCGCTATAGGTGACGACGTACATCGCGAAGATTACGTTTTCGTTGCCGCGTCTGACTGCCCGGTGTGTGACACTAAAGCCTGCGGTAACGCCGATCTAATGGGCTTGCCCGTCATTTCCCTATATGTCGGCTGCGCTACATACTTCGGCAGCGATAAACCGTACCTTCCAAAGACTGAGTGGAGACATTCAGTCCTGAGTTGTGACCAGCGCGCCTTCCCGGTGCTCCTTGCAGCCTGAATCATGCAAGGAGCGTCATGCCCCGTACCGGGAACCGCCTACTCGACGTTCTATCCCCGTCCCTCTGCAATCAGATTGAAAACGCCTCGCGGCCTGTGGACCTGCCGATCCGTACATCGCTTACGGTCGCAGGTGAAGTTCCTCCCTTCCTCTACCTGCTGACACGCGGAGCTGCATCCACTGTGGTGCAGATGGCGGAAGGCGGATCGGCTGAGGTGGGCATGGTGGGCAATGAAGGCGTCGTTGGCGCATTTGCCCTGCTGGGGCCGGCGGCCGGCCAGTCCGATACCTTTATGCAACTGTCTGGAGCCGGCCTGCGTGTGCACACAAAGTTCATGCGCGATCTCTTTGAAGAGTCCTCAGAACTTCGCAACGTCATCCTGCAGTTTATGCAGGCGCAAATCGCGGTGACCGCGCAGTTGTCTGCCTGTAACCGGCTGCATGAAGCCGAACCCAGGCTGGCGCGCTGGTTGCTGACCGCTTCTGATTTGATCCAGTCAGATACGCTGGGCCTTACGCAAGAATTTCTGGCCCAGATGCTCGGCAGCCAACGCACTACGGTCGCTCTGGTGGCAGGCGCTTTACAGCGCACTGGCTCTATCGATTACAGCCGCGGTACCGTGCGCATCCTGAACCGGGCGGCTCTGTCGAGCGCCGCGTGCGACTGTTACGGTATTACGCACAAGGCACTCGCCGCTTTATACCTTTAGTGCGATCAATATTCTTCTGTCGTCTATGTGGCAGACGGAGGTTGGCAGCAGCGCCCAGTATCGCAATAAAGTACATGGGGCTGGAACGTGTCGCAATCGAAAGGTACAAGCAATGTGTTGCTCTTCGGCCACCAAAGCGGTCTTCTGTCATCCCGCAAAGGCCTGCTGAGAACCATCGGCTGCGACTGTCTTGTCGTGTCGACTCTGTTGGCATGCCGCGAGGCGATGCGCTCCGGCGGATTTCAGCTCATCGTTCTATGCCAGACAGTTTCCGGAGATGAGTGCAGAGCTGCTTTGGACTGTGCGGCAGAGTCCTGTCCCGCCACTCCGCTTCTGATCATGTTCGGCAGGCACGCCAACTGCAGGCCCGAGCGGGAGTATGTTCTGCTTGACGCCACTGCCGGCCCGGACGCCTTCATCAGAACGGCGCAGAGCATGCTGACACAGGCCGCACAAGTTGTAGGGTATACGCTGGCACATCCCGCTGAGCCCGCAGGTCTGGTGACCTAGACGCCTTTTTTTTGCGGCTCCCAGATGAACTTGTGCACCTGCAAAGACAGGCGTGCGGGTAAGCCATCTTCCAGCATCCAGTTCACAAGGTCGCGTGCATCCAACTCCATGTTGTCGGCCGTACGCAGTGGCGAAGGCTGCTGCACAAAGGCGGGTGACAGCAGGATGCCACCCAGTGTCTTCTCACTTGTTCGTGCTGCAAGATGCTGTTGGATGAAGTCTCGTGCGAACTCATAATCGGTGCGGTTGCGCAAAACGAATTTCACTTCATCACGCAGCGTAAGCGTGTCGAGATTGCTCATGCGAAACGATCCAAAGGCCGGTCCGCTGCCTGGGCATTTCACATCCACGATCTTGTGGACTGCGGTTGGAACTTCCTGCAACGGACGCTCGCCGCTGGTCTCGATCATCAACGTGTAAGCTGCGTCGGCATCGGCCAGCAGACGCTCCATCAGCGGCAGCAATTCGCGCTCGTGCAGCATGGGTTCGCCGCCGGTGAACTCGATCAGGGTGCACGGTGCCAGGGCACGGATCTGCTCGACCACTTCATCTTCCGTGAACGGCTGGCCGCCCGTGAAGGTATAGGTTGAGTCGCACCACGCGCATCGCAGGTTACATCCGGCGAACCGCACAAAGATACATGGCATGCCGGTAAAGGACGATTCACCCTGGACGGATTTATATAGCTCAATCAGGCGCATCGCGTTACTCGTAGTAAGTGGCCTGCGAAGTATTTGTCTCGAAGATCGTGCTGGATTTCACCCGGACACGGCCGCCCGTAACATCCGATAACTTTTCATTCGTCTTATCGAAGAAATACTTCGCCAGGTTTTCAGCGGACGGATTCAGGGTTGTGAAGGGTTCCAGGTCGTTGATCATCTGGTGATCGAGATAATTCACCACAGGCTTCAGAATGTCCTTCAGCACCTTGAAGTCGAGCAGCAGGCCGTTGCTCTCCAGCTCAGCACCGGCCAGCGTCACCAGCACGCGGTAGTTATGGCCGTGCGGGTTTTCGCACCTGCCGTAGTATTCGCGCAGGTAGTGGCCCGATGAAAAGTGGGCTTCGACGGTAACTTCATACATGAACTGATCCTTGCAGCAGCAGCCGAAATTGCCGGAGCGCGCATACCTCAAGTCTACGGCAGCTTGTCCTTGGATGTGGACCGGGCTTTCTTTGCCATGCGTTCACGCTCGCGGCGTTGCAGGTAGTCGCGCCGCACGCCGGCCTGGCCACCCGGTGTGCGGCGGTCGGCTTGCTCAAACATGGACTGCAGCACACCCAGCAGCGCGACAAACAGCGCGATCAGCAGGAGAAAGATGCCAATGGTACGCCACAGGCTGGCATCGGCAGGCGCGCCTGGCTCATGCGCCAAGCCCGTCATCGCGATGACATACGAAAGGACAGAGAAGAAGAAGAGGGTGCTGGCGAGGATGTAAAGATTGCGGCTCAGCATGACGAAAGGGTCAGATGGTGTTTGCGCCGCGATCGCCCAGCGATCTTGCCGCCTCTCGCAGGATCCCAATGGCAAGCGGCAGCGAGAAGAACATGGCAGAGAAGACCAGCGTCGAGGCAAGATCGTTGCGGTAAAAGGGCAGTCCGGCGATGTAGCACTGGCCTAGCCCGGCGGCTGAGTGCGGGTACATGTTGCCGCGCAGCCAAACCATGCCATTGCTCAGCAGAAAGAAGCCGGTAGAGGACGCAAGGGCGGCGGCACCCACTCGCAGCACACTGTGCCGCCTGTGCAGCCATGCCGAGGCACCCAAGCATACCGCGCCATACCAAAGCCATGTGGGAAGGTAGCCGGTCACGTGAAAGGGGTAGCCGTAGACGAAGGACGTCAGGCAATAATCCATTGCGGCAAGCGCCAGCACGGCAAACAGCGCCCACGCACGGCGTCCCTTGTGCAGACTTGCCCCGAAGAACAGGATGCCCGCACCTACCAGCGTGACGTTCGCGCCGGTCAGGTGCAGCAGGTGCGGCACAAGGCGGCTAAGAACGGCGACGAGCAGTACGAGAAAGGCCATACAGCATTGTCCCACGCCGGAGAAGCTGCCTGCTGGAAGACTTTACGGCAGACGTTGTTCGGAGCCGCCAAGGAACGCACGGACCACGCGCCGGTCGTCGTCCACCCACGCCTCTGCTCCAAGCGGCGGGTTGGCCGAGTCACGCAGGCCGATGGCGTCGTAACGGAAGCGCAGATCGCTGAACTGCACCACATGCAGCCTGCGCTCGAGCGGGGACAGGTCCATCTCGGGGTGCACTTCGGCTGCGGAACCGGTCTCCACAACCAGCGGATATGCCGACCAGTCCAGATAGATCCGGCCCAGCCAACTGCGCTTCGCTGCCATCGTGGACAGAGTTACGGGTGACTTTGCGTACATCTGCTGGGAGTCCGATTCCAGGATACCGGTGCGGGTGTCGGCGGTGCCTACCTGGAAGTTCAGAGGAGTTTCGGCGATGGCGTGCCAGCGGTAGGGATTGATCGGGTACGGCTCCATGGCGGAACGCAGCGCCGCGCCTCCACGCAGTTCCTGCGCGCGCAGCAGGGTCAGGGCGTCCGCCCTCTGCAATGCGCGGTAGACCCAAAGTGCCACCACCAGCAGCAGCGCAGTCGCTGCCAGGCCACGCCCGCCGTAGCGAGCCCGATGCACGCCGATCTCTCGATGAACCAGAGAAAAGACGAACGGCAGCAGCAGCGCCAGTGAGAGTACCAGCAGGAGCAACGGCTCAATGATGTAGACGATTTCACCCGAGTACCAGCGTGAATTCCATGGCGCAAACGGACGCACGCCGTAGTTGTTGGTCCAGTCCAGCAGGATATGGCTAAGCAAAGCCAGCAGTGCCATCGCGCCTAACAGCGGCCACCGCACCGGTGCCGGCTCCTCGCGCGATCGCCGCTTCTTCCAGGTGCGCCGCACCTTATGCAGCAACCAGAAGATCAGCACAACAAAAGCGGCCTGCAACGGCAATGACCACAGGGCGTGCGTCCATCCACGATGGTGCTGAAAGTACACCAGCGGCCCGCCCAGCCGGTAGACGTAGTCGGCGTCAGGTAATTCTGCGGCAATCACGCAGGCGGCGGTCGCGTACCGTGCACGTGCGGGAAAGCCGCAGGCTCGAGCAAGGCACGCGCCGGTCAGCATGTGTGTTACTGGTTCCACGGGTGAAGCATACACGGTGGTCCAGGCACCACGTTGCTGCGTACGGAGAGTCGCGCATCCTAAACTTTCAATCATGTCCCGGCAAGCTACCCCGCAACAGCAGATCGATGAACTCCGCGCGGAACTCGTGCACCACGAACACCTGTACTACGTGCTGGATGCGCCGGAGATCACGGACGCGCAGTACGACCGCCTGATGAACTGCCTGAAGGCGCTTGAAGCCGAGCACCCCGAGCTGATCACGCCCGACTCGCCCACCCAGCGCGTTGGCGGCAAGCCCAAAGAGGGCTTCGCGAAGGTGGCGCATTCGCGTCCCATGCTGTCGCTGGACAACGCCTACAACGAGGAGGAACTGCGGGCCTGGGCCGACCGCGTACGCGGCTCGCTGCACCCCAACGACGTGCTGGAGTATGTGTGCGAGTACAAGCTGGACGGTCTGTCGCTGGCTCTGCACTATGACGCTGCAAGCAACGGCAGCGCGCACCTGCAGCGCGGTCTGACCCGGGGCGATGGCGCGGTGGGCGAAGACGTCACCAGCAACGTGCGCACCATGCGGTCGGTCCCGCTATCGGTCTCCGCGGAACGATTGAAGAAAGCTGGCTTGTCGCCAGAGTTCGAAGTGCGCGGTGAAGTAGTCATGCCGCAGGCTGCGTTCGCCAAGATGAACCAGGAACGCGAACGGGCGGGGCAGTCGCCCGCCGCGAATCCACGCAACGCGGCAGCCGGCACCATCCGCATGGTTGAGCCCAGCAGCGTTGCGCAGCGCCGGCTCGATTACTATGCCTACTTCCTGCTGAAGGATGGCGGGTTCCTGCTGCCGACGCAATCCGGCACGCTGGACGCGCTCGCAGCCGCAGGTTTCCGTACCAATCCGCACGCACGCACGGTCAGCGACCTCGACGAGGTGCTCGCGTTTATCGCCGTGGCAGAGTCGAAGCGCGAAAGCCTTGGTTACGAGATCGATGGCATCGTCATCAAGGTCAACTCGCTGGCGCAGCAGCGTCGGCTTGGCTTCACCGGCAAGGCCCCGCGATGGGCCATCGCCTACAAGTTTCCCGCGCGGGGAGCCGTCACGAAACTCATGGATGTGCTCTTCCAGGTTGGCCGCACCGGCAAGCTGACGCCGGTCGCCGCGCTTGCGCCGGTCGGCATCGGCGGCATCACGGTGACGCGTGCGACGCTGCACAACCCCGATGAGATTGCGCGCCTGGGCGTGCGCATTGGTGACTACGTCGCGGTCGAACGCGGCGGCGATGTGATACCCAAGATCACGGAGGTGGTCGACGACGCGGAGCACCCGCGCGGATCGCGTGAGATCGTCTTTCCGACGCACTGCCCCAAGTGCAAGGAGCCGGTGGTACGCGAGGAAGGCGAGATCGATTTTCGTTGCGTCGATGCAAGTTGCCCTGCACGGCTCAGCGAAGAACTGCTGCACTACGCCTCACGCGGCGTGATGAACATCGAGGGTTTGGGCGAGGCCATGGTGGCGCAACTCCTCGGCCATCCGCTGAACGATCCCGTGTCGCTTGCCGTGGATGACGCCGCGCCGGCTGAAGCTGCGGAGGAAACGGCGGAAGAGCCGACACGCACCGCTCTGGTGCATACGGTCGCGGACCTGTACAGGCTGACCGAGCAGGACCTGCTCGGTCTGGAACGCGTCGGTCTAAAAACGGCGCAGTCGCTGGTGCAGCAGATCGCGCGATCGAAGACCGCGCCTTTGTACCGGGTGTTGCTGGGCCTCGGCATCCGGCACGTGGGCGAGCGCACCGCGCAGGACCTGGCAAACACCTTCGGCAGCATGGACGCCATCATGGATGCGGATGGCCAAGAGCTGGTGCAGGCGGAAGGCATCGGCCCCATCGTTGCCGCGACCATTCATGGATTTTTCCGCGTGGAGAAGAATCGTGCGCTGGTGGAGGACCTGCGTTCCGCCGGGCTGCAGTTCACGGCGGAAAAGAAGGTGCTGGGAACCACGCTCGCAGGCCAGAACTTTGTGCTGACCGGTACGCTTCCCACACTGACGCGTGAGGAAGCCAAAGCGCGCATTGAAGCTGCCGGCGGCAAGGTATCCGGCTCTGTATCGAAAAAGACATCGCATCTGGTCGCGGGTGAAGACGCCGGTAGCAAGCTCGAAAAGGCCCGCCAACTGGGTATCAGCATCCTGGATGAAGGGGGTCTGCTCGACCTGCTCGCCTGAGCTTCTTTGCTCACGTTGCTGGCAGGAAAAATGTGCCGGCAAGACGCAAGGACTGGTTTGTACGGGAGTTTCATTCCCGTTGATCCTGCTTAGAACCCGGCCTATTCTTTTCTGGAAGCGAAGGAGATACAGCATGCGCCTGTTCAAAGTAATGGTGATTCTTGCCGCGGTCCTCGACGTTGCCATGTTCCTGCAGAGCCCGTCCTCACCCTTGAGTGCGACCTCACCTACCCAAGTCGTCGGTTTTGCCGCAGACAACTCTGAACTCCCTGTCGCGATTTTCAAGCCGTAACGGTTTGCCATCCCCGGTGCTCCCGCGGGTCATCAGCTGGTTTCCAGCTAAAGAGCCTGCAGGAAAGCACCGGAAGTCGTCTAGCAATACTCCTCATAAATCCAGATGCATTCGCCCATCTCGCCACTTCCGAGATGTTGTGCTAAGTCGCAGCCTTCGTGTGCCGTCACCTCGCAGCTACACTGTTGCTCACGCTTTTGGAGGATTCTATGCACCGCGTTGCCACTGCTCTGACGCTCTGTGCGCTCTCCCTGCCATTCAGTCTTCCGGGTCAGGCACCGGCAAGCCCTTCCGCACCTTCGGCGAAGCCGATTGGGCCTGTTCCACCGTCCTCGCAGACGCCGTCGCCGAACGTTCCGCGTCCCACGATGTGGGACTCTGAGGGCAAGCCGATTGCGGCTGATCCCATCCTGCTGGCTCCAACGGAGTCTCTGAACCAGACCGAGATCAAGCGGTTGCAGAACCTGCTGGGCAACTTTGCCCAACTCAGCCGGTATCATGCTGCGAACGCCAAGCTCGCGGACAGTGAGCCGGGCCGCGTGGTCTTCTATGGCGACAGCATTACGGACGCCTGGGGCAACGGGGCAAACGCCACCTCATTCTTCCCTGGCAAACCGTACCTGGATCGCGGCATCAGCGGGCAGACCACGCCGCAAATGCTGATTCGCTTTCAGCAGGACGTCGTCGCATTGAAGCCGGCGGCTGTGGTCATCCTGGCAGGAACGAATGACATAGCTGGCAACACTGGTGTCTCTACGCTCGAGATGATCGAAGACAACTTCCGCTCCATGGCCGCGATTGCTGCCGCCAATCAGATCAAAGTGATCATGTCAAGCGTTCTGCCGGTGGACGATTATGCCTGGCGGCGGGGCCTTCAACCCGCCGGCAAGATACGTACGTTGAACGCGTGGATGAAGGATTTCTGCGCGACAAAGGGTTGCACCTACCTGGACTACTACACGGCATTGGCAACGCCCGAAGGTGCCATGAAACCGGGAACGAGCAAGGATGGCGTGCATCCTACAGCGGCGGGCTATGCGATCATGGCTCCGCTCGCACAGGCAGCCATTGATAGGGCTTTAGGTGTGCAGAACGGCGTTCCGCTTGCACCGTAGTACCCGGCATGGTTCCTTTGAGACGCGTGCAGCCTGCTAGGCTCAGGGTGATGATCCGTTCCATCAGTACACACGTCTTTCTGCTGCAACGACTCCACGCCGGTCTGCTGGATGCCATGGTTGCCGGCGGGGCGCAGTCCATTGAGTTGTTTGCGGCGCGGCACCACTTTGATTACGCCGACCGTACAGAGGTGAAGGAAATCGCCAAGTGGTTCCGCAGCAATGACTGCCGAGCCACTCTGCACCAGCCCATCTTCGATGGCCGAGCGACGGGCGGTTCGGATTGGAGTAAGCATGTACCGCCAAGCATCAACCTGGTGGATGTGGAGAAGACCCGCCGCATCGACGCCATGGACGAGGTAAAGCGCGCGCTCGAGGCTGCAGAGCAGATCGACATCGACAGCATTGTCCTGCACCTGGGTACGGCCAACGACACATGGAGCGAGCGCACCCTGGACCTGTCCATGACAGCCGTCGAGCACATCAAGGCCTTCGCGCATCCACTCGGTGTGAAGACGCTCGTGGAGACGCTGCCCAACGAGGTCACCACGCCGGAACACCTCATGGAAATGCTGCGCATCGCGCACCTCGATACCGTGGGCGTCTGCCTGGATGTGGGCCATATAAACCTGCACGGCATGCCGGGCGTAGCCAAGGCGTTTGAGTTGCTGGGCGCTCGTGTAAAGCAACTGCACCTCCACGACAACGGCGGCGAGAAAGACGAGCACTGCTGGCCGGGCGAAGGCTCTGTCGATTGGCAGGCTGTACGATCTGGCATTGCAGGTATGAAGCAAGCACCCGTCGGTACGCTTGAGATTCGCTACCAACCTGAGATTGACGCGAAGACGATGAGTGAACGAGCCACAAAGACCTTCACCACGCTGGAGCAGTCTGTCCACGTCAGCGAATCCGCGACCCGGTAGCAGCGCCACAAGGGCCGGGAATACACTGTTGCTTGCTATGGCAACAACTGAACCGCTCACTTCCGCTCCCGTCACGACCATCTCAAACATCGGAAACCATCAAGGCCAGGCGGTTACCCTGCGCGGCTGGCTTTATAACCTGCGCGCCAGCGGCAAGCTGCTCTTTCCCATCTTCCGCGACGGCACCGGGACCATTCAGGGCATTGTGCCCAAGGCGGCAGTATCGCCGGAAGTCTTCGAAACGCTGAAGAACCTGCAGCTTGAGTCAAGCGTGATCGTGCGCGGCGTGGTGCGCGCCGATGCCCGCGCGCCTTCCGGCTTTGAGCTTGATGTGCAGGATTTACAGGTGCAGCAGGCAGTCAACGCGGACGATCCGTTCCCCATCACGCTGAAGGAGCACGGCCCCGACTTCCTGATGGAGCGCCGCCACCTTTGGATGCGCACGCCCCGGCAGTCGGCCATCCTGCGCATCCGAGCCACCATCATGCGTGCCGCGCAGGAGTTTTTCGACACGCAGGACTTTACCCGGACCGACCCGCCTATCCTGACGCCCGCCGCCTGCGAAGGCACCAGCGAACTGTTCGAGATGAAGTACTTCGACGAGGGCAACGCCTACCTGACGCAGAGCGGCCAGCTTTACATTGAGGCCACCGCGCTGGCGCTGGGCAGGGTCTACAGCTTCGGCCCGGTTTTTCGCGCGGAGAAGTCGAAAACGCGCCGCCACCTGACTGAATTTTGGATGATCGAGCCGGAGGTCGCGTACGCCGACCTTGCCGACCTGATGCGGCTGGCCGAGGACTTCCTCACGCACATCGTCACGCGCGTGTTGGAAAAGCACCGCATCGACCTGAAGACGATCACCGGCGGTGAAGACAAAGCTGCAAAGCTCGAAAACATTCAGGCACCCTTCCCGCGCCTCAGCTACGACGAAGCACACGCCATGCTGGAAAAGGCGTTCGTCGAGGGTGCCATTGAAAAGTCACATGAGTACGGCGATGATTTCGGCGCGCCCGATGAGACCTATATTTCAAACCAGTTTGACCGGCCCGTGATGGTGCACCGCTACCCGGCAGCAGTGAAGGCGTTCTACATGCAGCCCGACCCCGAGGACGCGACCAAGGCACTGTGCGTCGATGTGCTGGCTCCGGAGGGCTACGGCGAAATCATCGGCGGTTCGCAGCGCATCGACAGCTACGACCTGCTGCGTGAACGCATCCTCAGCCACGGCCTGCCACTGGAATCGTTCCAGTGGTACCTGGACCTGCGTAAGTACGGCAGCGTGCCGCACAGCGGATTCGGCATGGGCATCGAACGCTGCGTCGCCTGGATCTGCGGCCTGGACCACGTGCGCGAAACGATCCCATTCGCGCGGACTTTGAACCGTATCTATCCTTAGTTCCCGGAGGGCCTCTATTTTGCAGGCCCAATGACATACGGTAAGGCGGCTGTGACAGGTGCTTTTGAGCTAATGCCGCGCTTCTCTCGCTGCAGCTTTGCCCAATTCATAAAGTGATCAACTGCGAACATGAATTGCGACGCATGTTGAAAGTCGACTGGCACAGACACCTTCTTCGATTGGGTGTCTGTCTGCTCAATCATGCACTCTACACGGTGTACGGCTGATCCGCGAAGCTTATAAAGATCACATAAGAGCTTTGTAAACCGTTCATTGCTGTTTGATACGGTTCAACGCCGAGTAAGGCAGGCATGTTTCTGAGCTTCCACGAGAACGTAGGTCTGCTGGCTTTATAAAGAACACGTATTTGTTCGGTCGAGACTGCAAGTAAATCGTCGATGAAGGCGTTAAGCTCAACCTCGCAGGTGATTCCAAGCTGAATGACAGTTTGCAGATAATCAGAATCACGAAGCTTTAGCAACGCGTCGCAAAACATGATGTCCGGAATCGGTGGCTTATTGCCTCGTGTTAGCTGTATGCCTATCCACCTCCAAAGGTCATCTTGCAAAGGTTGTGGGGGAATAGGCATTTTAGATGCTCCAAAATTTGTATAGGAAAGTTGGCCTTGCACTTGAGAGATAATGCTTCCTCTCGCTAGTGAATCGCTTGGTCCCATCAGTACGGTCAACCAATATTGACGGCCAGCTACCCGGATCCAAGTCAGACACTCCTTCGCAAGATGAAAAGGCACATACCATTCAGGGGCATCCTGATGTTCAGGTACGTCAACTAAGAGCCTTATAATTGAGTACTCGATGATGACTCCTTCATTTCCCAGTGTTCCGTCTACTCGAACATGCTTGGTTCCTGAAGTAGGCCGCTGAATTCTCCACAGCATACCGTTTAGCACGACGGGTAAGTCAGGCCAAAGAGCTTCATCAAAAAGAAAAACACTGCTGGGGACTACGAACTCGTAAGTGAGACTCTTCAAGCTGTTCCTCGATAGTCGATCAGCTGGTTATTGGCTTAAGGCTGCACGTAGAAGCCGGTGCGTGCTTGCACGGTCAGCTTCTTGTCCTTCGTCCGTAGTTCCAACTTGTGGAAGCTGTTGGGCAGGAGGTCGGGCGGTGGGGTGTAGCCGATCTGGTATTGCGTGCGCAGGTCGTTGCTGATGGCTTCGTAAATCTTCTTCAGCGTCATGCCGCGTTCGACGCTGTACACGTGGCCGCCGGTGCTGCCGGCCAATTTGTTCAGTAGTTCGCGGCCACTGTTGACGCTGCCTGCCGCCAAGCTGCTAAGGCTTTGTGTGGGTGCGATAAAGCCGGCCCACGCGCTGTACTCGATGGCGTAAATGGGCACGTTGGCGCGTTGTGCCTGCTCGATGACCTGCGGCAGCGTGGCACGGCTGCCGTTGTCGCCGCCGTCTGTGAGCAGGATGATTGCCTTACGTCCCTTTTCCTTGGCCAGGAAGTTTTTCGCAATGGCATAAACGGCGTCGTTCAGCAGCGTGGCGCGTGCGTCCTCCGGGTCTGATCCGAGCTGTGTCAGGGCCAGGTGCAGCTTCGATGCGGAGTTGGTCATAGGCATCATCTGGCGTACACGCGCGTCGATTTCTACCAGCATGGCTCGGTCTTGCGGGCGGGTAAGCATCGTCTCGAAAAAGATGTCGCTGGCACGCCATTCGTCGCCGATGAAGGTGCGCTGGCTGCCGCTGACATCGACCAGCAGGGCGAGGGTAAGCGGCAGGTCGGAGCCGACTGAGAAGTACCGGATGGCTTCTTCCTTGCCGTCAGCCTTCAGCGTGAAGTCGTCTTTGGTGAGCGCGGGCTGCGGTTCGCCGGTCTTGTTGCGGACCACGGCGGATATCTCCACCGTGCGTGTGTTGACGCGCAGCGTGGTGACTGTTCCCGGTGCGCTTTCTGGCGAAGGTGCGGCTGGCTGCTGCGCTCGGCACAGGCTGCAGAGCAGCAGCACTCCCAGATACCATGCCGAATGCACGCCGCTTTTCATGCAAAGCCCACCGGTCGCTCCGATGCTACGTTGAACGCATGTTCGAGCGCCATGCCCGCCTGTACCAAGACCCCTTCCTGGAACAGCCGGCCAACCAGCGTAATGCCATGCGGAACGCGGCGCGGCGGGCTGAACTTTGGCAGCGGGTGTTTCGGATCGGGTGCCCAGTCACTGCGTGCCTGCGCCACCTGGACAAACCCGGCGCGCAGGGTCAGCGAAGGATGCCCGGTGAAGTTGCTAATGACCATCATTTCGTCGCGCAGCGAAGGCACCAGCAGCAGGTCGACCTCGCTCATCACGCGCTGCATTTCCCCTGCAACTTTGCGGCGCATGCGGTCTGCCTGCACCAGGTCGACCGCGGAGAGGAAGCGAGCCTGGCGAAAGCTGTTGGGCCAGGCGTCTGGCGTCTGCATCTTCAACTCGCGGTCGCGGTGTGACAGGGTCAACTCTTCGAAGGCAGCGGCAGCCTCGGCGAAGAGGATTACGTTCAACGAGTCATACGGCCAGTCCGGCAGGTTGACCTCGACCGCCTGCATGCCGAGCGAACGGACTTTGTCGAGTGCTGCCCGATCCACCTCTGTCGCTGGGGCGCTTTTCATCCATGCGGGAAAGTATCCAACACGCAGCCCCTTCACAGGCGTGGAAGCATCGAAGACCAGTGGCATGTCGACGCTGGCCACATCGCCCGTATCGAAGCCATGAATCGCTTCGAGCACAAGCATGGTGTCTTCCACGCTGCGCGCCATCGGGCCCAACTTGTCACAGGTCCAGCTGAGGGTCATGGCCCCGGTGCGCGGCACGCGGCCAAAGGTGGGCCGCAGACCCGTGACACCGCAGCGCATGGATGGACTGATGATTGAGCCCTGCGTTTCACTGCCGATGGCGAAGCCAACCAGCGCGGCGCTCACTGCCGAGGCAGGGCCGGCGCTTGAGCCGGAAGAGCCTTCCTGCGGCAGCCAGGGGTTCATTGTCTGTCCACCGAACCAGATATCGTTGAGCGCCAGCGCACCCAGTGACAGCTTTGCGACCAGCACCGCGCCGGCCGCGTTCAACTTGCGGATCACCACGCTGTCTGCGGATGGTACGCGGTCGCGAAAGGGTTCCGCGCCGTAAGTGGTGGCGATGCCGGCGGTGTCCAGTAGATCCTTCGCGCCGTACGGAATGCCGTGCAGAAGTCCACGGTATTTGCCAGAGGCAATTTCGCGGTCTGCTGCCTGCGCCTGCTGCAGGGCGTGCGCTTCGGTCAGCGTAATGACGCAGCGCAGTTGCGGATCGTACCGCTTTAGCCGATCGAGATAGAGCTTTGTCAGCCTCTCCGATGTGATCTGCTTCGTCTGGATCCAGTGCGCAAGGTGCGTCACAGGCGCAAAGGCTATGGCGGCATCATCCGCCGGCAGCGTGGCGTTGATCGTGCTGAAGATGGGCCTGGCTTCATCCAACGCAGCCTTGCTCGGCAACACCGCAGGGTGAGCAAGCGACGGGTTCCACGTGGTGGCCGGCACATCTTCCGCGCCCAAGGCGAGTTTGCGAGGTCCGACGCGCCGTTCCAACAGGGCGGCCATGCTGTTGCGCCAGTTGCTTGCCGCTTCGACCCGTTCCGCGGACGACATCTCAACCTGAGCCAGCTTCTCCGCATGCTGAAGATCGACAGGCGTAACTACCGGTCCCACT
>CAXUEW010000003.1:17207-45141 GCA_964250115.1 uncultured Terriglobus sp.
AGCGGTGCCGAAGACGGGCGGTGCACCCTCTGGCGGCGTGGCCGGGACACTCTGTGGGACCTGTGCTTCGCCCGCCACGGCAGCGGCCGCAGCAAGCGCGCTTACCGCCAGAAACGATCGTCGAGTGCGCAGGTCTGGCATGTATATATGGGTCCTCACCGGACGTATACCTGAAGAACTGCCGCGCATGCAAAGGAACCAGCATGGATACACTGCTGCCGTTGCGCGGGACGCACGGCTACCATGCAAAAAGCGCGTGTGACAACACCGCGCGTTGGGGAACAATGGCGAAGAAGCTGCGTGTGGGCATTTTGTTTGGTGGGCGGTCGGGTGAGCATGAAGTGTCGCTGCGCTCCGCGGCCTCGATCCTGCAGGCGATCGACCGGAAGAAGTACGAGGTTGTGCCCATCGGCATTGCAAAGAGCGGCCAGTGGCTGGGTGGGGGCGATGCGGACGCCTTGCTCGCGGGCAGCGAACTGCAGCAAATAATCGGCAAGATCAGCGGCAAAGTCAAAACGACGCCCGCAAAGAAGCTTTCGACCCGCCGGGCGCATGCGGATGCGGTGGCCAGCGTAGCGTCTGCTCTTGGGGGCGAAAGTGTCGTGTCCGCGCCCAAGCATAAGGCCGCTCCTTCAGCCGTGCTCACCTTGCAGGCATCCGCAACCGGAGCGTCCATGGCGGCGCTGGATGTGGTCTTTCCGGTGCTGCACGGCACCTTTGGTGAAGACGGAACGATCCAGGGCATGCTGGAACTTGCGAACGTCGCGTACGTCGGTTCGGGTGTGCTCGGATCGTCGGTGGGCATGGACAAAGACGCCATGAAGAAGATGTTTGCCGCCGCCGGCCTGCCCATCGTGAAACACGTCACGCTGCTGCGCGGCGACTGGAAGGCGAGCCCTCGCAAGTGCACCAAAGCCATCGAGGACAAGTTGCAGTATCCCGTGTTCGTGAAGCCCGCAAACCTGGGCTCGTCGGTCGGTATCAGCAAGGTGCGCGAACGCAAAGAGCTTGCGAATGCTATGGACGAGGCGGCAAAGTTCGACCGCAAGATCGTGATCGAAGAAGGTGTCTCGGGCGCAGGCCGGTTGAGGGATAAAAGCAAGGCTCGTGAGCTTGAGGTGGCGGTGCTCGGCAACGACCATCCCGTCGCTAGTGTTGTCGGAGAGATCGTGCCCGATCGCGAGTTTTACGACTACGCCTCCAAGTACGACAGCAGCAGCACCAGCGAACCGATCATTCCGGCAAAGCTGACCCGCATGGAGTCGAAGGCCATCCAGGCCATGGCCATTGAGGCGTTCAAATCCTGTGACTGTGCGGGCTTGGCGCGCGTTGACTTTCTGATGGAAGCTGCGGTTGCGGGCACAAAGAAAGCTCCGCGTATTTACCTGAACGAGGTCAACACGATGCCCGGCTTTACCAGCATCAGCATGTACCCAAAACTCTGGGAGGCCAGCGGTATTGGCTATGCCGATTTGATCGATCGCCTGATCGCGCTTGCTGTTGAGCGCCGGGAAGAGCAGAAAGCGACCAGCTTCAGCGTTTGATCATTTGCCCTGACGCGGGCCAATTTCGACAAGGATCGGTGTGTGGTCTGACGGCTTGTACTCTGCCCTTGGTCCTTTGTCGATCTCGCAACGAAGCAGGCGGGGAGCAAGCGTGGGTGACAGCAGGAAGTGGTCGATGCGGATGCCGCGGTTGCGCTCAAACGCCATGCGGAAGTAATCCCAGTAGGTGAACTGGCCTGTGGCTTCCGGGTGCAACGAGCGAAACGCGTCCACGAAGCCGATCTGCTGCATGGCGCGGTAGCGTTCGCGCGGCTCCGGCTGAAATAGCGCATCGCGAACCCAGTTGGCTGGCTTGTCGCAATCGATGTCTTCCGGAATGACGTTGAAGTCGCCGCCGATCAGGGTGGGGATTGCGTCGGTCTTCCATGTGGTCATCTGCTGGATCAGGCGGTCCATCCACGCCAGCTTGTACAGGAACTTGTCGGTACCGGTCGGGTTGCCGTTCGGCAGATAGATGTTGACGACACGTATGCGCTCGCCATCCGGCGCGTCGAGAATCGTCTCCAGAAAGCGGGCGTGGCTATCCGCCTCGTCACCGGGCAGAATCGTGTTTACCGTCTCGACGGGCAGCCGCGACAATACCGCGACACCGTTGTAAGCCTTTTGTGTCACGGCCGCGCTTTCGTAGCCAAGCGCGCGGAAATGATCGGCAGGGAACTCAGTACCCTTAAGCTCCTGCAACAGGAGAACGTCCGGCGATCGCGCCTCAAGAAAACGAGTCACGTGGCCCAGGCGGGCGTTGATGGAGTTAACATTCCAGCTTGCAAGAATCACGACGAGCTTCTCCCACGTGAAGACGGCGCGCGGCGCTTGACCTCCGGCAGCAAACAGTTGTGTATCGCAGCCATGCGATGAAATCCGCGTTCCGCGGGCACCAACCTTACGTGCTTCGATTGTAGCGACCGCGCCACTCTGTACCTGTGGTGCGATGTGCGTGGTCAAGCGGCAATCAGATCGTCTTCATCCTGGTGGAAGAAGAGACAAGCAAGGGAGTGGGACGAAGGGGAACGGATCTATACAGACCTGGGATGAACATTCCCCTTTTGTGTTGATCGCCTGCACTGTCTCAGCAGGCGTGCCCGCGGGAGAAGGAAAATGCAAACGTCGTCCTGGCAAACATCATATCCACGGCTTCGCAGGCGCAGCGTGGGTAAATGTAAAAAAATGGGATCACGCAAGCGCGTGATCCCTCTTCTCCCAAGTCTGTGTTACTCATTCATAAGATATCGACAGTGTTTCCGGCCACTATTACGAAGGTCTTAAGACCAAATATCCGTAATATCCATTCGTCCCAAAACAGGAAACCTGCCTGTTATGAAGGGCGTTACATGCGCGTACTTTGATCCTGCGCGAAGCTTTTATACCTCGGTCGCGTGACAAACCCTCAATATCCCGCTGCGCTGCCGTAATTCTTGCGACGATCGTGACCACCCATCAGCATGCCGGTTTTCGGATCGACAGCAATCAACTCGCTGTCGCCCCAGACGCCCGGATTGTGTTCATCGAACTCACCTGAGCGCTTGATGTTGTAACCGCTCAGCCTGAGTACATCGGCAGAGGCAGCAGGAAATCTCTTCTCCACCTGAAGATCGTCCGGCAGATATTGGTGATGGAAGCGTGGCGCGTCCGCCGCTTCCTGAATGTTCATGCCGTTATCGAGCACGCTGATCAGGTCGTTTGCAACCGTGGAGATGATGGTTGGGCCGCCCGGGGAACCCAGCACCAGGCACAGCTTCCCACGCTTTGTCACGATCGTTGGCGACATGGCTGAGAGAGGCCGCTTACCGGGTGCAATCGCATTGGCCGGACCCTGGATAAGGCCGAAGCCGTTGGGCACGCCCACCTTGCTGGTGAAGTCGTCCATCTCGTCGTTCATGGCGAATCCCAGGCCCTTAACTACAACACCAGAGCCGAAGTAAAAGTTGAGCGTGTAGGTATTGCTGACTGCGTTTCCGTCCGCGTCCACCACGCTGAAGTGGGTGGTCTGCGTCGATTCGCGGCGTTCGCCCGGTTGCGGTGGTGGAGGCATGAAGCCGGCCGGACGGACCAGGTCCTTCGAGGCCGTTGCATGAGATGGATCAATGGTCTTGCGCCACGCCTTCGCGTAGTGCTTGTCCGCCATCTGCTTCAGAGGCATGGAAACAAAATCGGGATCCCCCAGGTAGTCAGACCGGTCGAGAAAGGCGCGACGAAAAGCCTCCGTGATCAGGTGAACCTGCTCGGGGCTGCGATCCGCACCCAGTTTGTTCAGCTTGTAGCCGGACAGGATGTTCAGCGTCTCCTGCAGGACGATGCCGCCGGAGGAAGGCGGAGGCGCAGTGATGATCTTGTAGCCGTGATACTTGCCGGTGAGCGGCTTGCGATCCTTAACCTGATAGGCCGCCATGTCCGCGGTGGTAATCAGGCCGCCGCCGCTTTGCATCTCGTCGGCGATCTGTTGTGCCATGCGCCCGCGGTAAAAATCGCCGGGGTCCGAGGCGATCCGCTCCAAGGTAGCTGCCAGTTCGGGCTGCACAAAGGTTTCACCCGCCTTGTACAGGTTGCCGTCACGCTGGTAGATGCGGCGGCCCTCGGGATTTTGCGCCAGAGACTTCGAATTCCAGGCTTCCACTTCGGCGGTCAGCACATAGCCGTCGCGCGCGAGGCGGATGGCCGGCTGCATCACGGCCTTCAGGCCTAACCTGCCGAAGTGCTGCTCCGCATAGACCATGCCCGCGATGGTGCCGGGTACGCCGCTGGCTTTGTACCCAACGGTGCTCATCCCCTTGACCACGTTGCCATCTGGGCCGACATACATGTCACGCGATGCCCCTGCCGGTGCTTTTTCGCGGTAGTCGAGGAAGTGTGGCTTGCCGTCAGCCAGCTTCTTCGACCCGTGAGCGTGGCCTGGATGAATGAGCATGAAGCCCCCGCCACCAATGTTGCCTGCCTGCGGATAGACCACCTGCAACGCAAAGGCGACAGCCACAGCCGCATCGACTGCGTTGCCGCCCTGCTTCAGAACGGTGACTCCGGCATCAGTTGCTTCGTGGTGAATGCTGACTACCATGGCATGCTGCGCCTGTACCGGCTCGGATGTTGGTACCGTCTGTGCGGCCAGGTGAACCACAGCAAGCGTGGTCAGTGCGCACACCGGCGCAACCCTGCGGGTGCATCCGTTCATTAGGAACCTCTTCCAAAGCAGCTTCAAATCAGGGAATGACAGCAGAATAGCTTGGAAGAGTTCAAGACGTGTGATTGCATCGCTCCTGCTTATGTTGCGGCGGCATGCAAGTCACTGGAAACAGGTTCATTCGCCGCGTGGCACAGCGGCGTGTCCCCGCCATTTCGTTGACCGATGCTGCTCACGGTTGGTATAACAAGAGGGTTGCCAGCATCCGTACGCCCTCACCCTTTGCGACCCATCCTGGGCTTTGCAAGCCCGGTGGCTGGCTTTTCGGACGCGGCCCACGGTCCTTCATGCAAGTAATTCTGAATCAACTTGGCGATCTTCTGCTCGGCTCCCTGCCCACCGTGATCTTCTTTCTGATCCTGTTGGCGGCTTACGCCGTGCTGGTACGCAAGCCGCTTGAAAAGGTGCTGGCCGATCGGCACAGCCGCACTGGCGGTGCCATGGACGAGGCGCGTGCCGCCATCACCGTAGCGGAAGAGAAGACGGCTGCTTACGAGACGCGTCTGCGTGACGCGCGCAGCGAGATTTTCACGGCCCGTACAGCGCATCAGAAAGCTGCCGGTGTTGCCCGCGATAAGGCTCTGGCGGAGGCCCGAGATGCCGCTCAGCGTCGCATTACGGCTGCCCGCGAATCCGTGGAGCGTTCCGGCGCTGAAGCAAAGACGCAGCTTGAGTCAGGTGCCGCGGCACTCTCGCAAGCAGTCATTGCAGCCATTCTGCCGCACCGCTCAGCAGGTTCCGGCGCGGGAGTGGCGCAGTGAAAAGATTCCATTTTGCGTTGATCCTTTTGCTGTTCTTCGTATGTGCGGGTTCGTTTGTCACGGCTCACGCGCAGGAACGGCCAGCCGGTACCCGCGGTGCAGCATCGCCGTCCGTCGCCTCGGGTAACCGGTCAGAGCCTGAAAGTACTGAAGCAAAAGACCCTGCCGAGGAGTTGAAGAAGCCTTCCACATCGGTTATGAAGCTGGGTGGCATGGTCGGCATGCGACCGGAAGCATCCGTGCTTGCATTCCAGTGGCTGAACTTTCTGGTACTTGTTGCCGTTGTTGTGTATGGGCTGGCGAAGGCGTTGCCGAAAGCCTTTCGCGACCGTGGCGAGAACATCCAAAAGAACCTCGTCGAGGCCCGTGTGGCGACAGAAGAGGCTCGCGCCAGGTTGAACGCCGTGGAAGCACGCTTGGGAGCGCTGGACGGCGAGATTGCCGCTCTGCGCGCCGAAAATGACCGCTCCGCCGCCGAGGAAGAGCAACGCATGCACGCGCAGGTGGAAGAAGAAAAGGCACGCATCCTGCTTTCGGCAGAGCAGGAGATTGCCGCAGCCAGTGCGGCAGCGCAGCGTTCGCTGCGGGAATATGTCGCGGGCATTGCTGTTGATCGTGCAGCTGCGCAGTTGCAGATCACGCCAGACGATGACCGAATCCTGATTGAGCAGTTTGCGGGCAAGCTCCATGCTGAAAGGAGCCGCAACTAATGGCAACCTTCACCCTTCGCTACGCACGCGCCTTTCAGCAGGTGACATCTGCGCAGAAGCTGAACGTCGACGCGGTTCGATCGCAGCTTGCTGATTTTGCAGGAACTTTTGAAGACAGCCGTGAACTGCGTGAATTCCTGTTGAATCCGTCCTTGCCACAGGCTGACAAGCTGAAGGTGCTGGATGCGGTGAGCGCGCGCGTGGGCATGGACAAGCCTGTGTGCAACTTTATTGCAGTTCTGATGGACCATGAGAGGCTGCAGTCCCTTCGCGAGATCGCTGAAGAGTACGGTTCGCTCGCGGATGAGGCCAACGGGATTCACGAGGTGGAGATCGTTTCAGCCAAGTCACTTTCGGACGAGGAACGCAACCTGCTGAAGTGGAAAGCGGGCGAACTGGCTGGCAGCAATGTGCGCGTGCAATGGACGGAAGACGCGGCACTTCTCGGCGGTGCCATTATCCGGCTTGGTTCGCGCGTGTACGATGGTTCGGTTCGAGGGCAGCTGGAGCAATTGAAGCAGCACCTGGCGGCCGTTTAGCAGCAGTTTTAAGACGGGCCGCATTTTTGTGGCGCACGGGGACGGAAAAGGACACATGGCACAGCTAAAGGCAGACGAGATTACAGAGCTGCTGCGTCAGCAGATTGAGAACTACGAGCAGAAAATTTCCGTGGACGAGGTGGGCACCATCATCTCGCTGGGCGACGGTATTGCCCGCATCCACGGCTTGGACAAGGTCATGGCCGGCGAACTGATCGAGTTCCCCAAGGGCATCGCCGGTCTGGCCATGAACCTGGACGAAGACCAGGTAGGCGCGGTTCTGCTGGGTGATTTTACCGGCATCAGCGAAGGCGACCAGGTCAAGCGGACGGGCAAGATCATGTCCGTTCCCGTAGGAGAAGCCCTCATCGGTCGCGTGGTCAACGCGCTGGGTCAACCCATCGATGACAAGGGCCCGATCGACACGCCGCACACGCTGCCTGTGGAGCGCCTGGCTCCCGGCGTCATCGATCGGAAGTCGGTCACGGAATCCATGGCGACCGGCATCAAGGCCATCGATACCATGATTCCAATCGGCCGCGGCCAGCGCGAGCTGCTGATCGGCGACCGCCAGACCGGCAAAACCGCCATCGCGCTCGACGCCATCATCAACTCGGCAAAGAACGATCTCATCTGCATCTACTGCGCGGTCGGTCAGAAACGCTCGTCCGTTGCCCAGATCGTGCAGACGCTGGAGCAGTACGGTGCCATGGCCTACACCATAGTGGTTGCTGCAACCGCTTCAGAGCCGGCCCCAATGTCTTACATCGCGCCCTATGCGGCAACCGCAATGGGGGAGTACTTCCGTGACAACGGCAGGCATTGCCTCATCATCTACGACGATCTTTCGAAGCACGCCGCGGCGTACCGTGAGATTTCGCTGCTGCTGCGCCGTCCACCGGGCCGCGAGGCGTATCCGGGCGACGTGTTCTATCTCCACTCGCGCCTGCTGGAGCGCTCGTCGAAGGTGTCGGACAAGCTGGGCGGCGGTTCGCTGACTGCCCTGCCGATCATTGAGACGCAGGCTGGCGACGTATCGGCTTACATCCCGACGAACGTGATCTCGATCACGGACGGCCAGATTTTCGTGGAAACTGACCTGTTCAACTCGGGTATCCGTCCTGCGGTGAACGTAGGTTTGTCTGTTTCGCGCGTGGGTTTTGCTGCCGCCATGAAGGCCACCAAGCAGGTCGGCGCGACGTTGAAATTAGACCTCGCACAGTACCGCGAACTTGCCGCTTTCGCGCAGTTCGGGTCGGACCTGGACCCTGCCACGCAGAAGCAGCTCAATCGCGGTTCGCGGCTGGTCGAGATTCTGAAGCAGCCGCAGTTCCAGCCTTTGACTGCGGCGCAGCAGGTATCCATTGTCTTCGCCGGTACGAAAGGCTTGCTAGATGATGTTGACGTAAAGCAGGTACAGGCGTTTGAGCATGGCTTCCATGAGTACATGGCGTCCACCGGCAAGCAGATTCTTGCTGACATCATGAGCAAGAAGGCTTTGGACGACGATATTTCCAAGCGGCTGACCGATGCCATCAACGACTACAAAGGTGCCTTCAAGGCCGGGCTGAACGAGAACAAGCCGGTAATGGTGACTGCGTAAGCAGGCTTTATGGCAAACGTACTCGATCTTAAGCGGCGCATACGCTCCGTAAAAAACACGCGGCAGATTACCAAGGCCATGAAGATGGTTTCGGCAGCCAAGCTGCGCCGCGCACAGGAACGTGCCATGCAAGCGCGGCCCTATGCGCAGATGCTGGCGAATGTGCTGCAGTCGCTGGTGCGGCGTGCCGCTCTGTACGGCGAGGAGGGTGGCGATGTCATGCATCCGCTGCTGGTCGAGCGTGAAGAGCGGAACGTGCTCATCCTCGTCATCGCGGGTGACAAGGGCTTTGCGGGAGCCTTCAACTCGAACATCGGCAAGGCTGCGCAGAAGTTCATCGACTATCGTCGTCAACCGCACGCCGCCACTGAAGAGAATCCAGCGGTGGGCGAGCAGAACATCGACATTGAAACCGTGGGCCGCAAGTCTCGCGACCTGTTCAAGCGCCGCTATCCGGAAGCCACGTGGAAGCATGTGGATGAGGCCTACGACAACGGCCTTTCGCACCACATCGAAGACCTTCGCGAACGCAAGCAGCCGGTTGAATTGACGCACGATCTTTCTCCTCTCCTGGGCAAGCTCAGCTTCCCTGACGTGGACAAGAGCGCGCACAACATCATTGACCGCTACGAGCGCGGCGAAATCGACGCGGTCTACCTTGTCTATAACGAGTTCAAGTCGGTCATTGCGCAGCGTGTCGTGGTCGAAAAACTGCTGCCCATCCGCAAGCTTGGTTCGCAGGAGATCACCGCTGCGGAGGAAATGACGGCGGAGCAGAAAGAAGCCGCTGCTCACGCAGCACAGTCCGCCGGTGTCTCTATCAACGCAACGGAAGACTCCGTGATGGAGGAAGAGGCGAAGAAGTTTGGAACGGCCGACGTGGATTACCTCTACGATGAGGACCCCGCTGTTCTCTTCCGTCACCTTCTACCGCGCTATGTCACAACGCAGATATACCACGCGTTGCTTGAGTCAGTTGCGAGTGAACATGCTTCGCGCATGACGGCAATGGATTCCGCCAGCAGCAACGCAAGCGACATGATCGACAAGCTGACGCTGACGATGAACCGCGTCCGCCAGGCAGCCATCACCACAGAAATTATTGAGATTGTTTCAGGAGCGGCGGCGCTCTAGCAGCGCTTTAGAAAACTTATGGCAGATAACATTGGCAAAGTAATTCAGATCAGCGGCCCCGCCGTTGACATTCAGTTCGACGAGAAGCACATGCCGCCGATCTATTCGGCGCTGCGCATCACGTCGGAAGGCTTCGACGTTCCCACTCCCATGTCCGTCATTGTCGAGGTGCAGCAGCATCTTGGCGAGGGCCGCGTGCGTACCGTTGCCATGGAGGCGACAGAGGGTATGGTCCGCGGCATGAAGGTGTATGACACCGGTGGCCCGATCATGGTGCCGGTCGGCCGCGAGACGCTGGGCCGCGTGCTCAACGTCATCGGTGAGCCTGTCGATAACCTTGGACCGGTGCAGACGGATAAGCGTATGCCCATTCATCGCCAGGCACCTGCATTCGACGAGCAGGCGACAGGCGAAGAAATGTTCGAGACCGGCATCAAGGTCGTTGACCTAATCCAGCCCTTTCTCAAGGGCGGCAAGATCGGCCTGTTCGGCGGCGCGGGCGTCGGCAAGACGGTGCTGATCCAGGAACTGATTAACAACGTCGCGATGCAGCACGGCGGTTATTCGGTATTCGCTGGCGTTGGCGAACGCACCCGCGAAGGCAATGATCTTTGGATGGAATTCCAGGAGTCCGGCGTTATCGATCCGAACGATTGGCGCAAGTCGAAGGCTGCGCTGATCTACGGCCAGATGACCGAGCCACCAGGAGCGCGCCTCCGCGTGGCGCTGACCGGCCTGACCATTGCGGAATACTTTCGCGACGAAGAGGGTGCGGACACGCTGCTGTTCATCGACAACATCTTCCGTTTCACGCAGGCCGGATCTGAGGTGTCCACGCTGCTGGGCCGTATGCCTTCCGCAGTGGGTTACCAGCCCAATCTGGCGTCGGAGATGGGCCAGTTGCAGGAGCGCATCACGTCCACCAAGAAGGGTTCCGTCACATCGGTACAGGCAATTTACGTACCCGCTGACGATTTGACCGACCCTGCTCCGGCCACGACCTTTGCTCACCTCGACGCGACCACTGTGCTGAATCGTGCGCTGACTGAGATTGGTATTTACCCGGCAGTCGATCCTCTCGCTTCCACCTCGCGTATTCTCTCGCCACGCGTGGTTGGCGAGGAACATTACAACGTGGCGCAATCGGTAAAAGGCATTTTGCAGCGTTACAAGGATCTGCAGGACATCATCGCCATCCTCGGCATCGACGAATTGTCTGAAGATGACAAACTCACCGTCTTCCGGGCGCGCAAGGTGCAGCGGTTCCTTTCGCAGCCCTTCCACGTGGCGGAAGTCTTCACCGGCAACCCGGGCAAGTATGTCAAGGTCGCCGACACAGTCCGCTCGTTCAAGGAGATCATCGAAGGCAAGCACGACGACATTCCCGAACAGGCCTTCTACATGAAGGGCGGCATTGAGGAAGTGCTGGAAGCAGCCGAAAAGATGAAGGCAAACGCGTAAAGGATGTAAGTGGAATGTTGTAAGTCCTGGTGAAAGCCGTGGTACTTACAACATTTCGCTCTGTCTCTTTCGACTTACAACTTTCTACTTAGAAATGCAGAGACCTCATGGCAGAAACAACAACGGCATCCGGGCAACTCGCAGTCCGCATCGTCACACCTGACCGCGTGCTGGTCGACACGACCGCCGATGCGATTGAACTGCCTGCACGGTCCGGCTACATGGAAGCGCTCTACGGTGCGTCACCGTTGCTCGCGGAACTTGGCGCGGGTGAGGTTCGGCTGCACGGCGGCAACTCCGGCGACGCCAAATTCTTCGTAGCGTGGGGTTTTGTCGAGGTGCTGCCGGAGCGCGTCACGGTGCTGGCAGAAACCGCATTAAAACCGCAGGAGATTGATGCGGCGCAGGCACAGCAGCAGCTAGACGGTGCGCAAAAAGACTGGAACGAAGCGGGCGACGACCCGGAGAAATACGACTATGCGCAATCCGAAATCCGAGTCGCGGAAGAAAAGCTGGCTGCGTCGAAGGATCGTTAGTATCCATTCACTTTCGAAAGAGAGGGCCCGGGATTCCGGCCTCTCTTATTTGCAGACAAGCCTATTGGTTGAACGGGGTACTCGCAAACTTAGGGTTAGGTGCCCGCTTCGGGTCAAAGGCGAAATGAATCAGGTTATCGCGGTAATCGATCTGCAAGGTCATCTGACGCAGCGCCGGGAAGCCTAGAAAGCCTGAGATCTCCACGCCCGCGCCTTTGGATACGTTTGTTGTGTCGACGGCAATCATCCAGGGTAGCGGCAGGTAAAGCTGGGCAAAGTGCAGCACGATCTTGTCGGTCAGGTAGTTATCCTTGATCGCTCCAGAGATGCCCTGCATCATGACCTTATTCGTCCTGTCTACGCGAGTTACCATACGTGCGGCATTGGGCGAGATCAGGTTCTGGTCTGCTCCGGTGTCTGCCATCAGCAGCTTCACCGGCCCGTCATTCAGTTGCGTCGGAATCAAAAGGTAGTGGTAGATGCGGTAGAAAGTTGCCCAGTCCTTCATTTCGGGGCTGCGGTAGCGATCCTGTTGCGGTGCGCCGGTGCCGGGTTCACGGTTGTGCCGGTCCCGGCTTGTCTCCAACGTCACAAGTTCGGGCGGGTCACCCGGCCTTGCGGGCAGCGGTGACACCTTCATCTCGCCACCGGGGTAGTCCAGCGTCAATAGAAAACTGCGGAACAGATCCCCACCGATCAGGCCATCGATTTCGTCCATGAAGGGTGTAAGACCGGCACCGGCATAATCCATGTTGCGCGGCGGCAGGATGTATACGTTGCAATTGGCAAATTCCAGGTTGCCGATTTTCAGTTGGGCAACGTGCGTGACACGGGCTTTGCGGGCGCCGTCATCCCCTATGCCACCCATCCAGGCTGTTTCTTCAGTCGCCAGGCCCAGGCGCTCTGCGGCTCCGGTAGTCAGTGTCAGGCCACTTGCGCCGGTGTCCAGTTGCAGCCTGCGTTTCTTGCCATTGAAGGTCATCTCCAATCCGTAGATTGGAGCAGCATCCGGGGCGTATCGAATGGCTGAGAAGGGCACAGTCGTTTCCCGCAGAGCAGAGGCCAGGCGACAGTCGTTGTCCTGCTTCTGTTCAGTCGTCCGTGCGATGCGCTTGCGGGCCGCCTCTCGTTCGGCTTCCGTGAATACGGGATTGGACTCGACGAAGTCCGCCCAATCTTTCTTTGCCTGCAGCTTCGGCCGCTGGTCAATCCAACTGAATGTCACTTCCGGATCGGTTGGGCTCAGTGCGTGGGCCAGGTCCAGATGGCGCTTCTCCATGGCATACATCGCAGTCATATCTTCGTACTCAGCCAGCACGTAGTACACGCGGCCGTTGCATGGATCCAGCTTTTGCGCCCGTGCCGTTTCGCTGTATGCCTCAGGCAGTTCCCCCTTGCGCAGCGTGGTTTCAGCCTTTGCAGTCAGTGCTGCACCTGAACTAGGCTTCTCAGCTACCCAGGCATCTGCAAGAGCCACTGCTTCGGAGATCTGTGCAAGGCCTAGCCTTGTGCGAATTTGCCCCGCACGAAGACGATCATCTGTGGGATGGCTTTGCAACTCGGAGACGAACAGATCTGCGGCTTCCTTGTATTTCGAGCGGTGATACGCGATCTCTGCAGGTGTCAGCGGCTGCCTGTCTGCCTTACAGCCGACAGTCTTCGGCGGTGTGGACGCCGCCGCAGCAGATGGTGCCTGGGCATAGAGTGCGGGCGCGACCAGCAGCGCTGCCGTCGCCAGGACGTTACGAAGAAACATGAGTACTCCCAATGAATACGAGTATTCTGTCATTTGCCATCGCGGACGCGCGCACTCATTTCCCATGCCGCAGGCTGCTCCTATAACGGCAGACTGTACTTTCACCAGTATGGAAGGTACCCACCTTACATTGTTTGATATCACGCCAGTCTTGCGATCGCCCAAAAGCGCTTGATTGCACTTAGAAGCTTTCAGTGAAGCTTTGGAAAGCCCAAGAGCCGGACGTATGCTAGTCAGCAATGTCTAATTTGCAGAAGTCTACGCGGCTTGCAACAGGTGTACCCGGTCTCGATGACATCCTTTCAGGCGGTCTGCCCTCAGGGCAGATGTATCTGCTGGAGGGTGACCCGGGAACAGGGAAGACCACGCTAGCGATGCAGTTCGTCATGTCCGGTGTTAAGGCTGGGGAAAAGGCTCTTTACATCACCTTGTCTGAGCCTGCGTCTGAACTGCAGGGGTCGGCGCTCTCCCACGGTTGGGATACTGAGTTGCTCCCGATTGCGGAGTTTGTGCCCGAGGAAGCCAGCTTTAGCCCGGAACAGCAATACACCGTCTTCCATCCGAGTGAGATCGAGCTGGCCACTACGATTCAGCGGTTGACGGCGGAGATCGAAAGGCACAATCCCGACCGGTTGGTGATCGACTCGCTCTCAGAGCTTCGCCTGCTGGCGTCTGATGCCATGCGGTATCGCCGTCAACTGCTGGCCTTGAAACAGTTCTTCGCAGGCCGCCACACCACCGTGCTGATGCTGGACGACCTTACCGGGGAAGCGCACGACCTGCAACTGCAAAGCATTGCGCATGGCGTTGTTCGCCTGGAAAAGCTGCCGCGTTCGTATGGCGCAACCCGCCGCCGAGTTGAGATTCTGAAGCTGCGCGGGTCGGCCTTTCGCGAGGGCTTTCATGATTACACCATTCAATATGGCGGCTTATTTATCTACCCCCGGCTTGTGGCTTCGGAACATGGCCGGGACTTCCCGTTGGAGCGGGTACAAAGTTCCAACGCGAGTCTTGATGCAATGTTTGGCGGCGGTATTGCGCGTGGTTCCTCCACACTGTTCACCGGCCCTGCCGGTTGTGGCAAGTCGACCTTAGCCATGCTGTACGCTTTCGCTGCAGCGCAACGGGGGGACCGCGCGATTGTGTACGCTTTTGATGAGATTCTTCGCACTGCGAAAGCGCGTGCGCGTGCGCTCGGCATGGACGTGGATGCGGTCATCGGGCAGAGCACCTTATCCATGTCGCAGATCGATCCTGCCGAGATGTCGCCCGGTGAATTCATCGCGCGGATACGTTCCGACGTGGACGACAAAGACACGCGAGTTGTTGTGATTGACAGCTTGAACGGCCTGCTGAACTCCATGCCTGACGAGCGGGACATCATTCTGCAACTGCATGAACTGCTGGCCTACCTGAACCAGAAGGGTGTGACCACAATCCTGATCCTGGCTCTGCAGGGTTTGGTCGGCACCATGCAGGCGCAGATTGATGTCAGCTACCTTGCTGATACGGTGGTTTTGCTGCGCTATTTTGAGGTTCGCGGCTCTATTCGTCAGGTCATCTCCGTACTAAAGCAACGTGTCGGTGCGCATGAACGGTCTTTACGCGAACTGCATTTCAGCAGCAAGGGTATTCAGTTAGGCGAACCGCTTCATGGTTTTCAGGGTGTGCTCACCGGCGTACCGGAGTTCCTGGACGACAAGGCCGGTGCCATGCTCATCGGCCGTGACGAGGACCGCAATGCCAACTGAGCGGATTCTGCCGATGAGGCTGGTGCGTTGAGTCTGGTTGTCCGCATTGTTGCACCGACCGGTCGAGATGCGGTGATGTTGGTCGAGGCCCTGACACGCGCCACAATACCGGCAGAGGCATGTCTGGACCTTCAGGAACTACTGCTCTCCCGGCCGGATGAGCGCCTGGGACCGCTGTTGCTGACGGAGGAATCGCTTACCCCTAAGTTCATTACGTTTCTCGGTGAGTATCTAAGCCAGCAACCCTCATGGTCGGATCTTCCTATCCTGATTTTGACCACGGGCGGTCGCGAGACGGAACGCAGCCGCCGCCTTGAGAGGGAGCGTGGGCCACTGGGATCGCCGGTGCTGCTGGAACGGCCCATCCGTCTCGCCACTCTGATTAGCAGCGTTCGCGCGGCCGTACGTGCACGCGGACGGCAGTATGAGGTAAGAAGCGTGTTGGACGCGTTAGACAAAGCCGCGGCCGACCTGAAGGCCGAGCAGGAGACGCTGCGCGCCGTCATCGACAACATGCCGATCGGCCTGCTGTTGGCAAAAACGAACGGCAAGATATTGCTTGGCAATCCCATGGTCGAAAAGATCTTCCGCCACCCTGTAATTTCCACCGATGACATGGATGGGCATGGTGCGTGGATATCCTTCCATGAAGACGGGCGGCAGGTTGAGGCGAACGAGTACCCCTTGGTTCGCGCCATTCAGACGGGAAAGGCTGTACCCGCCGAGGACTACCTGTACCAGCGCGGCGACGGCACGCGTGCATGGGTGCAACTGTCGGCGGCACCCATCCTGGACGCGGCCGGAGAGGTGACGGGGGGCGTCGTCGCCGTGAGCGACATTCACGATAAGAAGCAGGCAGAAGCGACACTGCGGCTAAGCGAAGAGCGCTTTCGCCTGCTGGTGGAACGAGCAAGTGTCGGCATAGCCATCGGCGATCTGCGGGGTGGCCTTTCCTACATGAATCCGAGCCTGCTTCAGTTGCTTGGCTACACGCCGGAAGACCTCACAACCGGCGTAATTCGCTGGGACAAACTTACACCCGCAGAGTACGCCGGAGCGGATGCACTTGCAGTGGAACAGCTACGTGTCCGCGGCGTCGCAGATGCGTATGTAAAGGCCTACTATGCCAGCGATGGTACTGAGGTTCCCCTGCTGGTTGGGGCGGTGCGCATTCCTTCGACATCCTCTGACATGGAGGAGATTGCAGTTTTCCTGACCGATCTGCGCTCGCAGAAAAAGGCTGAGGCGGCGTTGATCCAGAGTGAAAAGCTTGCAGCGGTGGGCCGGCTGGCAGCCTCGATCTCCCATGAGATCAATAATCCGCTGGAAGCGGTGACCAACCTGCTGTATCTCTCCTCTGGCGAACAGGTTTCAGAGCAGGCGCGAAAGTACCTCGATATGGCATCGCAGGAACTGGCGCGTGTGTCGCAGATCGCGGGTCAAACGTTGCGTTTTCATCGTCAGTCCACCCGGCCGCGGTCCGTCACTCCGCAGGGTCTGCTGGAACCCGTGCTCGCCCTTTATCAGGGACGCATGATCAACGCTGCGGTTGCGACTCGGACCGAGTATCGAGGCGAACCGCATTTCACCTGTTATGAGGGCGATATTCGTCAGGTGTTAAATAACCTTGTGGGCAATGCGATTGACGCGATGCGTGGTCAAGGCGTTCTGCGCTTGCGAAGCCGTGCTGCCACAAATAGTCAGACGGGTATCGCGGGCGTGCGCATCACGGTGGCTGACAACGGTCATGGCATGGCACCCGAAACCCTGCGACGGCTCTTTGAGCCTTTTTACACAACCAAAGGCATCCACGGCACAGGGCTCGGGCTTTGGATCTCGCACGGCATCGTTGCAAAGCATTATGGTTCGCTCCGGGTGCGCAGTCACGTCTCACGCGGCGGCAGCGATCCGCATAGTGGAACTGTATTCAGCCTTTTCCTCCCGCTTGAGCCAAGCATCCGGGCCCAGGATGAAGCCGTGCCTGCTGTTTCTTAGCATTGCTTTTACATAGGCACGTCGCGCGTAGGGGTACACTGCCCTCGTATGCAAGCTTTTAATCGCCGCCGCTTTCTTGCACTGGGTGCTGCCGCAGGTGCCTCTGCAGCGCTGCCGCTGTCTTCATCCGCTTATCCGGCGAAACCTGCGTCTGAAAACTTTGAGTTCCTGTTCCTGACAGATACCCACTTACAACCTGAACTGAAGGGTATTCAAGGTTGCAGCATGGCCTTCAAAAAAGCCCGTACCCTGCACGCGGACTTTGCCATACAGGGGGGCGACCATATCTTTGACGGCCTGGCGGTACCACTCACTCGTTCACTACCGCTGTTCACAACTTATGACGAAACCCAGCAGCAACTTGGGCTGAAGACGTACCACACCATCGGCAACCATGATGTGCTGGGGCTTTACCCGAAAAGCGGTATGGCTCCCGGTGACACGAACTACGGCAAGAGCTACTTTGAGCAACACATCGGTCCGCTGTACCAGAGCTTCGACCACAAGGGCATTCACTTTATTGTGTTGGACAGCATTGCTCCTACGCCGGAGCGTGGCTACTACGGCCTGATCGATCCCGCACAGTTGCAATGGCTTCGTAATGACTTAGGCAAGCAGGCCGCAGGCACACCGATCGTTGTGTCCGTGCATATTCCTTTGGTGTCGGGATATCTCGCTTATAACAAGCCGCCTGCAACACCACCGGCGTATAACTCGCTGACCGTTTCCAACGCGTGGGAAGTGTTGCCCCTGTTTGAAGAGCACAACGTACTCGGCGTTTTGCAGGGACACACGCATGTGAATGAGCGTGTTGATTGGCGAGGAGTACCTTACATTACAAGCGGTGCCGTATCCGGTAACTGGTGGAAGGGTTTGCACTTGGGTACACCGGAAGGCTTTACCGTCTGTACCGTCCGGGACGGCAGGCTGACAACGCGCTATGAAACTTACGGCTTTCATGCCGAGGTGTAGAGCAGCGAAGCAACCTAGTAATTCCATTACAATTGCAGCCTGACCTTATCGTTCTTGCTGACAAAGAACTAACGGCACTTCCGGCTGGGAGGTGCCAGTTATTTTTGTCAGGGCATTCCTACGACTTGGCTTCCTGATAGTTCTCTATGTGCTTGTAGATCGCCTGGGGAAACTTTAGGTTCCGATAGAGGTTGCCGCTGTCTGGATCGCTCAAGTCAAGAAACTGGAACTCCTGTTCGCGCTGCCACTCCATCAAGCGCTCACGGCGAGGTGGATTGTAATCTTTGCCTTCCACCTGACGCAGCATGGCCGATGCCTGCTCTTCTCCAAAGTCATTGTCTTTCATCAGGTAGGCAAGCACCTGCTCGTGGGGCAGAAAGTGCCTTGCCACCATGGCAAACACAAGGCGACCGTAATGTCCCACGTCAGTGCCGGCGCTTAATGAGTCGAGCAGGTGAGCCATCATCGGATCTTTGCGAAGCTCTTCCTCGCCTCCCAATTGGCCGTCGATCTCGGCCGCGCCACGCTCGGTTGGTTGCTGCGGATAGCCTTCCGGGGCGTTTTCGGCGGTGTTTGGGGATGGGGGTTGCTTCAATGCCTCTGAGTGGACGGCATCGTGGATAGCCGCGGCACCCGCACCCTCAGTCGAGCCTCGACTCGACTTGAGCTTTGCGAGTTCGGCCTCCGCGCGCTCAGCTCGTTCTGTTGCGGTTCGAAGCGCCTCTGCGCTTTCGTCCGTGATCACCGGCTTGTCCAGTTCTACTGTACGTTCTGCCATGTCTCTCCTCTTCGCTATTCCTTCGCTTCATAACTGTGACGCCAGTATGCTGCTGCGCGTTGTTTCCACGCCTTGGCTCGCCCAGTTTGTACGAATTGAGCCATAAAGTTCGAATACCGAACGACACCTTCGCTGTTCGCGCAAAGACGATCCGTCATGCATCAAGCGAAAGGAATATCCTTAACCTTGACAGGGGAAGTATGGCGAACAAGGCGAAGGCACGCGGCAAAGCAGTAGACCAGCAAGTGGCAGCAATAACAACGGCAGAAACAGGCGAGAATCAACAGCTTCGGACCGAAGTTTTCGAGATTTTTCGGCGTTGGGGATACCTGCAGGCGACACTCGATCCGTTGAAGCAGTACCTGCCGGCTGAGCCGTTTCCGATCGATCTACCTGAGGGTTCCGATAGCATTGCCGAGGAAGCTCGCCGTTACTACTGCGGCAATCTTGCGCTTGAGTTTTCACACATCGCCTCGCCTGAAAAAAGGGAGTGGCTGCATGCCAAGATGGAGCAACTGCCGCAGGAGAGCCCTTCGCAGCAGGCGCATACGCTGACCGGACTGATCAAGGCCGACCTGTTCGAAGCCACCATCCAGCAGCGTTACCTGGGTACCAAGCGATTTTCGCTGGAAGGGCTCACCGCCCTAATCCCATTCCTGGACCGTGTCTTTGAGATCAGCGCGGCAGAAGGCGTGGAGCGCTGCAATTTCGCCATGAGTCACCGGGGCCGCCTGAACGTCATGGTCAACACCGTGGGCCGTTCTGCCGCGGATATCTTTACCAAGTTTGAGGATGTCGATCCGCGCAGCCATCTAGGCGGTGGCGATGTGAAGTACCACCAGGGCGCAACGGGCACCTACACCTCGCCCGAAGGCAAGACCATCGCACTGCATCTTGCTTCGAATCCTTCGCATCTTGAGGCTGCGGATCCTGTGGTGATGGGCCGTGCGCGTGCACGCCAGATACGGCTGGGCGCGGATGGCCCAAAGAAGGTGCTGCCCATCATCATTCACGGTGATGCGGCCTTCGCGGGCCAGGGCATCTGGGCTGAAACGCTGGTGCTGGCCACGATCAACGGCTACACCGTAGGTGGAACCATTCAGGTGGTTGTCAACAACCTGCTTGGTTTTACGGCCGAGCCGCTGGAGTCGAACTCGTCGCGCTTCGCCACGGACATGGCCAAGCGGCTGCCGATCCCCATTTTTCATGTGAATGCCGAAGATCCGGACGCAGTAGTCCGTGTTGCCACCATCGCCGCGGAGTATCGCGCGACCTTTGCCTCGGACGTGGTCGTCGACCTGATCGGTTACCGTCGGCATGGGCACTCCGAAGTGGACGATCCCACCGTGACCCAGCCTCGCCGCTATGCCCGCGTAAAGGAGACTTCGCCCCTGTACAAGAGCTACGCGCAACGGCTGGGTGTGGACGCGACTGCAGAGATCAAGCAGATATCTGACGGCTTACTCGCAGATCAAGCCCTGGGTAAGGAAGCCGAACATCCGCCCACCCTCAGCGAGCTGCCTGCGTACTGGAACAACTACATGGGTGGCTACCTGCCTGCGCTTGATCCAGCCGTAACCGGCCTGCCGGCAGATGAAATCAGTCGGCTTGCCAAGGAGATTACCTCGTTGCCTGAGGGCTTTAACCTTCATCCGAAGATCAAGGCACTGCTGAAGCAGCGTGACGAGATGGGTGCGGGCACGAAGCTGTTTGACTACGGCACGGCCGAACTGATCGCATATGCTTCGCTGCTGGAAAAAGGCACTCCCGTGCGCCTGTCCGGGCAGGACTCGCAGCGTGGCACGTTCAACCAGCGCCACTCATTTTTCACAGATACAGAGACGGAGAAGCGTTGGTCTCCACTGCAGAATCTTGGACCGGAGCAAGGCCGATTCGAAGCTTATAACAGCATGCTGAGCGAAGCCGCCGTACTTGGCTTTGAGTATGGCTACTCGCGCGACTACCCCGAGACGCTGACTTTGTGGGAAGCGCAGTTCGGTGACTTTGCCAACGGTGCGCAGATCATCATTGACCAGTTCATCGCAGCGGGCGAAGCCAAGTGGGGCCTGTACTCCGGTGTGGTTTTGCTGCTGCCGCACGGGTATGAAGGCCAGGGCCCGGAGCATTCGTCTGCCCGTATTGAACGTTACCTGCAACTTTGCGCAACCGACAACATGATCGTCACGCAACCATCGAATGCCGCCCAGTACTTCCACCTGCTACGCCGTCAGGCACTTTCTGCATACCGCAAACCGCTGGTTGTGTTTACACCGAAGAGCATGCTGCGGCATCCAGACGCGAGTTCGCCCATTGCAGATTTCGGCTCGGAACGTTTCCAGACCGTGCTGGCCGATAAAGAAGCGAAAAATCCGAAACGCATCCTGGTCTGCACGGGCAAAATCGGCCACAATCTGCGGGTGGAGCGGGCAAAGCGCGGCGACTACTCCACGGCCATCGTCTTCGTGGAGCAGTTGTACCCGTGGCCTGGCGATGCGCTGGAAGCGGCGCTGGCGCAGTATCCCACCGCAGAAGAGATCGTCTGGGTGCAGGAGGAGCCGGCCAACATGGGAGCGCTGACCTTTGTGCTTCCATTGCTGAAGCGCAATGCAGGTGGCCGCCGCGTACTAAGCATTAAGCGGTCGGCTGCGGCCAGCCCGGCAACAGGCTCGGCCAAGGCGCATGAACTGGAAGAAAAGGCGCTGATTGACTACGCCCTTCGCTAGCCAGAGACATGCAGATTGAGAAAGGCCGGGGTGATCCCGGCCTTTTCTGTTGCTCGACCCCATCTTTGAGAGTCGTGACGTCCGTCAGATGCGTGGTCAAGCGCTTCATGAGCTTTCAGTTTGCTCACTGGCTGCCATCAGCAGCCTTTGTAAAGCAGTGTAAAGATGAAGCAGTATCGTTCGATACACTCGACGCATGAAGGCAGTCGGCTACAAAACCCCGCTCCCGATAAATGATCCGGACGCCCTGCTCGATATTGAGCTTCCCAACCCGGTCGCACGTGACCGTGATCTGCTGGTCGAGGTGAAGTCCATCTCGGTTAATCCTGTCGATACAAAGCAGCGCAAGAGCACGCGGCCTGACGCCGACAAAGAGTACAAGGTGCTGGGCTGGGACTGCGCCGGGATTGTTGTCGGCGTGGGCAAGCTGACCTCGCTGTTCAAGAAGGGCGACGAGGTCTTCTACGCCGGTTGCATCGCGCGGCAAGGTGCGAACGCGCAACTGCACACGTTGGATGAGAGGATCGTCGCGCACAAGCCGAAGTCCCTGTCGTTTGCAGAAGCAGCCGCTCTGCCACTGACTTCACTCACCGCGTGGGAGCTCCTTTTCGACCGCTTCGGCGCCGACCGCCGCGTCACCTACAACGCCCCGCGCAAGGGTTCCATCCTGATCATTGGAGCGGCAGGTGGTGTGGGTTCCATGTTGATCCAGCTTGCTTCACGCCTCACGCCGCTGACCGTTGTAGCCACCGCATCAAGGCCGGAAACAACGGAGTGGTGCCAATATCTGGGCGCACACTACGTCATCGACCACCACCGAGACATCCGCACCCAGATGCAGGAACTCGGCCTGGGCGAGGTGGAGTACATTGCGCTGCTCAGCGCCACGGATACGCATTACCCGGGTATTGCAGAACTGCTGGCGCCGCAAGGCAAGATCGGCATCATTGACGATCCGCAAAAGCCGGTCGACGCACGTCCGCTGAAGCGCAAGTCTGGCTCCATCTGCTGGGAGTTCATGTTTACGCGCAGTTACTTCGAAACACCGGATATCCTGCGGCAGCACGATTCGCTGACCGAGATATCGAAGCTGGTGGACCTTGGAACATTGCGGACGACCATCACCGGTAATTACGGCGTGATCAACGCAGAAAACCTGAAGACAGCGCACGCATGGATTGAAAGCGGCCGTGCGCTGGGCAAGATTGTACTTGAGGGCTGGTAAAGCGCCTGCTGACCTAGGGGTATCGATGTATAGCTTTTCAAAGAATCAAGCCGAGTACATTTGCAGATCGAACTTGCGGCTTTAGCCGCCGAGAGTCCGATCTCAGCGGCTAAAGCCGCGTTCCAGACTGATTACTGTTACTATCCCGGCGGCTAAAGCCGCAAAACAAGTACAAAGCCTATATGTCGATACTCCCTAAGCAGAGATTTCCTTTGCATAGACTTGGTGCGTGACGCGTGGCAGCTCGACTGCATGGTGTATGCCGCGCACGACCTGCAGCAATTCAGCGTCCTGCGTGGTCATGCGTTCGCGGCTGCGCAGGTAGTCCAGCCAGCTTTCCATCACGAAGATTTCTTCGAGCCGTTCCGGGTTGTTGCTGTCGCGGAAGACGCCCCAGCGAATGGCACCGGTTCGCAGCCGCACGTCGCGCAGTTTGTGGATGGCCGCGACAAATTCGTTGTAGCGTTCGACGGGCACGGTGTAATCGACCAGGACGCGGACCGGGCCGTCTTCCGGCGCGGGTTCCAACTGCAGGTGCGGTACTGGCCGCTTCCATTGGTAAGGTGACAAGTCAGGCGGCGCGCCGCGCAGCACGTGCAGGCGTAAGGTAAGCGGAAGGGCAAGTGCCATCAGCGCAGCGCTGCCGGTCATGGCGACAGTAACGGAAGTGTGCTCGGCCACGTAGCCCCAGACGATGGACCCAAGTGCCAGGCCGCCCTGAAAAACCATCTGGTACATGCCAAGCGATCGGGCTTGCACCCAGCCCGGCGAGGAGAGCTGTACGTTGACATTCAGCGTCGACATGGTGGATGTCCATGCGAAGCCGCCCGCGATCAGAAACAGCACGTCAAGCCAGACGTTATGGACAAAGGCAAGTACCAGCAGGGTGGCAATATACTGCACGCTTGCGACAGCGAGAATGGCGTCTGACGACCAGCGTGCACGCACGCGCGCCAGCATGATTGCCGCGACGACCGCACCCAGTCCAAGCGATCCGTTCAGGATGCCGTACCCCATCGCGCCGGAGATGGCGGCATGCTCGAATTCGCGCTTGGCAATGAGCGAGAGCAGCGACCACACCGCTGCCACGGAAAATGTAAACAAAAAGGCACGGAGAAAGACGGCCTGCAACGCAGGTGCGTAGCGCAGGAAGCGTATACCAGTTTCAACCGACCCCATGATGCGTTCGGCCGGCAGTGCACTCTTAAACAGCGGCCTGCGCTTCCACACGTACAACACGAAGATCACTGCTGCAAAGGATCCGGCATTCAGCGCAAACACCCATCCCGCGCCGGTAGCCGCTTTGACGAATGCAGCGACCATCAGGCCACCCAGTGCCGGCCCCACGGCACGTGCCAGGTTGTTACTGGCAGCGGCCAAGGAAACGGCATTGGGTAACTCTTCGCGCGGCACCAGTTCCGGCACAATGGCCTGCCAGGCAGGGTTGTTCATGGCCGAGCCTATGTTCATCAGGAACGTCAACAAGAGCAATGCCACAGGACCGATGACGCCAAGCAGAGCAAGCACGGCCATCAGACCGACGGCGATCATCTGCCATGTTTGCCAAAAAATCAGCAGGCGCCGCCGTTCGAAGATGTCGGCGGTCGCACCCGCAAAAAGGCCGAACAGCAGCACGGGCAGGCTGGCTGCTGTCTGCATCAGGGCAATCAGCAAGGGCGAACCGGTAAGCGCGGTCATCAACCAGGTTGCCGCTGTGTCCTGCATCCACGTGCCTACGCCAGACACAGTAGAGGCAATCCAGCGGTCGCGGAATAAGGGGATCTTCAACGGGCCAAAGCCGTTGCTTCCCGTTACGGCTGGTGCCGGTGCTTCGTCCGAGTTGTCCTGGCCTGCTTCGGGATCCATCTCACTCAATGCTAGCTGCTCACGACAACCTTTCGCCTACAGCAGCGAACCAAGCAGGATGTTAACGATCGCTACCACCAGTGCGCAGAGGAAAGCGGCAGTGAAGTTGCGAACTGCAAAACCGCGCAGGAAGCGCGACGCGATGTAGATCATCACGGCGTCGCATAGCAGGTACACCAGTCCCGGTACAAGCCATGTGAGTGGGAAGACAATCAGCCGTAGCAGGAACCCGAGTGTTGCGTTCAGTAGGCCGATGAGCGCTGCTGCGATCATTGCGGTTCCAAAGCTTTCAATCTCAACGGAGGGCAGGATGTATGCCGCGACGATTAGAGCAACAGCGCTGAGCAGCCAGACAAGAAGTAAGTGCATGTGTGTTGGATGGAGTCTGCGGGCCTGGGTTGCGTGGAACTACGCTTTCAGCACAGGCGCAAGCGCATCGCACAACGCGCGTACTTGTTGCTGAAATCTTTCCGGCTGCGGCAGCCCGGCGTGATTCAGAGTTGCCACAGCTTCGCTTGCGCGTACCGCGGCAGATGTGAAGCCGAGGGCCGCAACGGATTGGGCAAGCTGCTCCGCACTAGAGATCGCCGCGGCACGCGCTTCCGGATCAATGGTGCGAGTACTCGCAAGGTCTTACGCGGCGTCTTGCAGCAGGCTTAGTTGCTTCTGCATCTTGCTGATCGATTCAGCACGCGCTGCATCGCTACTGGCCTTTATTGGTTCATCTGACATGCAGAAAGTGTATCGGGAAACGCTTCACCTGTGCCTGTAGCAAAGGTGCCTCCAGGCAGAACAAAGCCATCTGCGCAGGTACGAAGCCGACTTCGTTTCTTCAGTAAGAACTATGCCGCTACCGGCTCCAGCACTTGCGCAAATCGCTTACCTTTACGCGCCGCAGCGGCGTCCTTGTGGAAGGCGTACCCGGCGATGAGCGGGAAGGCGATAGTCGCTTCGCTGTAGACCATCTGCTCATAGGTCAGATCGACCTTGCCCCAGGAGCTTGCTTCCTTCAGGGTCGAACCGGAAAGCGCACCGTCGCGCGCATCCGCTACCGTGATCTGGATGGCGTACTTGTGCATGGAAGCTTCCACGCCAAGAATGTCTGCGGCAACCACGATGTCCTGTGCGAAGTTCTTCGGAACGCCGCCGCCAATCATCAGGAGGCCCGTGGTCGGGTTCTCGATCTTCAGCTGGGTCAGCTCGTAGAAGTCTTTGCCGGAGTCGATGGAGCACACCGGCTTGCCCCTGCGTGCATGCTGGTGCGCCACGATGCCGAAGCCGAACGAGCAATCAGAAAATGCCGGTACAAAGATCGGCACATCGAGCTCGTAGGCTGCCAGCACGATGGAATCCGGATTGCCGTTCTTGGGTGTGCGGCCGTTCGCCTGCAGGTACTTGCCCATCTCGCGGATGTACTCGCGTGAAGAATAGGCAGCCGGCTTCATGCTGTTGATGATTTTCTCGGTCGTCTCATCGCAGATGCGCAGTTCTTCTTCGTCGATGAAGGTGTCGTAGATGCGGTCAATCATCATCTCGCGTAGTTCCGCGTCGCCGCCGCCGTACTTGTACTCTTCACCTGCGATGTAGTGCTTGTAGCCAAGGGCTTCAAAAAAGTCCTGGTCGACGATGTTCGCGCCAGTCGAAACGATGGCGTCCACCATGTGGTTGCGAATCAGGTCGACGATGATCTTCTGCAGACCGGCCGAGATCAGCGAACCGGCCAGGCATAGGATCACGCCGCACTCGGTGTCGCGCAGCATCATGTCATAGATCGAAGCGGCACGTGCGAGGTCGCGCGAAGAATAGGCCATGGACGCCATGGCATCTACCAGAGGGACAACATTGTGCTGCTTGATGTCGATGTGCTGGATCGGGTTCTGAAGAAGTTCCTGTTTTGTCGGCATAACAGGCCTAAGTTTATCGTGTTTGCATTCACAAAGCCGCGGTGTTTCGTGAAGATTCACCCCAATCCGCACGCGAAAGGCACGCATGTTACCGAAAGACAGGAAGACCAGGCCTTCACAGAACAGCCGGCGGGCATTTCTTCAGGGCAGCACAGCTTTGCTGGCTGCATCCCTCGCCACATCGGGGGGTGTAATGGCACAAACAACAGGAGCGGGAACGGGTTCATCCGGTACAGTCCGTGAGCGATGGCTGCACTGGATGCAGCGTGTGTCAGACCCGGTGCTGACCGCGCTAAGCCGGCGCGAACTGCGGCGGTCCATGCCGGTGGAGGCTGTCGCAAAGCATGAGGCTGAACGCGCCGTTGGATCGCCACTTGAAGCACTGGGCCGCCTGCTGATGGGCCTGGCTCCGTGGCTGGAACTCGAGCCTTCCGCCGGAGAAAGCACATCGGAAACAAACCTGCGTGTGCGCTATCGTGCGATGGCCCGGGATGCGGTCGCCTCTGCCGTGGATCCTGCATCGCCGGACTACATGCGTTTCGGTGAATCTGCGCAAACGTTAGTGGACGCATCGTTTCTTGCGCTGGCCATGCTTCGCGCACCGCGGCAATTGATCGATACACTCTTGCCGGAAACACGACAGCGGGTGATCGACGCTATGCATGCAGAACGTAAGGTTCTTACCGGCCTGAACAACTGGGTATTGTTTTCAGCCATGGACGAAGCCCTGCTATTTCGCCTGGGTGCGGACTGGGATCGCATGCGGGTGGCGTACGCGTTGAACGCATTGCAGGCCTGGTATGTGGGTGATGGCACCTACGGTGACGGTCCGCAATACCATGCAGATTTTTACAACAGCTATGTCATGCACCCCTATTTGCTGATGCTGATGCAGGTTCTCGGCGAGCAGGCACCTGCATGGTCTGCCATGCAGGCGGGCATAGAAAAACGAGCGGCGCGTTACGCAGCCATTCAGGAGCGCATGATTGCGCCAGAGGGTACATTTCCTGTTCTTGGCAGGTCCATCTGTTACCGGGCGGGAGCTTTCCACCTGCTGGCCGACGTCTCGCTCCGTAACCTGCTGCCAACAAACATAAGTGCCGCACAGGTGCGATGTGCGCTTACAGCCGTACAGGCGCGAACGCTGGATGTATCCGGAACATTTGATCGTGGTGGATGGCTGCAGATCGGTCTTGCGGGGCATCAGCCGGGTCTTGCAGAAACGTACATATCAACGGGCAGCCTGTATCTCTGCAGCGTAGCCTGGCTGCCTCTGGGTCTGCCACTATCCCACCCCTTCTGGTCAGACCAGGATGAGGACTGGACACAGAAGGCGGTCTGGTCCGGGAAGGACGCGCATGCCGATCATGCTCTGGCTGACTAGGGCGATGAGAGCGTATCGACATATAGGTCTTTGTCCTTGGGTTTGCGGCTAAATGTGGTGTATCAGGAGGTTATGTACCTTGAGGCCTGATCTTGAGAT
>CAXUEW010000004.1:0-14641 GCA_964250115.1 uncultured Terriglobus sp.
TAGGAGATTTTCGCTCCAGCCCATCCACCGTTGTCGCGGCCCGGCTGCGCGTCCTCAAATGCAGGATGGGTGAAGTCCACCTGCCCCACAGACGCCGAACCGCCTCCCGCGCGGCCAAACTCGTTCACCTGCTTAACTTCTGAACCCCACAGCGGGACTGCCGCGTGATGGCCTGCGCCTGTTCCAAGCGCAACCAGGACACTGCCGCCCTTGTTCACGTAGTCACGAAGATTGCGTTCAAAGATAGGCGGCAATGCGACAGCATCCGCCACAACAACAAAAGCAAACCGCGCGGGGTCGAGATCGTTTGTCTGTGCCGGAGACGTAGCCTGCATCGTGAACGACGCCTGTGCCGCAGCGGCCAAAGCGGCTCCAAAGTAAAGTTCAGACCGCGTGTCGCCCGCCGCGTGGATGAACAGGACTCTCGCGGGATCAGACCGTCGCACCGCGAACAGATTTGCATCGTCATTTGGAAACGCGTCCTGCGCATCCACCCGGATCTCGCAGCGATTGAACCCGTACCCGATGTCCAGCGGCGCAAACTCGACCGTTGCACGCCCACTCGCCGGCACGTCCACGCGCCTGGTTGCGACGCTTCTGCCGTTGACCACCAGTGAAACATTCTTCGTGGCAGCAGGTGTATTGGTGCCTGCAACCACAGCCAGCACGCGCGACCGCTTGGGGTCTTTCAGATCCGCCAGTTCTGCCGGCGCGTCCACACTTGCTACCGTCCAGTTTGGTACAGCAGTTGCGTTGACCACCGAATACAGGGCCAGCTTTGTGTCCTGCGGCAGGACCATGTCAGCAAAGTTCGCGGGCATCGCAGACTTCTGCATGTCGCTGAACAGGTGCAGATAGGCAGGGCCTTTCGTGCCTTCGCGCAGCGTGCGTACGGCACGTCCAAGCTCGCCGTAGGTGGCATGACCATCGCCTACTTGAATACCCTCGAGTGTGCTGCGTAACTGCGCAACGTCGCTTTCCGGCTGCGTCAGGATCTGTACCTGTCCGCCCAGGGCGATGATCTGCGCCTTTTGCGAAGAAGGCTTGGCCGCAAGCAGCGCGAGCGCCTGCCGCTTGGCATCCGCAAAGCGTGTGCCCGCGCGCATGCTGAAGCTGTTGTCCAGTGCGATCAGCAGCAACCGCCCACTTGGATCGCTGGCTGGTCGGCGTACAAACGGGTTTGCAAAGGCAAGCACCACCAGCAGCAGCAATGCCGCACGCAGCGCAAACAGCAGCAGATGCTTGAGCCTGCGATGCTTGGTGGAACTCTGCGTTCCACGCTCGAAAAACATCAACGACCCAACCGGGCGCGGTAAGGTGATATGACGCTTGAGCATGTGCACAAACACAGGCGCGCCAATGGCGAGCAGGCCGCCAAGGAACCATGGCGCTAGGAAGCCCATGATGTCTCCACGCTGTGGTTGCTTTCGGAAGGGCGCGGCTTCAGCCGTGCCACTAATGCTCGCTTAGATTGCGGCTTTAGCCGCTGAGGTCTGCCGGCTTGGAGGAGCGCATGAATCCCAACCTCAGGGGCTAAAGCCCATGGCATAGGGGTACATAATTGGCATGGCTGAAGCCATGCCCTTTCCACACACGTCATCCTGAGCGGAGCACGCAGTGCGTAGTCGAAGGACCTGCTTTCCTTCGGAGTTGCGTGGCCGCTTGGAAGAAAGCAGGTCCTTCGACTACGCTGCGCTCCGCTCAGGATGACGATGCTCCAGAATGACATTGTTTGAGCATTCATCAGTTTGCCGCCTCACGCAGCGTCAGGTACTCGCGCAGCGCACTGTCCAGCGGCTGATCGGTGACCAGCAGTTGATAGTCCATGCCCGCAGCACGGGTCTTGGATCGCAGCGCTTCCACGTGCGCATCTACTTTTTCGCGGTAAGTTGTTTTGGCGTACTCGGGAATCACTTCAATACGCCGTTTGGTCTCTAAATCGACGAGCACGGCAGGGCCGTTCATCACGGGCCGCAGTTCCTGCGGATCGAGTATGTGAAACAGCACCACTTCGTTGCCGTGGAAGCGCAGCGGCTCAATGGTGCGCACGACAACTTCTGGATCTTCATAAAAGTCAGAGATCACGATTGCAATACCGCGCCGGTGCAATAACTGCTGGAAGTGCTGCAACGGCTTACCAAAGTCCGTGCGAGCGCGCGGCTCCGCATTCTCAAGACCGCCGAGCAGACGCGCGAATTGACCCTGCGTGGCTGAAGGCCGAATGTACTCGCGCACCTCATCGTCAAACACGATGAGCCCTGCGGCGTCGCGCTGGTTCTTGATCGCAAGGTAAAAGAGAGACGCGGCAATGAAGCGCGCGTAATCCATCTTCTTCGGCAACGCCGTTTTGCCGCCGCTGCTGTACTCCATGCTGTTGCTTGCATCCAGCAGGATGGTGAGTTGACTATTGGTTTCGCCGCGATAACGCTTGATGTAAGTACGATCCGTGCGGCCGTACAGGCTCCAATCCACGTGGCGCAGATCATCGCCGGGCACATAGGCACGGTACTCTGCAAATTCCTGGCTGAAACCGAAGTCCGGCGAGCGGTGCAGGCCCGCGACAAAACCATCGACCACGGTCTTCGCCAGAAGATCGAGCGAAGAGATGGTGCCAAGCACGGCGGGATCGAGGAAGCGCTGCATCGCTGATTAGTCCTTCGGCCTTTGCACGTGCGCGATGAGACGGTTAAGGATGTTATCGGTATCGATGCGCTCGGATTCTGCATGGAAGTTCAGGAGAATGCGATGACGCAGCACCGGCACAGCTACGGCACAGATGTCTTCATAGGCAACGTGGTAGCGCTTACGCGACAGCGCCCTCGCCTTAGCCGCCAGCACAATAAATTGTGCCGCGCGAATACTGCCGCCATAGCTGACGTATTTCTTCACAAAGTCCGGCGCGTTGTCGCTCTTGTGGCGCGTGGCGCGGACCAGGTTGACGACATACTTTGCCAGCGACTCTGCAATCGGCACCTGCCGCACCAGCTGCTGAAAGCCCAGCAGTTCCTCAGCGTTCGTCACAGGTACGATCTTCGGTGTACGCGTCGCCGTGGTCATGTCCACGACCTTTAGCTCATCTTCAGGACTCAGATAATCAAGCAGCGAGTTGAAGAGGAATCTATCTAACTGTGCTTCCGGCAACGGATACGTGCCTTCGAGTTCAATCGGATTCTGCGTGGCCAGCACGAAAAAGGGTGCCGGCAGTTGGTAGATATGGCCGCGCACTGTGCAGGACCGCTCCTGCATGGCTTCCAGCAGTGCAGCCTGCGTTTTCGGGGGAGTGCGGTTGATCTCGTCCGCCAGTAGAAGGTTGCCGAAGATGGGGCCCTGCACAAAGGTCCACTTGCGATGCCCGCTGACCGCGTCTTCCTCAATGATATCGGTACCGGTGATGTCTGACGGCATCAAGTCCGGGGTGAACTGAATGCGGCGAAACTGCAGCCCAAGTGCATCGGCGACGGTACGCACCATGAGCGTCTTTGCAGTGCCGGGCATGCCGGTCAGCAGAACGTGGCCGCCGACGAACAGGGCAATCAGCACCTGGTCGATCACCTCGTCCTGCCCTACGATGACCTCGCGCACCTGCCGCACAATGTTCTCGCGAACCGCATGGAAGCGCTCGATGTGCGTCTGTAACTGTGCCGCATCCGGCTGAAGATCGGTAAACGTTGCCATGCTTTCGTGTGTCCTCTCAGTTCGTCTTTGCAGCGCCTTGTTTCAGTTGCAGCAACAGCTTCTGTGCCGGGCGATAATCCGGCGCGGCTTCCAGCGCCACCAGCACGCTCTCCTCTGCCTTGTCACGCTGCCCCGCCGCAAGGTATGCCTGCGCCAGCTTGTACTGCGCACCGGCTTTGTCTATCGGTGCAGATGCAACCACCGCGTTGTACTCACGTATGGCTCCGTCATACTGCTTCTGCGCAAGTAATAAATCGCCAAGCTTGCCGTGCAGGTCCGCGTCCTTCACCGGGTAGATGTAGAGAATGCGAGTCAGCGTTGCGGCCGCTGCGGTAGCGTCATCCGCTGCTTCTTCCAGCGCAGCCAGCCGCTTCAACAGCGCGGGTTGCGGCCCGCCCTGGCGCTCGTACTGCTGCAGGGCCGATGCTTCAGCTTTGCTGTCACCCTTGCTCTTCTGCGCGTCAGCCAGCAGTTCGTATGCATTGGCATCTGCTGTGTACTCCGGGTACATTGCGATGACGGCCGGCGCCTGCGCGATTACTAGGTCGTACTGCTTCGCTTGCGCAGCCGCGGCCAGCGCCTTCAACTTGCCCCGCCACTCGTCGAAGTGCGCAGCCTCTGCGCCGTACTTCTTATCGAGCCACACAAGGTACTGCTTATCGAAAGCATCTGGTGACAGGTGAAGATTACGTTCAACGGCTTCATCGGTCGGCTTTTGCGCCGCATAAGAGTGGACTATGTCCAGCAGCTTCGCTTCGCCCCACGTCTCGCTGATGTAGTCGCAGATACTGCCAGCCTGAAGGTACGAAACGATCACCTGCTGCGGGTACTCCGGGAAAACGAATCCGCGATCGAGCTTCAGGATGGGCAACAGCTTTTTATCACGGATCGCAAGCAGCACATCCGGCGTTACGCGGTCGGCCCATTCGCGTGCGTGATGTCCTTCCTCATGCACTGCGAGGCCTTCGGTGAACCAGCGAGGCACGCGCTGATTCGTGGCCGTGATGATGAAGACATGGCTCATCTCGTGCCACAGCGTCGCGCCCCAGTTGAAGTCGCCGGGCTTGCGCCCGCTGGGGCTGTCCATCGCAACCACCTGACCAAAGGTGACGCCCAGCGCGCCCAGGCCGGGCATCCCCATGGTGCGCACCGCGAAGTCCTCGTGGTTAGGGTAGAACTCCACCTGCACGGGACCAGTCAGTGTCATGCCGTACTTCTTCGAATACGTGGCAAGAATTGTTTGCAGTTCTGCATGCACGTACGGGAGCAACAGTTCGTTTTCCTTCTTATCTAACTTAATGACGGCCGCATCTTCGCGTGCAGTATCGAAGTTTTTGTAACTGTCCAACAGGCGCAGGCTGTTGACCGTGGCAGCATTTTTGTAGCCGTTGTTATAGGCCAACTCCAGTTCCTTCAACGGCTCATCTTCCTTGCCCAGCCGCATCAGCTCAATGCCCAGCGCCGCATGCGCGGACCATAACTTCGGGTCGGCCTCGACTGCCTTGCGGTCGTAAGCGGCAGAATCGGTGAAGCGGTAATGCAGTTCCAGATGATGCGCCACCTGCTGGTAGCCTTCGCCATAGTGTGGGTTGATAGCTGCAATCTTTGCGAACCACGTATCGGGCGAACGGTCTGCGATCAGCTCCAGCGCGGCGTGAATGGCCATCGCGTCCAGCGCATCTTCCTTCAACGCGAGCGCCTTATCGGCTTCGGTCGCGGCGAGTTCGCGGTTGTCATTCTCAAGGGCAATCTTCGCTGCTAGTTCGTGCGCGGCCGCCAGCTTTGGGTCGAGCGCCTCGGCCTTTGCGAGGTACTCGCTTGCTTTGCCGTCGTACTCTTCCGCAGACACGGTGGCGAGTCCAAGGTAAGCGGCTGCGCTGTTCGGATCCTTCACCAGCGCCTCGCGAAACAGGTTCACCGCCTCCGGATTGTTGAAGCGCTCGTGGAACAACATGCCCCAGCGCACCTTGTACAGGGCCGGGCTGTCCGCCGGCTGCGTCGCGGCGCGAAAGGACTCATTTGCGGGTTGCCAATCTTCCAGCCCCCATGCGCCTTCGGCACGCGCATACGCGTCGTTGCTGCGCGTTAGCTGCGTAAAGCACGCCTCCGCCTGGGTGCGCTGGCCATGCAAGCGCATGGTCCAGCACGCCTGCGGATCAAGGGCGTGGGCTGCGGAAGTCAACAGCAGTGCGGCAGCGAACGTGAGCGCGTACCGGATCATTTGTCGAGGCCCTCCTGCACCTGGGCGAGTTCCAGCAGGGCGGCAGTCAACTGCCGTCTGTAGTCGCCCGGATCCATGGCGGCCTTACCGTACTTCAGCGTATCGATCTTCTGCTCGAGGTCTTCCTTCTTTGCCAGCAAAGCCTGCTTGGCGGGATCGCTCGCTGCCTTTTGCGCCGCGCCAAATCGCAGGATGGTGAAGTTACTTAACGACTGTCCCTGGCCGTTGCCGGCCTCGCGCACCGGATCGCCACGTCCGATGTCGTCGAACACCGCGTGTTCGGTTGCTAGACGCTTCTGCGAGTCGTAAAAGGCTGCCGTCTTCTTCGCCGCGTAGACGAAAGCCTCCATGGCTGACAATGATTCGTTCTTGTCGGTGTCGGCCGATGGGTCCTGCAGAGCCTCAACCCAGTAGCGCCCGAACACCGTTGCGTTCTTCTCTGTGCCCGCCTTGGTGGCGGCAATCACAGCGCGGCCACTGCGTTCCAGCGCCGACACTGCGCCACCGCTTGCGCTGGTCGTGTCCACGATAAGTTGACGACGAGCGGGAATGCGATCGCACAGAGTGGCTAGTTCGCCCGCAGACAAGTCAGGGCCGACGAGATTGAACTTGTACTCTGCCCCGTCGAACGAGCCGTGCCCGATCAGGATCAGCACAAAGTCATCGTTTGCAGTCGCCTGCTGCGCGATTGTGGAAACCGTGCTGCGCAACTGCGCAGCGGTGGCCTGCGCTCCGGTCAGCGTGTAGACGTGTGCGGTACTGCCTGCAGACTTGAAGGCCTTGTCCAGGTCCTTCGCCTGCCCGGTGAAACGCTGCTCGTAGTCCGGTTCGCCACCTAGACCGGCCACTGTAACGTAGTACGTTGCGGCACGCATTGATGGGACCGAGAGCAGAAGAAGAAGAACTGCGCCGTGCAGATTCTTCCTTCTGAAAGAGCATTGATTCGGTTGCTGCACACTTTCGGGAGGGCATGGCTTTAGCCATGCCATCAAGCTGATCAATGTATCTTTCACTCGTTTTATTTGTTCGCGTTCCGCGAACAAGTAAGACGAGTAAGTTTTACATCTGCGCAACGTGACGGCACAGCTAAAGCTGTGCCCTTCCAAAAACGTCGATTGCACACGGTCCTGAGGAGTCTTCAAACAACACCCCACTTGCGCCGCAGCAGCCACTCTGCGATGGGCAGGCCAAGCAGCAGCAAGAAGACGATTGGCATGTTCCACAACTCTTTTATGCTGCGAACGGAGATACCTGCTTCGGAATAAGAGATGTCGCGCGGCAGGTCCTTCAGGTTGCCGCCGGTCCAGGCGCGCCCTCCGGTCTGCTTTGCAAGCTGATCCAGCAGACTGCGGTTCGCTTCGGTGTGAAAGTTCTCCTGCACCCCGTCTTCCCGCTGGAAGGTCAACACATCGTCACCAAGCTTTTCCAATTTCGCGCCGGCAGAGTCAGCCGTAACTTCTGCAAGGTACGAACCGGGTTTTTCCGCTGTGTACAAGGCCTCGTAAAGGCCCGGCGTCTCCTGCGAAGGCGTCATGTCCAGCACGGCATTCACGCCAGCAGGACCGATGATGTGTGCGCTTACATGGGCAGCCTGTGCCGGATGAAACTCCCTGTCATGCACCTGCGCAGAGAGTTGTATGCTGCCCGTGTCAGACAGCGTGCGCGTCGAGGACGAAGCCGAGACTGCACCCGGCGTGTCCGCCACCAGCCAGCGCAGCAACTGCTGCCAGAACAGGTTGTGCGACGGATCACCCAGCGCCTCGCTCATCTGCCAGCGCCACGTGCCGCCGGTTGCGAGTATGGCCGTGCGTCCATTGCCGTAGTTCTCCGTAATCAGCAGCGGCATCTTCTTGCGGCCGCCGTTCATTTCTGCAAGTACGGTGGCGCCGGGCCGAGGCGTGCCGGGGTCTTCGTAGTCGGCCAGGTAAGTCAGCTTACGCCAGCGTTCCGCGTTCTTCTGCGGGTCTTCCAGTAGCCGCGTCACGGGCGACTCGATGCCGGATTGCGTCAGGCTGACCGTCGCCGGATTGCGATGAAAGTTGGCGCGGCCTGAGGGCAGAAACGTGGGCAGCAGGTCATTCAGGCTCGACGCTCCCCATGCGCCATCGCTGAGCGAAGCACGGCCTCCCAGGAACAGCAGACCGCCGCCGCGACGGTCCACATACTCGCGCAGCAACTCCTGCTGCAGCGGCGAAAAATAACTCGCATCCACCGATCCGATGATGATGCCGCTGTAGCGGAACAGGTCCTCTGCCTTTACGGGAAAGCCGTCGGCAAGCTCATCGGGACCGTCGATGCCCTGCCGGTAGATCTTGTTTTCGCTGGTGCGCAGCATGGAGACAATCTGCACCGCGGGATCGTCTTCCTCGGCCCGGCGCAGGAAACGGAACTGCCAGCGCGGCTCGCCTTCCACGTACAGGATGCGCCGCTTCGTATCGCTGACCAGAACGGGCCGCGTCATCGCGTTGTTGTTGCCGTTCTCTTCACCCGGCAAAGGTTCGACGGCAAAGCGCAACGTCTTTGCACCGGCGGCACCGACTGAGAAAAACAGCGGCTCAGTCTGGATGGCTCCGTTCGCACCCAGCATAACGTCGTGCACGGCAATCGTCTTATCGCCATCGCGCACCGTGATGCTTGCTTTGGTGTTGGTGTAGCCATGCTGCGTAAAACTGACCGTCGCAGCGATGCGTGCGTTGGCCACCACGTTCGGCGACACACTGACGTCTTCCACTTCGACATCGTGCTCCAGCCTGTCAGAGCCGAAGGCAACCGTGTGCACAGGCAGCCTGCGATTACGCAGCGCCTGCATTGCGGCCAGTCCAATCGACGAGCCGGAGCCGACACCCGCCGAGTTCTCACTGCCGTCGGTCAATAGCACCACCGCGCCCACCGGCAGATCGCTGGTTTCTTCCGCCAGTTTCTGCAAGCCGTCGCCAATGTGGGTTGCGGTGGCCACGGGTGCAATGCCTTCAAGCGATTCGGTCCTCGTCAGACCGCCATTCAACGTGTACAGTCGCGTGCGAAAACGCTTGTTCAGCCCATCCAGAACACCGCTTTGCAAGGCATTCAGCGCGGCGGTTTCACGTGGCTTGCCATCGCTGTCAGGCGTGGCCATGCTCTTCGAGTTGTCGATCACGACGGCGATGATGTTCTGCTGCGAACTAAGTTCTGCAACAGAGATCGCAGGCTGCCATACAAGGAAAAGCAGCAGCGCCAGCAATGCGGATTGCACACCCCAGATGGCCCATGCGCGCCGCGTGCTCAGTCTTGGGGCTTCGCCGCGCAGACTGGGAGTAATCTGCCGCAAACGGTACTGAATCAGCGTCGCCAGACCCGCCGCAACGAGCACGATCAAAACCAGCAGCAGCCACACGGGCCAGCCGCTGAGGAACACGAGGTGTCCCCGTGTGAAGACCGGAATTGGGTATTTGAACAGCAGCGAAAACATGATCGGGGCAGTGTCTACGAGGTTCAATGCATCGGTGTAAAACGTTTCAGAAGGGCATGGCTTCAGCCATGCCAATAAGGTGCGTAAAGGGTACGGGCTTCAGCCCCCGAGGTTACCGCATTTGGCATCCAGGAAAGCTGACCTCAGCGGCTAAAGCCGCACGGTGAATGGACGTTGTTGGCATGGCTGAAGCCATGCCCTTCCGAAAGCAAGGTCAACGGATTGATGGCAAGTCAAGTCTCTCCCGGTGCACGGTCCCTGCGTTCGTTCGGCCTGATGCATGAAGCATCCGCTCAATGCGTCATGCCGTACAGGATGTAATCAAGCCCCACACGAAAAGCCATGGAGGCGAAGGGCTCGGGATAGTTCGGATCGTCCGCCCACTCCCACGCGTCGCCCAGGTGCATGTTGTGGCATATGGCAACCATGATGCGGCCGTCCTTGTCGCGGATGGCGCGCCACTTGGGCGTATAGCCGTCTTTCTCATAGGTGCGATTGGTGCGGATGTAGTGTTCGCCGGGGATCTGCATCTTGCTGTCCACGTCGTACAGCGTGTGGAAGATTTCGTCGTTGTCGGCGAGGTCTTCTATCGGTTTATCCGGCAGCACGGTACGCATGCCGTTCATGAAGTTCTCCCAGTCCTTGGTGCCGTGGAAGTCGTCCACCATCAGGAAGCCGCCCTTCAGCAGGTACTCGCGCAGCCGCTTCGATTCCGCGTCCGTGAAGCTCCACGTCTGCACCTGCACGGCATAAATCCACGGATAGTTGAAGATGTCGTCAGAGTCCAACCGCACTACCTGCTCCGTTGGCCTGCCGTCGATGCGCGTCAGGCGGTGCATGGCGACGAGGAACTGCCGGTCGGCCTTGGGATAGTCACGCGACCAGGAACTGCGGCCCCAGTAGCCGCCCCCATAGCCGCCGTAGCTCTGCATGTTCGAGGTGTAGGCCAGGCGCGACCAGTAGAACTCTGATTTCACGTTAGCCGGTGAATCGTCGTTCCCGAAGCCGAAATCCCCGACCCGCTGGAAAGCACGCACCCCAACGGCACACAGCAGGATCGCCGCGCAGCACAGGCCTGCAGCGGCAGAGGACAACGCAAGGCGCGAAAGCTTCATGGGACGACCTCCCTTGAGCAGTGTGGGGCGAGACTACCAGATTCCCTGTACGTCTTACCGGATAGACGAAGCTCGACCCCACCTTGTTGCAGCGGGGCGAAAGTGGCGGGCAGCGATTGCTTGTACGGCGCATCTGCGGCGTGAGACGATTCCCTCACCAGACGCACGGCCTTACCCAGTCCAGCACGGCAGGAGACGGCTTTTGAACCGGCGCGACCTCTTGAAGCTCGGCGGCATGACCCTTGGCGGCGCTGGTGCCGCACGTCTGCCGCTGTTGGCGCAAGCGGCCATGCACATGGGTCCGGCACCCGTCGCGCCCATCGGCAAGGCAGATTTCGAGCTGCGCATCGCGCCCGTCCAGGTCGAGCTGGACCCTTCGCGCATCCTGTCCACCATTGGCTATAACGGCACCGCGCCCGGCCCGCTGATGCGTATGAAGGCCGGGAAACCGGTCACAGTCGACATCCTGAACGAGACGGATACGCCGGAACTGGTGCACTGGCACGGCATGCTGATTCCTGCCGAGGTGGACGGCACGGAGGAGGAGGGCTCGCCCTATATTCCGCCGCACGGCCGCACGCGCATCACGCTGACGCCCGGCCCCGTGGGCATGCGCTGGTACCACTCCCACGCCATGGCCATGGACGACCTGCGCAAGGGCGCGTACAGCGGCCAATTCGGCATGGTCTACGTCGAAGACGGCAATGACAAAGGTGCCTACGACCAGGAGCACTTTCTTGCCCTGCGCGACTGGGAGCCCTTCTTCACCACCATGATGGAGGACGATGACGACGACACCCACAACGGCCCCATGCTGGAAAAACCGCCGGAGATGAGCAACGACCCCAACGGGCTGGAGGTCGGTTCGATGACCTACTCCATCAACGAAAAGGCGCTGGGCGCAGGCGAACCCATCCGCGTGAAAGAAGGGCAGCGGCTGCTGATCCACCTGCTGAACGCCTCTGCCATCGAGAACCGCCGGGTCGCTTTGGCCGGGCACAGCATGCGTGTCATTTCGCTGGACGGCAACCCGGTGCCGAAGCCGCAGATCGTGGAGTCGGTCTTCCTTGGCGCGGGTGAGCGCGCGGATGTCGAAATCACCATGAACAAGCCGGGCGTTTGGATTCTGGGATCAACCGAAAAGATGGTGCGCGAGCAGGGCCTTGGCATCATCGTCGAGTACGCGGGCCAGCACAAGACACCGCAGTGGGTCGACCCGAAGAAGTCCGCATGGGACTACACGATCTTCGGCAACGCTCCCTCAAAGGCAGCCGCACCGAAGAACATCATCGACATGAAGTTCCAGAAGCTGCCGCGCGCGCAGGGCAAGTTCAACCTGTGGACCGTGAACGGGAAGGTCTACCCGCACGAGCAGGAGTTCGTGCTGCAGAAGGGCGAGCGCTACCGCCTGATCATGCGCAACTGGAGCGAAGACGCGCATCCCATGCACCTGCACCGCCACCTGTGGGAGCTCGTCGAGATCAACGGCAAGCCGACCGGCGGCATCGTCAAGGACACCGTCGTGGTGCCCTATTATGGCCGCGCCGTGGTGGACTTTACCGCAGACCAGCCGGGCCTGGCGCTGTTCCACTGCCACATCCAGCAGCACATGGACTACGGCTTCAAGGCGCTGTTCCGCTACGCGTAGAGCGGCTGTGTCTGCTCATCACGTACGTCATCCTGAGCGGAGCACGCAGTGCGGAGTCGAAGGACCTGCTTTCCTCCGGACCTGCACGTCGGCTTGAAGGAAAGCAGGTCCTTCGGCTTCGCTCAGGATGACGAGTATTCGTGTTGTGTATGAGATTTCCTGTGACATTCAGCCCGCGCCGGCATAAACTCCCGCCAAGCCCCAGGCCACCTAATCCTGCTCCGTAAGGACGTACGCCATGTCCTACACCACGTCGCTGCTTTCCATCGTGATCGTCACGGTCGTTCTTGCCGCCGTCGGCTTTCCCTTCTACCTGCGTTACCGGGCGCAGTACAGGCTCAATCCGGCGGTCATCTTCGGCGTCTTCTTCGGCATGGTTGCCGCCGTGCTGGTGGTGCACTCGATCCTCTTCTTCAGGGATTACCCCACGGAAATCTATGGGGAACTTGCGGGCCTTTCCGGTGCCAGCCTGGGCTGGCTGATCGGCATGTGGCTCAGCCCCATGGGATCGACCGAGGGCAGCAAATTCTCGAAGTACTGGACCGCCATCGGCGTGGGTTCGGGCTTCACCCTGAAGTGGGCCATGGAGCGCGTCTCGGAAGCCTCGCCCTGGATCAAGAGCCACCCGGCCATCTGCCTCCTATTCGCTGTCTCGCTGCTGGTGACGACGGCTGCGGTCTACAACAGCAGGGCTTATGAGGATTCGCTGACCATTGCACCGCGCAAGCCGCTGGCCATTACCACCGCCGTCACAGGCGACTTTGTTGAGGTAAAGGTGAATACCGCTGCAGCCTTCTACACCGCCTGCGTGGGCCCAAGCGACCCGCTGACACGCTGGGAGGTCATTCCAGACAGTCTTGGCAGCATCGACGCCATGGGAATCTTTGCGGCAGCCCATGTCGCGGGCACCGGCAAGATCACTGCGTTCAACGTCGAAGACCCAACGCTCTCAAATTCCATCGCCGTGAAGGTAGTCGCTTAGTCGAAACCTGGCCCTCCAGAACTTCCTTCTCTTCCACAGTGCCCTTCAAGCTATGCTTGTAGACGAAGGGAAGGCGAAGACAATGCTGCTTGCCGTGGTTGTACTTCAGGTGCTGTTGGTACTGCTGGTGGCCATGCTGCTGACGCGGAAGCACGCGGCGGCCTCTCCCGTCGATGCCCGGCTGCTGTCGCTGCCAGATGGCATTGTGGCACTGACAGCGCGCTTGGATGCAAGCGAGGGTGCCCTGCGGAATCACATGGGCGAACTTCGACGGGAACAGGGCGAGGCCGCAACCCAGGCGCGTCACGCCGCGGAAGTTGCAAACCGCGCCCTGCGTGAGGAGATCAGCGGCTCCATCGCCGCACTGTCCCGTACGTTGAACGACGGCCTGGGCGGCTTTCGCGCAGACAACGCGAGCAGCGCCGAGGCCCTGCGCAAGGCCGTGCACGCCGAGTTGCTGGCCATCGGTGACCGGTTGACGCAATTTGCGGGCGAAGCCGGAAAGCAGGCCGCCTCAGCACAGGAACTGTTGCACAGCCGCCTGGCGGAACTGGGACAGAAGAACACGGTCAGCCACGACGCCCTGCGAGAAGGTGTTCAACAACGGCTTGCCGCGCTGGGTGAAGACCAGCGCGGACACCAGGACCGCCTGCGCCAGACCATGGAAGGCAAGCTGGACAAGTTGAACGCCGACAACGCCGCAAAGCTGGAGCAGATGCGCGTCACCGTGGATGAAAAGCTGCAATCGACCTTGAACGAACGGCTGACGCAGAGCTTTGGCCAGGTGACCACCCACCTAGGCGAAGTGCAAAAGGGCCTGGGCGAGATAAAAGAACTCGCCACCGGCGTCAGCGACCTGAAAAAGGTCTTCTCCAACGTGAAATCACGCGGCATCGTGGGCGAGTTCCAACTGGGCATGCAGTTGGAACAGATGTTCTCGCGCGAGCAGTATGAAGTGAACTGGGCCATCAGGGCCAACTCGCAGGAGCGCGTCGAATACGCCCTGAAAATCCCTGACGGAGACCAGGGGCATGTCCTGCTGCCGATTGACGCAAAGTTTCCCCGCGAAGACTGGGAACGGCTGGAGCACGCCTACGAACACGGCTCGGAAGAAGAGAAGGCCAAAGCGGGCGTCGCATTCGAGCGTGCCATTCGGACGGAAGGCAAGCGTATCTGCGAGAAGTACATCGATCCGCCCACTACGCTTCCCTTTGCGATCATGTTTCTGCCAACCGAGGCGCTGTATGCCGAGGTGATGCGCAGACCCGCGCTGCACACCGATCTGCAATCGTCATGCAACGTCACAGTGGCAGGGCCGTCCAGCTTTATGGCCATCCTAACCAGCTTCCAGATGGGATTCCGCACACTTGCCATCCAGAAGAAAGGCAACGAGGTCTGGAACGTCCTTGGAAACGTTAAGAAGGAGTTCGGCAAGTTCGAGCTGCTGATGAACAAGGTCGACAACAATGTCCGAACCGTGCAGAACACGTTGAGCGACATAGCGGTCAGGACTCGCGCCATTAATAAGAATTTGCACAACGTAAGCGAACTG
>CAXUEW010000004.1:14651-24600 GCA_964250115.1 uncultured Terriglobus sp.
ATGCGCCGCCTGCTGCATCGCCGTCCGGCCTGCTGGCATTTGACGGTGCCGCAGGCGTGGCACCGCTGCTGGCAGCGGTCGCCGAACATGAGACGACTGCGTAGCGGCCGGGTTATACCCGTTGCAGGTCCAGATCTGAAAGGGTATTTTGCGCCTTTTTGCCGCGCTGCCGCGAACGTTCGGCTTTTTGCTGGTACATGCGCTCGTCAGCCAGGCGCTTCAGCTTTGAGGCCTCGCGTCCGTCGTCTGGGTAGATGGCGACACCCACGCTGGCGGAGACCTGCACGACCGCTCCGTGATGCGCCTCGCCGAGGTTGATTGGGGTTTCCACGGCCTGCATCATCGCCAGCAGGATGCGTTGCACCTGGGGCGCCTTCATCGATCCGCCCTCAACTTGTGGAACCGTAACCCCGCGGTCGCGTTTCGCTCCATCCAGGTCCAGGGCTATCAACGTAAACTCATCGCCGCCCAGCCTGGCTAAGGTGTCTGCCCGGCGTAGAAACTTGGTTAGATTTTCTGCAACCAGGCACAGCAGCACATCCCCGGCGTCATGGCCCAGGGTATCGTTGACCTGCTTGAAGCCATCCAGGTCCATGTTGAACAGGGCCAGCCGGCTGCCGGTGCGTTCGGCATGGGAGAGTGCATGCTGCAGACGATCTTCAAACAGCCTGCGGTTGGGTAAGCCAGTCAGCCCGTCATGCAACGCCAGCCACTCGTTGCTGTAGATCTGGTCCTCCAGCATCACCAGCAACAGACCCACGGTGATGACAAACTTCTGCATGTTCCAGAACTGGCTGGCAAATTCAGCCCACTGCGGGTGCAAGGTTGCAATCCACGGGTGGGTAGCAAAACATAGCGCCCACATGCTGAATCCGGCCACGACGGCGATTTTGCCGCGGCTGCCGTTGCGTAGCGAGTAGTAGAAGAAAATGGCGGACAGCGCATAGAGAAAGAACAAACTCAGGTAGATGGCGCTGCGATACTGCTGCACGCGGGTGCAGATCAGCAAAGGCGTCCACACCACGGTAAAGGCCAGGTAAAAGCGCCAGGAACGCCGCAGCCAGGCAGACGATCCGAATCCAATGGCAAAACCAAGCAGGACCAGTGCGTGATAGATCCAGGGCAGTTTGACCTCAAAGCTGTACACGGTAAACAGCGCCAGGTGCGGCAACACATTGATCCATAGGAACGTCTGCTTGCTGGGCATGCGGCGAAGCACGCGCGATGAAGACATTAGAAACAGTGCGCCTGCCAGGCCGTACGCGTCCAGCGCCACGGCGTGCGCGGTCATGTGCACCGCGCGGGTCGTGTGCATACCGTAGACAATGCGTGCGGCACACTCCAGAAGGATCAGCAAAAGACCCGCCGCCCACATGCGGATGACGCCGTCATTGCGCTTGCTGCGGACCAGCAGGAGCACGGTCACCAGCAACATCATCGCGATAAAGTCTGGTAGCAGCAGATAATTCATTCAGGTATCTGGCTCCTGCCCGGGTTTACGCCAGCTGAACACTGGCGGACGGACCGGGGCGGCTCCACAGATTCTAGAGGGTCCCGCCGAAACAGTGCGGATATTTTTCGTGAGACATGGCTGAATCACTCCGCTCTGGTAAGAGCAGCAGGGCGTCTGTACACTGACGTAGCGACCGCACGCACGCCTGCACTCAGGCAGATTGTGGCGACGTTAGCTGTTCTCGTTGCCGCTACATGCATCTGAAAGCAAAGGCGGAATCAGGGTACGGCCAAGAGTTAAGTTTCTGTTAGGAGAAAGCAAAGATGGCAGCAGTTGACGAGAAGGTTAAAAGCATCATCGTGGAACAGCTTCAGGTAGACGAGGCTGAGGTCACTCCAGGCGCTTCGTTTCAGGAAGATCTGGGTGCCGATTCCCTCGATGTGGTCGAACTGGTGATGCAGTTTGAAGAAGCTTTCGACATCCAGATCCCGGATGAAGATGCCGAAAAGATCAAGACCGTAAAGGACGCAACGGACTACATCGAAGCGCACGCAAAGGCAAAGTAAACGTGGCACAGGCAACAACCATCCCTGCCCGGCGCGTTGTCGTCACGGGTATCGGCCTGATCTGCGGGATCGGCAACACAGCACCTGCCGTGTGGGAAAGCCTGATGGCCGGCAAAAGCGGCATGGCGGGCATCACGGCCTTCGATCTGGAAGGCCATCCCGTTCGCTTCGCCGCGGAGGTGAAGGACTTCGACCCGCATCAGTTCGTGGAAAAGAAGGAGGCCCGGAAGATGGGCCGCTTCATCCACTTCGCGCTGGCTGCGGCGGCGGAAGCCATGGCACACGCGGATCTGCAGGTTACGCCGGAAAACGCTGAGATGGTCGGTGTCCACATCGGCTCGGGCATTGGCGGTTTTGACATCATCGAGCGGGAACACACCAACCTGATGCAGGGCGGTCCGCGCAAGATTTCGCCATTCTTCATCCCTGCCTCGATCGTCAATCTGGCTGCCGGTCACGTTTCCATCAAGTACGGCGCCAAAGGCCCGAACGAGGCGACGGCAACGGCCTGCACCACCTCGGCACATTCCATCGGGGACGCATACCGAACCATCCAGCGCGGCGACGCAGACGCCATGATCGCCGGCGGCGCGGAAGCCACCATTACGCCGCTCTGCGTGGGCGGTTTCGCCTCCATGAAGGCGCTTTCCACGCGGAACGACGACCCTACACGCGCCTCCCGTCCATGGGAAAAGGATCGTGACGGCTTCATCATCGGTGAGGGCGCGGGCATCCTCATTCTTGAGGAACTCGACTTTGCCAAAGCACGCGGCGCAAAGATCCTGGGCGAAATCGTCGGGTACGGCATGAGTTCCGACGCCTTCCACATGACCGGCATGGCTCCAGAGGGCGAGGGCTGTGCGCGCTCCATGCGGAATGCGCTGAAGTCTGCCGGCCTGCTGCCAACAGAGATCGATTACGTCAATGCGCATGCCACCTCAACGCCCCTGGGTGATGCCATGGAGTCCAAAGGCATGGAGACGGTCTTCGGCGAACATGCCCTGAGCCACAAGCTGCTGGTTTCATCCACCAAATCCATGACCGGCCATCTGCTGGGTGGCGCTGGAGGCCTGGAAGCAGGCATCACGCTCATGGCTATGCAGAAAAGCATCGTGCCGCCAACGGTAAACCTCGACAACATCGACCCGGAATGCCGGCTGAACTACGTTCCGCACAAACCAGTGCAGCAGGCCGTTCGTTACGCCCTGTCCAATTCCTTCGGCTTTGGCGGTACCAACGGCTCCCTCATCTTCAAGCGTTGGGACGAGTAGCAGGGCCTTATGCAACTAGCTGCTGAACTTGGTGGCCTCCAAAACCGCGGCCAGCGTGCATCCATCCCGGAGTGTGCTTTTGAGTAACGCGCTGCCCTTGTGCGATCTGACGATCACCGTGGCGCGGGGTCTGCTCGCTATTCGCGCTCACATACCTGAACTGCACCGCCTGGCCGCTGCTTACGGTCAGCCGGGCACCATGCATGGGCTGGAACTTCTGCTGGGATCGCAGTTTGCCCGCCGCAAGCGCCCGTACCTTGTTTGCTTTCATGAAAAATCCACACCTGCCCACGCCTCTGCTGTACTAACCGGGGCTGTCCTGCTGCAGGAGTATCGGATGCTCGGCCTGCCCGTCGGTGTCTTTGCAACCGCCGACCCTTTCGGTGTTCGCACTGTCGTCGGTCCACGGCATCTGCATACCGCATTCTGCCTTCAGGCCAGCAATTTCCTGCTGGCCGCGGGCGGGCGACTTGTGCTGGCAACGTGGCGGCTGTCTCCGCAGCATGCGCACGTGGAAACCATACCGCTTAGCGCCGGCACCGGCCCCGATAGCTGCCTCCATGCGGTAGCCACGCGCACCGTGCAGGATACGTTGCAACTGGGGCCGACTGCAGAAGACACCCTGCAAACCCTGGGCAAGCGCACCCGTGTACACATGCGCGCCGCACGCCGCCGCTTTGACAGTCAGTACCCAGAGGCGCTGCCCGGCGACGCAACAGGGTGGCTTGCCGCCGCAAGCGATGCAGCCTTACAGCAGTTGAACGAGGCGTCGCTGGACGTCATTTCACAGAATGAATTCAACCATCAGGTGCGCACCCTGTGCCAGTCGGAAGGTGGATTTGTGCTTGGCCTGCAGATCTCGGGCCGGTGGATCGCGCTGGTGGGCGGCTGGCGGCAGGACGACGCCACCTGGATTGAGTGGCAATGCAATGCCCGCGGTTTCGAGAAGCTGTCGCTGGGAAGTGTGCTGCGCACCTACCTGATCGAGGATGAGACCCGGCGGGGTACACGTTGCCTGAGCTTTCACGGCGGCACATCGCATTCCATGCTGCACCGTTTCCAGAAGACTCCCGTGGCCGACATGCTGACACGGCGTCCCGGCCTGGTGACAGCCGCGCTCATCCACCTGGTTCCGTGGATTTGCAGGCAATGGCCGAAGCTGCTGCTTCGCGGCAACTTCCTCTTCGACGCGCTGTGCACGCCGGGACTTCGCTGGTCCGCGGCTTCGCCTGTCGATCCCTCCGGCCAGGTTTTGCAGCCGAATCCGCAAGGCTGACCTTACCATCTGCTGCGCATGGCCACAGGGCAGCGGCGATGCTAGCCTTTAGGGTGCCAATGGACGCGCATTTCTTTCGACTGGACCTGAAGCTGCTGGGCGCAACCTTGTGGCTCCATGCCGATCCCGCGTCCGACACGCTGGGCAGCGACCATTCCCTGCGGCACCTGCGACCGCTACGTTTCCGTACCGAAAGTGAAGCCCTGCGCGCGCTGGACGGTGCCGGTGTCGGCCAGTGGAGCAGCTTTCCCTACGATGGCATTCACGCCACCCTGTCCCGCGCACAGTTGCGCAGCATCGGATTCCGCGGTAACTTCTAAGCCGCAACTCCGGCAGGTGAGGCATGCTCTCAACCGGCCATGGCAGCCGCCTGCAGCAGCATGGATTCAGCCGCAAGCGGACCTGTGGGCGCATCCTCATGCTTGTAGTAGACGAAGACGTCACGCGCCTGGCTGAGCGCCTGGAACCTGGCAGCATGGTCCGCAACAGCAAGCGAGTCGTAGCCACCGGGCTTGCGCAGGCGGTAACAGGCATAGTCCGGCGCTGTCAGCACGTCAGGCGTCTCCAGATCTTCGCTCTCTGCCACGCACACTGCCACGCCGTGCGCCCGCAACAAGGCCCACGTCTCGTCTTCAAACCAGCTCTTGTGGCGGAACTCGAAAGCAACGTGGCTGGCACCCTCAGTCTTCAGCAGCAGCAGGAACGCCTCCATACGGGGGAGATCTGCCTTGAAGTTGGGCGGTAACTGGAAAAGAATGCAGCCGAGCGCGCCAGCTGCACGCACTGTCTGCAAGGACGCGAGAAAATTCCCGAGCGCATCCTCGCAGTCACGCAGCCTGCGGCGATGCGTCACAACTTCAGGTGCCTTGAACGAAAAGCAAAATCCGCCGGAAGCTGCCGCAAGCCAGCCCTCAAGCTGCTCCGAAGTGGGCAAGGCACGGAAGGTATAGTTCACTTCCACGGAGTTGAGCCTCGAAGCATAGTGCTCAAGAAACCGTTTTGAGGGCAATTTTGCCGGGTAGAACTCAGGTTTCCACGATGTGTAAGCCCAGCCGGAGGTGCCGGCGAACAATGTTGGCGTGTCGCGGAGTGGCATTCGCCCAGATTCTCACGTCCACACAGGCACACGGTAGCAACCTTCACAATGCTGCAATTCGACTTCATAACAGCAGAATAGAGTTGGGGCCTACGACCTTAGTCACAATCCTCTTGCATGTCTTAGGAGTCTTATAAAGCAATAGATACAGACCTGGGAGAAGGCCACCGAAAGGTGGCCTCTTTTTTTTTGCATTCACGCTTGGTGCCAAGGTCGCTTCTCAAGCAAGCGCCGATGACAAACCGGCCTGGCTGTGTGTTTGCATCAATGACGCACCGGCTCTGCCCCGCATGAGGATTATTCGCTTGCAGCCAGAAACTGCAACTGGCGCGTTTGGCAGCGGGGCATGCAGCATTCCCTGCGGTTGCTAGCTTGCCTATTTCATCCGCACGATCGGCAGACATCCCGCATTAGTTTGCACAGCGTGTTGCAAGACCGTCGCGAACAGACAGTACACCCAATAATGAAAACTACTTAATCCTGAAAAACAATAGCCCCGGCCAAAGCCGGGGCTAAGTCGACGAAAGTGCGCATGGTTAGCTGAAGCGCTTGCGAAGCATCCCGGCCGCACCAAGAATCCCGGTCCCAAGCAGAGCCAAGCTTGAAGGCTCCGGGGTCACTGCGGTGACCTGCAGGACGGACGGCGTGCCGTTCTCGCGCGCATAACGCAGAATGGTGTCGCCCGTTTGATTGATTGCGATCTTGTCCGTCGTCACCTCAGTTGCGCCGGATACAGACGCACCGATCTGGGTAGCACCCTGGAACAGGCTGATGCCGTCATCGTGCTTGATGGTCAGAACGGTACCGGCACCCAAGACGCCAAGGTCAAACTCATAGTAAGAACCGTAGTTGAAGGAACTGGAACTACCGCTTGATGCGAGGAATGCGGCAAGGTTCGAATAATTCGCTATCTCGGTTCCGCTGTATGTAACAGTACCGGAGCCCGTATAGCCGGTGATGTTGGACGTACTGAATCCGAAAGCACTGTTGGTGTCGCCGTTCGGGCCAGGTCCATTCTGCGCAGTCAGGTTGCTGAAGTTGATGGGTCCGGTGTAGGTGAAGGAAGCGGTGGCTGTGTTCGCGCCGCTAAATGGATTGCCATTCTTTGTATCGAACTGGCCACCATTGGTTAGGCCCTCGGTCACGGTTACCTTGAAAGAATCAGCATGAGCGGCGATACCGGTCAGAAGCAAAGCACCGGCAATGAGATAGGAACGTAGAGACATGTGGTACCCCTTGGGAGAAAAGTCTTGCAAGACAGCATTGGTATTTCTTGTCGGAGAGTAATATTCAGCGCGGTAGTTACCGGGACCATCTTTGGTAATCTTTCTCATAATTCTTATTTAGAAGAATTTTCTTTCCCTAATCGGCACTACCTTTAGCCTCGCGGTCCTAAGTTCTAAGTCACTAAGTCGCGAATGTCTTTTCCTGTTTATTGTTGTGTCACTTATGCTGATTGAAATTTGGCCAAAAATGATGTCCGTGATTGTTCCATTTCGAGACAGGTGCTCACAGGCTTGATTTCCCCAAGAGGTTTCGCTGTTCGACACGTCAGAGGCACGCGCACACACTGATGTCTCCACAGAAAGGAATGTGTGGAGGAGTCCTTGAGGAATGCCGTGATCGATGAGAAAGTTGTAACGATGACGAGCCAGTGAGGACCATGACCGGTCCTCCAACTGCGCTGCAATTACCTGGAAAATTGGGGCGGCTAGAGGGATTTGAACCCTCGACATCGGGTGCCACAGACCCGCGTTCTAACCCCTGAACTATAGCCGCCGTGCAAGATCGATTGTAACAGGCAGGCCCCGTCACCTTCTGCCGTGCAGTATGCTGCTTCTCATGACGAGCCAGGGCGCTGCCATGGGCAGGCAGTGTGATCCGGAAATCGCACCCGCCATGGATTCCGATGTCGTCAGGACGGCACACCATCCGCAGCGCTTGCTGTCGATCGATGTGCTGCGCGGCCTGACCATTGCCTTCATGATCCTGGTGAACAACGAGCCAGGGCCGAATGCCTTTCGTCCGCTGCGGCATGCGGAGTGGAACGGCTTTACACCGACCGACCTCGTCTTTCCGACGTTCCTGTTCCTGGTGGGGCTGTCGCTGGTACTGTCCACATCCGCGCGGCTGGTGCGTGGCGTCGCTCGCGGCACGCTGTTCCTGCACATACTTCGGCGCGCTGCCGTGTTGTGCGTGTTCGGCCTGGTGGTGAACACCTTCCCGTTCGACCACCTGGAGCGGGTGCGTTACTACGGTGTATTGCAGCGTACAGGCCTTTGCTACGTAGTCGTGGGTACACTTTGCGTCTTCTGGCCGGGCTGGAAGAACAAGGCCGGCATCGCATTTCTGTGCCTGGCCGGTTATTGGGCATTGATGCGCTTTGTGCCTGTACCCGGCTTCGGTGTACCGACACACGCGTTGCCGATCAACCATCCGGATGGCAACCTGACCGCATACATTGACCGCCTGCTGTTTGCGCCGCAGCACCTGTACCAGCGCGTGCGCGATCCTGAAGGTCTACTTTCAACGCTGCCGGCATTGGCGACAACAATCTTTGGTGTGCTTGCGGGGCAATGGCTGCGAACGACACGCTCCTCCGTGCAGAAGGCACTCGGCATTGCCTCATCCGGCTTGGCCTTAGTGCTTTCGGGAGCGCTCTGGAATCCATGGTTCCCTATCAATAAGAAGCTTTGGACCAGTTCCTTTGCACTGTTTGCAGGTGGGTGGAGCCTCCTCTTGCTGGCGCTTGCCATGGTTCTGATCGACCTGAAGCGTTTCGGCAGGCATGACGTGTCGCGCGCAGACGCACCGGAACACCCGACGCTTTACTCGCCTCTGCTGGTCTTCGGCACCAACGCGATTGCAGCGTACATGGTTTCGGAATTACTGCCGCCACTGCTGGCGCTGATTCCCACGCCCGGCGGCAACTTGCTGCGCAGCTACGCCGTGTGGCTACACACTGCGGTTCCGGTCTATGGCGTTCCATCGATGCTGTTTGGGCTGACCTTTGTCACCTTGACGTGGCTGCTTGTGTACCCGCTCTACCGTAAGCGCATCTTTTTGCGTGTTTGAGAGGCTGTATAGCGGCCAGCCAGGACGGCCTTGGCATCTGAGATAGCAAGCCATGCCCGTCTCCCCTTCCGAACCCGAGGTTCTACGGCCGCGCGTGCAGCGCGGCTCCGAACTTTTCAGCGATCGCAACCTGGACCTGCTGTCGCACTTGCTGGATGATTTCCTACGGATCCCCGGGACGCAGATTCGCTTTGGATTGGACGGCATCATCGGCCTGATCCCGGGCATCGGCGATGTGCTGGGCGCCATGGCATCGTGGATCATTATTCTCGCCGCTTGGCTGCGCGGCGTACCCAAGGTTACGCTGGCGCGCATGCTGGCAAATGTTGCCATTGAGACCGTAGTTGGCACGGTACCCGTGCTGGGCGATGCGTTTGACATCGCCTGGAAGGCCAACCGCAAGAACTTCGCCCTGCTGGAACGTGCGACCGGCCCTGTTCCGCAATATGCACCAGATGCAGGCGGCTACGGCGCGGCGACAATTTACCCCTCGGACGATCGCACCCTACCCGCACGCGGTGTCACGCCGCAGCAGAAGAAGCTGCACGCGCTTTCGGACTGGTTGTTCCTTGGCGGATTGTTCGTCGGCATGTTGCTGTTGCTTGCGATTCCGCTGGCGCTGCTGGCGTGGCTGGCGGGCAGGTTCTTCGCCATGGGCGCACACCGTTAGGTTCGGACTGCAAAAGCACCGTTTGCATCGTAGAATAGGTCCAGTCGGGGCGTAGCGCAGCCTGGTAGCGCATCTGCTTTGGGAGCAGAGGGTCGGGAGTTCGAATCTCTCCGCCCCGACCAATCCTTCCCCTATGATTCCATCTGTTTCTTCTGATCCGCTTGGTTGGCGGGCGTTACTCGTTGCGCGCATCCGCGTGGAAGCCCAGCCGCCGGAGAAGTTTTCTCACCAGGCCCGGCTCTACGCGCTGGCTTGTGAAATTGCCAGGAACAGCAACACAGCAGTGGATGATGACGTCCTGTTTGCCGCTGCCTGGGTGCACGACCTTGGGGTGTTTCTTGGCCATCGGCCCGCTGATCCTGAGGCTCTGAAGCGCTGGAACTCGACCGCTTACACAGTGATCCATGCGCCCGCAGTGCTTACCGCATGTGGCTTTCCTGATATGAAGATCGCGGCAGTGGTCGAGTGCATTCGCACCCACGAAGCCAGCGGACAGCCAACTACACCGGAAGGCACGGTGCTGCGCGACGCCGATCTCTTGG
>CAXUEW010000004.1:24610-34244 GCA_964250115.1 uncultured Terriglobus sp.
AACTCGCGCAGGACACACGTTTTGTCAATTTCGCAGACGTGGCGGCTTCGCTGGAGCGCGCTCTTTCTGCCGTACCCGGCAGCATCCGCCTGTCAGCCGCAAAGGAGCTTGCCGAGCCCCGTATCCACGCTCTGCGTGCGTTTCTGGATGCTCTGCAGGCTGAATCGGAAGGCGCACTCTCGTAGGCGGATATCTTAGCGGTCCATCACCGCGCCGTCCGCGATCCACTTTGCAATTGAGGCGATCTCGTCGTCAGAGAGCTTGCCCTTTTGCGGCATGGGCATGGGATGATCTGCAGGCCCCTGATGCCGGATGAGACGCACCAGCAGGCTGCTTCCCGGCTGGCCCGGCATCACAGCTACGCCGTGCTTGCCGCCCATCAGAAGCTGTTGCCGTGTGCTGAGATTGAATCCACCTTTGCGATTCAGTCCGGCATGGCAGCGGTAGCAGTTTTCACGCAGGATGGGCTTCACGGTCGACGTGAAAGATGTCAGCGCGGCGGCCTCTGCGGGCGTGGAAGGATGGAAGGTCGGTGGCGGTTCCGCTGCAGGTCCGCAACCGCTCAAAAGGGACGTGAAAAACAGGGCTGCGAGCAGCTTTTGAACGCCTAAATTACAGTTTTGCATGGTCTGCGGGATGTCAAAAAGCACCTCTGCATCAGGTTACGACGCGGATATCGCTGTGCCAATTCCTACTTTAGGGTCACTTTTTCAGCACAAATCCTGCACGTATCGTCCGTGTACAGGACAGAAATAACCAGATGAGTACGCATCAGGGTTGCCACTTCCCCACCGGCCCGGCAGCACCTAGGCTGAAGGAGCTCTGATGTTAGATTCGCCGCGGCCGGCCCACAGCATGTCCGCACACCTGAACGGATTCGCTCGTAGTCACCACCCTGTTCGCATAGGAATGGTGGCTATTTCGCTGGCGGCCACCATGCTGCCCGGCGCAAACGCCATGGCACATGCCCGGGCTGCGCATCTTTCTGCGCCCCGCCACACAGTCACACGGGCAAGTACGGTAAGCAGGGTCAGCGCATCCCGGCACGCGACGGCTCTTTCAGTTGCTGCGAAAGGTCAGGCGAAGCGTGGCTCATTGCCGGCCCGCTCGATGCGTTTTCCTGAGACAAAAGCCCAGGTCCAAATCCCTTCGGTAAATAGACATGGCCATCCGGTTGTGACGACGCGTGCCGCTGCATTCCAGTTCGCCACCAAGCAGCGTGAGAGGACGCTGCCGCACGCCACCGGAAACGATGTAGCTGCGGACCTCTCAATTGAAGACCGCGTGCATGCCTGGTACAGGACGCGAAACGCCACCGGATCGACTGCCTTTACGGTGGGGGATGAAGCACCCGCAAACGACACAGCGAAGCGCGCAACAGCAACTATCACCCCAGTCAAGCGCACTCCGTTGCCGCAGCCAGACCTCGCACTGACGCCGGGAAAAGCCACCGCGGAAGACTTCAACCGCGCCGTGCAGAAACAGGCGGAGATCAACCGTGCAGCAGCGGCGATGAAGAATACCCGCTCCACCGCGGACGACGATGCAGCCTTTGCCGAAGCGAGCAACATTCCCAGCACCGCGCCCACCGAGCGCGAACCGTTGCCGTTCATCCACGGTGACCTGCTGGCGAGCACGGCACACACGTCGACTCCGCCCAAGCAGGCTACCCTCACGGCAAAATCAGACGTCCCTCCCATTGTGCGCATCGACCCTCGCGGTGATGCAGAGGTGTTATCAGCAGCCGCCTTCACACCGGCACCAGTTGGTGAGACCTTTCCGATTGCGCCGAAGCCTGTGACAATTTTGCGTTCGCCTGCACCCGCAGCCAGCGCCATTGCCGCGGCTGCAAGCAAGCCAAAGCTTGACCCACGTCTCGCCGGCAGCATGGCGCAGCAGTCACTGGATGACGATGAAGCGCCACCCATCGGCAAGGCTGCCAAAGGGGACGGCACGGCAACAATCCCGACGGCTGGCGGATATGTCGACCTGGCCGCAGGCCCGCTGGTCAAGGTGAATCTGTATAACAACGCAGGCAAACTGATCCTGCTGCCGGCTATGAAGGGATCGCACGCGATCCTGGTCCACCAGAACCAGATGGCCATTGCGGACGGGCTGGACCGCGTGGAAGACGACAGGCAGATGCTGGACATGCGCCGGCTGAGGCTGCTGGTTGCACTGCCGGACACCGACGCCATGTACCCAGATGACCGCCTGCCGCTGAACCGCCGCTTCGCACGTCCTTGGACGGTTCGTTTTCTTAACGATCTGTCACAGGCTCACTTCGCGCGCTTCCACACACCACTGATCGTGACCTCGGCCGTGCGCACCGTTGCTTTTCAGCGGCGGCTGGTATTGACCAACGGCAACGCCGCGCCGCCCACCGGCGAGGTCGCTTCGCCCCACCTGTATGGCCAGGCTGTCGACATTGCCAAGCACGGCATGAGCATGACCGAAATTGCCTGGATGCGCAGCTACCTGACACCCGTCGAGTCGGCCGGCAAGATTGACGTGGAAGAGGAGTTTCAGCAGGCCTGCTTCCACCTGAGCGTCTACCGCCGCTACCTGGGCTTGCCCGCACCGCGCAACACGCCCACGCCGGAAGTGGCTCCGTCACGCGTGCTGCAACAGGTGAAGGCGACGCCCGCAAAACGCCGCCGCATTCCAACCGCTCTGCTGGCGACCGGCCTGCGCTAACTTATCGGCAAATAGAAGACGGGCAAGCCGCTCGTCTTTGGCTGGCAAGGTCTGAAGCCTTGCCTTCTGACTGTCTACGTTATGCGACTGTTCTCTGCGGGAGGGCTGCGGGTATGCTTCTACCCGCTCCCTTTTTGAGGCTTGGCATCCCGCAGCGTAGCGAAGGGATCTGCTTGTCAGTTGGCTTGCGCCATAAGTGCTGGCAGAGAAAACCAATCCAATGAATGCGCTCCGAATTAACACCAACTCTTTGCCCTAACCCAGAAGCGTGCATGTACGTGCACACATGCAGATCCCTCCGCTGCGCTGCGGGATGACAAGTTGTTGAGTTGTGCTGAAGCGATTCGCACAATTGCAACTTCAGCCGCGCGTCTTACTTTGTATTTGGAAGGCGGCTTTGGCCACCGGATAGCAGGCACGCCGGGTGAGAGGCGGCTTCAGCCGCTGAGTAAGGGGTTCAGAGTTAGGTGAGATTGGTCATCCAGCGGGTAAAGCCGCGTCGCTATGAGGCTCGGATACTATCTCGACGGCCAAAAGCCACTCCCAATAACCACCTCAAACTGGTAAGGCTGAAACTTACGCTGCGACGAGTAGCCATGCGGCGCAACTGGCTGCATGATCACTAAAAGCCAAGCAGCTCAACCAATTCGCTACCCGATAACACTTTAAAGCTTGTTTGCCCACCGCCTAAGATTCTGTCGAAAAGTAAGGTCATTAGAAAGCACTCTTCCTGCTGCCAATCCCTTAGAACCGGATAGACTTCCCAAGATTCCGCAACCGTCCGATCTACAAATTTCACCAAATTGCCGTGGATTGTGTTTGCAGCGTGCGAACTCGTGTGCGTGCGCTTTTGCGCAAGCGCGGCCGCTCCCGAAACAACATGCTTTATCTTGCGTCTGAAACAGGGTATGGAAAGATTACGAAGACCATGCTTAAGCGCGTGCTGTAGCTTCTCTCCTTCATAGCTGAGGGAAAGCCTGTATGAATAGCACTCAGCTCTGAGAAATTCACTTACATCCTCCAGTCCTACTGTCCACCAGAGGCGGCCTACCACATCGTTGTATTTCAAGCTGCCGTCCAGTTCATCGATTCGTTTAGAAAACTCTTCTAATAGCTGAGGGAGTTTCAAGCCATCTACGTCTGGAGTCAACTGCCAGACGGCCTTCGCAGGGTAGTAGGCACTATTTCCGTTCTCCGCTAACTCAATCGCGGACACGTTTGTGTTACTCGAGATCTGTAATATTCCTCTTCGAAAGAGCCGAGCTAGAACCTTGTCAAATAGCGCAGAGCTAGGACAGACATTCTTGGGTTCGTTGCCAGAGAATGATCCAGTAACCCACACTGAATCACTGCAAGACAATATAGCGTAAGTTAAAACCGCATCAATGTCGTCGATATCAGAAAATTTGTAAGTAGCATTTCTGGCGCATAAACGGGCAAGCGCCTGAATCTTTCTGCTTCTTTTTTCTCTTCCTCTATTCTTGCTTTTTTGACTCTGCTTGTACACGGGCTGTCATGCACTTAGCGCAGATGCCGTGAAAGGTGTCCCACTTCAGTAGAGAGGTTGAACGAGAATGCAGTATCTTTGGATCACCACATTGTGGGCAGCGCACACAAGCTAGATATGCTTCACCAGTAAGGTTTGCGAAGGTCAAAACTTGGCTGCTGCCAATCTTGAAGTCTGAAGCTATGTCCTTGACTGTCTCATTCCACTTCCATCCTGTTGACGTCATTGAACCAGACCAGTATCTAAACGTAAGGCTCAAAAGCGTTGCATAATCAGTACGCTGGTTTGGTTCTGGGCGAAGACAGATGATGATTTGCTGTGACATCGGAATCTGAGCATAAATGTCAATACGATGTGGAAAAGATGCTTCTTTCACTAAAGAAGATTGGACTCACGGGCGTTGACTTCTCTTGCCCCAGAGCGCTTCATGTCTACAGCGACTTTGTTCAGGTAGCGCATATGGAGATTCATTACGGGGAATCTACGTTGGCGTGGTGGCCCCTTTGTTAACACAGTTATTGTGTGGACGTTGGTGAGCCTTTCAGCGTGCCGCTGCCACCGTCACGGGTTAGGCCGGATACGAACTTAGGCTCTGTGGTCCACCGAATTCCTTGCATGCGAATACTGAGTGCCGAGACGGGCGAATGCGGCTAGAATGGCTGCCATCCCAAACTACGGCAGGAGCCGCGCACCATGCAGGACACTTACGCTGTACAACACACAGGTCCAACGGACATCTACGACACGCAGGTACCGCTCTCTCAAAGTGCGCGCGTGGTGAACACGTTCATTGCGCCCTCCAAGACCTTTGCCGACTTGCGGCGTAACCGGTCGTGGTGGCTGCCTTACGTTCTGCTGGCGGTGTTCAGCTACGTGTTCGCGGCTGCGGCGTTGATGCATGTGGGTGTTCCGCGGCTGGCGGAAGGCGCGCTGCGCAACAACCCTGCACAGGCGGAGCGAATGCAGCAGGCCACACCGGAACAACGTGCCCAGACTGTGCGGATTACCGGCGCGATTATGAAGGGTGCGCTGCTGTCGTCGCCGCTGTTGCTGCTGCTGTTCTCTGCGCTTGGCGCGCTTCTGCTGTGGGTTGGCTTCAACTTCATCCTGGGCGGAACGGCGACGTTCCCCGGGATGTTCGCCGTGATGATGTTTGCCTGGCTGCCGTCCATCGTGCGATCGGTCCTGACAACCGTGATGCTGTTCCTGGGTGACACGGACAGCTTCAACCTCAACGATCCCATCGGTACAAATCCCGCCTTCTACCTCTCCGCAGACAGCGCTGCATGGCTGCGTTCGCTGCTTGGTTCGGTCGATGTCTTCACGCTTTGGATCCTGGCTCTTACTGCGCTTGGCGGGGCGATTGTCGCTCGTGTGCGCGTTCGGAGCGGCTTCGTGTTGGTGTTTGCGGCCTGGCTGATCGTGGTGCTGTTGAAGTCAGGCGTGGCTGCGGCAACAAGCTGACGCACGGAAGTGTGGTCGAATAGAAGATCACGTTGAAAACCGCGCAGACATCCATCGAAACATTCCAGCCGAGGCGATGGCTCGGCAACGGCCACCTGCAGACAATTGCTGGAAACTTCCTGCCGCGCACCGACAGGCTTCCCGCCGCGTCGACCGAGCTTGTCCCCGTGCCGCTGCCCGCTGAGATGCTTTCGCTACCGGAAGCCGTGGCGCTGGATCGCACGCTGCCCAGCAAGCTGTTATGCCACTGCCACTGGCAGCCTGACTTCAGGGCCGCTGTAACGGTCGTGCTGGTGCATGGGCTTGAGGGTTCGTCGCATTCGCAGTATGTCGTTGGCAACGCGAACAAGCTGTTTGCCGCGGGCTTCAACGTGGTGCGAATGAACATGCGCAACTGCGGCGGCACCGACGCGCTGTCGCCCACGCTGTACCACTCCGGCATGTCAGGCGATGCGCAGGCGCTGCTGCAATGGCTGGTGCGGCGCGGCTGCACACGCGTGGTGCTGGCGGGCTACAGCATGGGTGGCAACCTGGTGCTGAAGGCCGCAGGCGAACTTGGCGATGACGTGCCGCAGGAGTTGGCGGGTGTTGTGGCCGTTTCACCTCCCATGGATTTGCGTGAGAGTGCCGACGCTCTGCACCACTGGAGCAACCGCCTGTATGAGCGGCGTTTCCTGCGCAACCTGTTGCTGCGTTACAAGCGCAAGGTCAGGCTGTACCCCGCGGTCTTTGATCCGCGTCGGATTGAACACGTGCGGTCCATCCGCGACTTTGACGAGCATGCCATGACTCCCTACTGCGGCTTCGATGGAGCCAACGACTACTACGCCCGGTCGGGCAGTGCATGTGTGCTGGACCGCATTGCCGTGCCGACGCTGATTCTGCATGCGCTGGACGATCCGTTCATCCGCCTGACCTCGACCACGCGCAGCAAAATCGAGGGGAATCCATACATCACCTTGCTGGAACCGGAACATGGCGGCCATTGCGCCTTTCTGGAAAATTCCTCAGACGGCTACGACGGCTACTGGGCCGAGCGCACGCTGCTGCGCTTTGCGCTGGAACGTGCTGCGGTAACAGCGGACAGGGTGCCGCAATGCTGAGCGAGTGGAGCGCCGAGTGCGGCGCGGACGACCCAGTTCTGGTAGTACCATGGGCATCGCCTGACGGCCTGCTGCGCTGGGTGGACCTGCGTGACGATGCCGATGCGCTCGACAACATCGCAGAGGCGGATGAGCATCCTGCACTGCTGGCCTCATTGCGTGCGTTAAACGGCACGCGGTCGCCGGTGTTTACCGCCAAGTGCGATGCCTGGCCCATGGACGCGGACGAACTGGAAGCGACCCGGCAGGACCTGATGATGGACGCCGAAGTGGCAGGCGCGGGCTTTACCAGCTACATCGACCTCCTGTGGCGCGAACGTGCCGTGTTCACCTCGCGCCCACGCATCGAGGGCATGTTGTACCGGCTGGAGCGGCTTGCAAACGACTTGCCCTATGCCATGGCCAAGCTGGAATGTGTGTTGCGGCCGGCTGTGGTCGACCTGGACGGTGCCGTGGCGGAAGGCTTTGCCGTGACTCTATACGTGAAGGCGATGGGCGTCGACGCGCAGGAAGCCGACGAACGCTGGGACGCCGCGCTACGAGCCATAACGGCGCTGGTGCGCTCCCGAGAACTGGTCGCCTTCTAAAACTATGCAGCAGCGCTCCAGGCGCGATAAGCTGACGGCAGGAACCAGTAGCTCAGCCGGATAGAGCATCTGCCTTCTAAGCAGAGGGTCGCAGGTTCGAGTCCTGCCTGGTTCACCACTCTTTACAGCTAGTTGCGGCCGAAGATTTTCTTGAGCGGTAGTGTCGAGAACAGGCTCACCTGAAACACATGGTTGTGAACATCGACGACGCCGCTGGGTACCGGTGTGTACTGGTGCAGGTAGCCGACCTCGAGCCTTGAAGACTTCGTCAGGCCCCAGTTGAGCGCACCGTAGGCGCGGTTCTGGTTCAGGGCGCGGGTGGTGCCGTGCGGACCGAAGTTTACGAGGACTTCGTCATACACGGTCGCGCTGTCAGGGCGGATGCCGGTCGTGTTCCAGCGGAAGGGGATGCCGGCGGTCATACGGTACCGTGCGCGCTCGGAGTAGCTCCATGCCACCGTGCCCCGGCCTTCCGTGGCTGTGCCGTTGAAGCGTTGTTCGGCCCGCATGCGATGGACGAGCGTGACCGCCTTTGGACCGCTGCCGATGAGGTTGTGCTTCCACCTGAGTTCCTGGAAGATGCGGTGCTCGGGTTGCGGCCCGCTGGCGATGGGCGAGCTGAAGCGGCCGCCTTCGGCAAGGTAGTTCCGCACGTAACCGTAGCCGAGCATCGCGTTCCATCCACGACCGATCTTGCGGTCCACGGCAGGGCGGATGAGCAACTGCTCCCCGCGCTCGCCCCATCCCTCGCGCCGAAACTGGCCCTCCAGGTGCGCGGTCCAATTTTTGGTGAAGGGATGATCTCCAAAGTACATGTACCAGGCTGACTGCTGGGCGCCGCCGACAGCCTGCGCGGACAACGATGCGGGGTACTGCGCGGCAAGCAGAAACAGGGCCAACCATGCCAGGCGTGGCGTGTATGCGAACAGTGAATGCAGTGGGGAGAACAATCGATGCTTCGATGCGTGGATCAGGACCATGCACCTATGCTACTTGTGCGTCTCTGCTGCGAGAAGCTCAGACCGTGGTCCCCAGCCGCCGCCGCCGGGCGTCTCGACTCGCAGGCGGTCTCCAGCTTGTGCGTTGATGCTGCACTTTGCAGGCAGTTCGCGGATTTTGCCTTCTGTCAGGTGATAGGACACACCGCGTGCGCCGTTGCTGCCGCCTTGCAGGCCGTAGGGTGCGAACCTGCGGCGTTCGGTCAGCAGCGTGATGGTGCCGGGCGACAACAGTTCGATCTCGCGCACGATGCCTTCACCGCCACGGAAGCGGCCTTGGCCGCCGGAGTCTTCGCGGTAGCCGTAGGCGTGCACGCGCAGTGGATAGGCGTATTCCAACGCCTCCACCGGCGTGTTCAGCGAGTTCGTCATGTGCGTGTGAATGCCTGAGATGCCGTCGGCCGTAGGGCGTGCGCCCATGCCCCCGGCAATGGTCTCGTAGTAGGCGAACGGCTTGCCGGTACGATGGTCTACTCCGCCGATGGTCAGGTTATTCATCGTGCCGGAGCTTGCCGCGGGGATCCTGTCAGGCATGGCCTTGGCAAGCGCGCGTAGCAGCACATCCACGATGCGCTGAGAAGTCTCCACGTTGCCACCGGCTACGGGCGCAGGCAGGACGGCATCGACGATGCTACCGCGCTCCGTGGTAACTGTAACCGGCCGCATAAGGCCGGCGGTCGCGGGTGCATCGTCCGGCAGCAGGCAGCGGAAGACGTAATAGACGGCCGAGTAGGTGATGGCGTACACGGCGTTGATGCTGCTCTTCACCTGCGGATGACAATCGGCAAAGGCCACCTTCACGCTTTGCTCCTCACGATCAAGCGTGACAGTCACACGAATGGGCAGCGGCGTTTCATCGAAGCCGTCGCTGTCGAGGAAGTCTTCGGCGGAGTAGCTGCCGCTGGTGCACTGCGCAATCTGCGCGCGCATCAGGCGTTCCGAATAGTCCAGCAGTGCAGCGGAGAGTTGCTGAATGCGATCCGCGCCGTACTTTGCCGACAGTTCCAGCAGGCGCAGTTCACCCACGCGGCATGCGCCCATCTGCGATCGCAAATCGCCTTCACGCTCTTCCGGCGTGCGGACGTTGTGCAGCACCAGTTGCAGGATGGCCTGGTTGATTTCGCCCGCTTCTACTATGCGTACCGGTGGGATGCGCAGGCCTTCCTGGTAGATCTCGCGGCATAGGCCCATGGAGCCGGGATACATACCGCCCACATCCGCATGATGCGCGCGCACCGCAACGTACATCAACGGAGCGTCGGCATCCTGCTGGAAGAC
>CAXUEW010000004.1:34254-42012 GCA_964250115.1 uncultured Terriglobus sp.
CATCGGCATGGTGTGCGCGCACTGCCACGTACAACAGTGCTTCATCGTGGTCCGACGTAAAAACAGCCAGTACCAGCGTGATGTCAGGCAGGTGCGTGCCGCCCGCGTAGGGGTCGTTCAGCATGGCAATGTCGCCGGGCCGCAGCGTCATGCTGTCCATGACCGCCTTGACCGACATGGGCATGGAGCCGAGGTGCACCGGCATGTGGTCTCCCATGGCGATGACTTGCCCCGCACCATCAAAGACCGCGCAGGAATAATCGCGCCGCTCCTTGATGTTGGGTGAGAACGAGGTGCGACGAAGGGCCGCTCCCATCTCTTCCGCAATCGAGTGGGTTGCGCTTTGGAAGACGGCAAGATCGATAGGATCGATGGCTGGAGCTGGCGTCTTTGCGTCTGTTGATCGGTGATTGCTCATGCCGAAGCCACCTCAATGATCAGGTTGCCAAATGTATCCACCTGGGCGAAGCAGCCCGGCGGAATCACCGTGGTGGAGCTGTATTCCGCAATCAACGCGGGCCCGGTGAAGCAGTCACCGGGCCGCAGCAACTCCCGCTGGTACACGGTACTGGTCTGCCATGCTCCATCGAAATAGATCGACCGTGTCTTCAACACGGCGTGTGAACCGTCACCAGGCACAGTGGACGACTGCGGCAGGTCCACAGGCTCGGCTCGCACTGTGATACGCACACGCACATTCACCACTTCGACCGCGCTGTCTGTGTTGCTGTAGCCATAGCGCTTGTGATGTAACGCATGAAACTGCCGCAGGTAATCGGCACCGTAAGGCACGTTCAACTCGTAGCCCTGGCCCACGTATCGCAGATCGACGGATTGTAGCGATTCGCCATACATTTTCTGCGCCTGTAAGTCGTGCATGGCTCGATCTTCCAATTGCTGCAGCTTGCTTGCGAGTGCATCGTGCTCATGCACCGGCAGCATCACGGTCCGGCTGTAATCGCGCACCGTGTCGGCCAGCAGGATGCCCACTGCAGACAGTGCACCGGGCAGGCGCGGCACCAACACCCGTGGAATCTGCAGGGAACGTGCCATGCTGCACGCATGCAGCGGACCGGCTCCACCAAAGCTGACCAGGGTGAAGTCGCGCGGATCGTATCCACGTTCGATGGAGATGACGCGGATCGCCTTCTCCATGGCTGTTTCGGCGAGCAGAACAATGCCCGCGGCGAACTGCTCCACGCTGGATAGCGGACCCCTTGCGGCCTCCATGATCTGCAGGGTGCTTGTGTCGTCCAGCCGCACCGCTCCACCCAGAAACAAGTCAGGATCAAGCCGCCCCAACGTCAGGTTGGCGTCTGTGACAGTGGGCAGTGTTCCCTTGCCGTAGCAGATGGGCCCCGGCACCGACCCCGCCGATTCCGGCCCGACACGCAGCGCGCCACCCCTGTCAAAGCGCGCAATGGAACCGCCGCCCGCGCCCACGGTGTGAATGTCGAGCATGGGCACGCTCACCGGAACCTCTGAGATGACGGCCTCGCTGGTAGTGCGCGGTCCGCCTTCCGCCGCATCGATCAGCGACACGTCTGTCGAGGTGCCGCCCATGTCAAAGGCGATGATGCGGTCGAAGCCCGCAAGACGCGCCACGCGGTACGCTCCCATGACACCGCCCGCAGGTCCTGACAACACCGTGCGCACTGGCTCCTCTGCCGCGATCGCTGCCGAGATGATGCCTCCTGAAGACTGCATCACCTGCACGGAGCCGCCGGGGAAGACGGCACCCACACCATCTTCCAGGCGGCGCAGGTAGGTGCTTACTTTGGGCGAAAGGTAAGCGTTGGTGACGACGGTGCTGCCGCGCTCGTACTCCCGGAACTCCGGCAGGATGCGGTGCGAAACGGAGATGGGCAGGCCCAGCGGCTCCAAAGCTTCCGCCACCAGCTTCTCGTTCTCCGGGTTTGCGAAGGCGAACAACAGGGAGACTGCGATGGCTTCCGCGCCGCTGCATTTCACCGCATCGGCCAGCTGCTGCAACGACTCCGTGGAAGGCGTTCGCAGTACCGCGCCCTCAGCCGTGACGCGTTCGTCCACACCGAAGCGCAGTTCCTTCGGCACGAGGCACGGCAGCGGCGAACGAAACCAGTCGTACAGGCTGGTGCGCGCCTGCCGGCCGATGGCAATGGTGTCTTCAAAGCCCGCCGTGGTGACGAAGGCCACGCGCGCGCCCTTGCGTTCAAGCATGGCATTGGTACCGACGGTGGTGCCGTGGCGCACTTCCGGCACGGCACCGGATGGGGCGACCTGCTGCACGGCACTTAGGACCGCGCTGCCCGGGTCGGCAGGTGTTGAGAACAACTTCAACACCTGCACCTCACCATGCAGGAGGTAGACACAATCGGTAAAGGTGCCGCCGCTGTCGATGGCTATACGCAAAGGTACTGGCTCCTTATAGAACTCGGCTGCGCGTGGCCTGTGTCTCTTTACGAATTTCGCCGCGGTAGCCGCCCTGGGGTATGCGGATCAGCGATGTCCGTTCCATGGTACGGATGACGTGTTCCGTGGCGCGGTCGCGCGCCTGTTCAGGCTTGCGTGCGCGAATGGCGCGCACCATGGCCTGGTGCTCATTGACCAGTTCCTTACCGTAACTTGCCATGGAGATGACGAGATAGAAGTAGCGGATCAAGCGGGTTTGCAGATTCGTCGTCATTTCGACCATGACGTCATTGCCCGTGGCCTGCGCAATCTCAATATGGAAGTTACTATTCCACTCCAGAAAGGTCTCGTAACTCTTCTTTTCACCGGCGTGGTAAATGTAATTCGCCCACCGCTCGATGTTTGCAATCTGCTCATCGGTGGCACGTTCAGCGGCCATGGCGGCTGCCGCCGGGTCCAGCACAAGCTGCATCTCGTTCAGGCTGCGGTACTCATCGAGCGTGAGCGGCGCAATGAAGCAGCCACGAAACGGTACGATCTGCAGCAGCCCTTCCTCCTGCAGCCTGCGACAGGCTTCGCGCACGGGCGTGCGGCTGCCGTTGAAGCGCGAACACAGCTCCGCCTCAGACACGGGCGCACCCGGCACAAGCTCGCAACTGATGATCTCGTTGCGCATCTCGCTGTAGATTCGGAGGGCTTCCGTCACGGGCCAATTCTCGCACGCAGGTTGTATACAGTTCAAGACTTCTTCTTGCTCAGGGGTTTGCACTGGTTAAGGTGCTTACCCTCGCAGCTTGGAAAAGACCGGAAGTAAGGGCAAACGTGCCACTTCGTCGCTTTCATATTTTTAAGTTGACCTTTAGCTTAGAGGCCGCTATAAGCAGAGAACCGGCAGTGAAAACCTGATGAATGCGGAGGAGCTACAGCGTAGCTCTATCTGGAGGATGCGATGCGCCCTGACCCACGCACGAAGGTCTTCTGTTCCCTTCTTTTGCTGTCTTCCGCTGCGACGGCGGCGGCACAGAGCACGCTTGGTGACATCTCCGGAGCGGTTCGTGACGCATCCGGTGCAAGCATTCCGAGCGCATCGATCACGCTGATCAACACCGACTCAGGCATTCGCTCTGTCTTGACCAGTGGAGGCGAGGGCAGTTATCGCTTTCAACAGGTCGCACCAGGCCACTATCGGCTGCAGGTGGAGGCCAGCGGCTTCAGCAAGACCGATGTGACCAACCTGATCGTCAACCTGGATAGCCACCTGACGCAGGACGTGACGCTTGCCGTCGGCAGCACGGGAGAAACGGTCCAGGTTGATGGTTACTCGCCGCAGATCAACACGGAAAGCAACAGTGTTGGCGGCGTGGTCACGCAGGATGAGATTGATAAGCTGCCTGTGAACACACGGCAATACCTGAATCTTGCGCTGCTGATCCCCGGCACCAGCCAGGACGCTTCGCGGTCGTTCTACAACAACGTGCAGATCGGCGCGGGTTCCGGTTACTACACCAACGGCTTTGTGATCGATGGCGTTTCGAACGTATTTGCAGAGATGGGCGAACCGCGCCAGAACTTTCCGCAGGGCGGCGTGCAGGAGTTCAAGGTCAACATCACGCAGTACCCGGCGGAGTACGGCCTGTCGATGGGCGGCCTGGTCTCCGTTGCGACCAAGAGCGGCACCAACGGCTTTCATGGTGAGGCTTTTGAGCTGTGGCGTAACAAGGTCATCAACGCACCGAAGTTCAACCAGACCGTAAACCCGGAGTTCAATCGCAACCAGTTTGGTGGCGATGTGGGTGGTCCCATCATCAAGGACCGCACCCACTTCTACGCGGCCTTTGAACGCACGCAGACCAGCGAGGTCTACACCGTTTCGGCCAGCCCCACGTATTACTCTGCAAACAATGGTCAGTTTTCGAAGCCAAGCCATGATCAACTACTGACCGGGCGCATCGACCACAAGCTAACTGACCGGCAGACCATGTTCGCGCGCTACGCGCAGGAGTGGAACCTGCTGAGCTACCAGGGCTGTGGCGGCATCACGGTGCGCAATTGCTACAACGGCCAGATTCCGCGGCAGTCCATCGTGGTAGGCCACACCTTCACGATATCGCCCAAGCTTCTTAACGACGCACGCTTTCAATACGCCTATGCTTCGTACCAGCTCGGGCCGCCGAACGCACCCATTCCAAGTAATCCCGGCAGCTACTCGCAGCAGGTGCTCAGCAGCCTGCAAGCAGCGTATGTGTTTCCAGGATTCAGCTACGGCTTTGGCTATGCGGACACAGGCATCGAGCGCCGGCTCCAGTTGCTGGACAGTATCTCGTATGTCACCGGCAAGCATACCTTCAAGGCCGGGTTTGATATAAGCTACATTCCTTTTACCGACGGTGCAGCCAGTAATTACAACGGCACTTACACGTTCGGCACGGACCAGGTGTTCGATCCGAACAATGCTGCAACGATTGCCGCGTTGAAGAACCCGACGTCCTACTCGCAGACAATCCCATTCATCTCCACCAAGATTCCGACAACACCGCTCGGCATCTACGGCGAGGATGAGTGGAAACTGACGCGCAACCTGACGCTCAACCTGGGTCTGCGCTGGGAGCGTCAGTTCGGCTCATTCAATGAGCATTTGAACTACACCGCTGCGCAGGCGGCGATTCCCTTCATCAACAACAACAAGGCGCGCGGCGATGCGAACAACTTCGCTCCGCGACTGGGCGTCGTGTGGGACATCACGGGTAAGTCGCGTGATGTGGTGCGCGCCGGATACGGCATTTACTACAACAACATTCAGACGCTGCAGAACTTCTCAGAAGCTCGCAACTTGGCCAGTTGCTCCATCTCGATTGCGAACCCTGCCTATCCGAATCCATTTGGTGCGGGTAAGACGGCGACAGACTTCTGCTCGGCCAATAAGCCGACCGTCAGTTTTATGGCTCCGAACTTCCAGAACCCGTATGCGCAGCAGTACTCTGCGGGCTACTCGCGACAGGTGACCAACAATCTTTCAGTGAACGTGGACGGTCTGTATAGCTACAGCCTGCATGACTACCGCAACTATGACCTGAACTATCCGCTTACCGGCACAACACGTCCGGTCGCGGGATGGAACATTATCTATGTGCGCGCGCCCATCGGCGCTTCCAAGTACAAAGCGCTGTTTGTCCGTGTAGACAAGCGCCTGTCGCACCGGTACATGTTCACCGCTTCGTATACGCTGCAAAGCACGCGCGATAACAACCCTCAGGCCACTGCGACGAATCCTGCGAACCTTGGCCTGGACTGGGGCCCGGGAAATACCGATCGTCGGCAGGCACTAGTCGCAAGCTTCGGCTACCAGCTGCCTTGGGGCTTTGTGGCCAGTGGCATTCTTACGCTGCGTTCAGCGACGCCGTTTAGTGCTTTCTCTGCGAGCGTTAACGCTGATTCGGTTGCGCAATACGTCCCTGGTACCACGCGTAACCAGGTCAACCGGAATGTTGATTACTCACTAATCAACGCTTATCGCGCCACACGCAACCTTGCTGCCATTGATCCATCACAGGTGCAGAACAGTGCTTATAAGAGCTTCGATCTACGGGTGCTAAAGAACATCCATTTCCATGACAGGCTGGCGCTTGAGATTTACGGCCAAGCCTTCAACCTGTTCGGCGCAAACAACTACCTGTATAACAGCATCACTACATCCGCTGCCTCCAGCACGTTTGGTCGAGCCTCCGACTCTGGCAACCGCCAGCAGGGCGAATTGGCTGCGCGATTTATCTTCTAAGTTGCCTCCTGAAAGACCTCGCATAGCGGGGTCTCCTTTTTCTGATGGAGAAGATCTGCTGTGAACCGCGTCATCCTTTCGTCGTTGCTGATACTGGGAGCATGCTCCGCTGCTGCGCAGCATCGTGCACCTGACGCGGCAAAGCTTGCCGCCTACAGCCGTTCGCTACCCAAAGCTTCGGTACCTGCATTTGGTTTGGAGCAAGCAACATACCTCGCTGCGTGGCCGCTCTCCTGCGTCGATCATCCGCAAGCTGCGCCGGAGGGTGCGCAGTACTTGTGGCTCTACGGGCAGCGGCCTGAGATGCCGTCGGATTATGACAAAACCCGCGCGTTCTATGGCTGTTATGACTGGCATTCCGCCGTGAACAGCATGTGGATGATGGTGGCGCTTTCGAAGGACTACCCTGACCTGCCGCTGCGCCGACTGCTGCAGGAGAAGCTCACTGAACATCTTGGGCCAAAGAACATCGCTGGGGAAGTGACGTTCTTTAAGCAAGCCAAGAACTTTGAAAAGCCCTACGGCTACGCATGGCTGCTGAAGCTGCACGCGGAACTGCGCACGTGGAACGATCCGGAAGCAGCAAAGCTCGCCGCAAACGTGCAGCCGCTGCAGGAGTTCTTTGCCGGCAAGCTGATCGAGTACTACGATCATCTGCCGGTTGCATCGCGCACAGGCGTTCATCCGAACACCGCCATGTCCATGGTGCTGGTGCTGGACGCGTTGAGCGCCGTACCGAATGACAAGCTGAAAGAAGCCGTCACGCGCAACGCAAATCGCCTCTTCGCGCAAGACCGCGATTGCCCCACAGCGTTCGAACCGGGTGGGACGGAGTTCCTGTCGCCATGCCTCACGGAGGCGCAACTGATGAGCCGCATCCTGCCACGCGAGCAGTATCCGCAATGGCTTGCAGACTTTCTGCTGCCGTTTGAATCGACACAGTTCCAAAGCATGGCGAAGGCCGTGGATGCGTCGAAGATTACCGACAAGGAAGAGTTCGCAGGCAAGTCGCACCTGATCGGCCTGGCGTTCAGCCGTGCCTACGCCATGACTGAGATTGCAGATGCGCTGCCCGCGAAGGACCCGCGCGTTGCGGTGCTGCAGCAGCTTGCAGCCATCAACGCGGCCAGCGGCCTGACCACGCTGCCGGATGCGGGCTATCTTGGTTCGCACTGGTTGGGCACGTATGCTGTGCTGTACCTGCGTGCGGCACGGCATGCGCCTGCGCAGCCTTCCGGTCCGGCAAAGGCACTTCCTCCTGTAGACACGAGCAGCAAACCAGCCAATGGAGACAGCTCACGATGAATCGTCTTGCACTGCCACTTGCATGCACGCTCATGCTCACAGGCATTCTTTCGCTGCCAAGTCAAAAGAAAAAGGCCGCAAGCGAAGCACCCAAACCTGCCGCGACTGCAGCGGCCGCGACACCTGCTGTTGCAGCCGATAAAGAGAGCTTTCTCGAAAGCCCCTGGCAGTTGGGAATGCTGCTGCAGGACACGAACAGTGACAAGATTGCCGATGCCGTGTGCGGTCATATCATCGTCCCCGCAACGCCGAGCGCTGCAGAGAATACAGCGGCCGCGAACCTGGCC
>CAXUEW010000004.1:42022-43585 GCA_964250115.1 uncultured Terriglobus sp.
GGTGCGCCGCAGGCAGTGAATGGATGCACGGCAAACGCGCCGAACATCTGGGTGGGTGAGGCGGCTGTGCCTGCCGCGTCGGCTACCGCGGTGCGCAGCGTGGTCGTCACGCTTGGCCTTGGTGAGGGAGCGGTGGTCGCCATTGACGGTGGTGTCGCCATCGTCAGTCCCGATCCCATCGGCCTGCTGAACGCCGCCAACGCCTACGCGGAACGCGCGCCGTTCCTGTGGTCCATTCCCGGCGACCGGATCAACGTGACGGCGAAAAACATCAACGCAGCGCTGCTCAAAGCCAAGAGCACCGCAAAGGTTGACCTGCAGGCTTTGATCTTCGCCGGTAATGCAGGTGGTGTCCGCCGCGCCGTGCTGAAGATGACCGGCACCATCGATGCGGCTGCACTGCAAAAATTGATAAAACCGGAAGAAGGCACACCGGTAGCGCTGGGTCCGGTCCGTGAAGCGCAGATATTGATTGGCGACACGCCCCTGACCTTTGCCGGTGCAGCTGCTCAACGCACCGGTGCCGTGCCCGCATTGCCGGAGGGCAGCGGCGACGCGCGTCCACTCGACCTTGCGCGCCTGTACACGGTGAAGGGGCTGCTGACCGGCAGCGCGAAGAAGCCGATCCCATCCGGCACCGTAGCAAAACTTTACGTGCCTGGTGGACCGCAAGGCGTTGCCATGGCGAATCTTGCCGCACGCATCGGCTTGGAAACAGTGGGCATTACGCTGCCGATTGCGCTGCCGGAAACGGGCGTCACCGCATCGCAGGTGCAGGGAACGCCGGTCATTGCGGAAGGTTCACCTGCGGCAGACCACCTGCGCGACCTGCTGACCGCCAAAGGCAACATCGATCTCGACAAGCTGCAGCCGGGTGGTGGTAAGACGCTGCCCGCACTGGCCGCGGGTGAAGGTGAACTGCGCATCGTGGAGCATGCCGCAGGCAAGAGCGATGCCCTGCTGGTACGCGGCGACAATGCGGGCAGCACCGCGGCACTGGACTACGCCGCCGGCCATCTGCCCTACCTGTGGGAGCCGAACAAACGCTACGCCTCTGTTGAGGAAGTGCGCGATGACTTGAGGCATTTCTTCGGCCAGAAGTCTGACGTGGGCCAGGCCGCGGCAGCGCTGTACCACCTGGACCAGTGGAGCGCGAAACTCGCCAAGGATCATCCCTCCGGCCTGACCAGCGTACGTGCGGAAGTCGACGTGGACGAAGTCGACCCGAAGCTGAACAGCTTCATCCGATCCATGCTGGCAGAGCGCCTGCATATAACGAGCATCGACGTGGTGACCGGCAGCAAACACGCGGGCATCAAGTGCTGTGATGGTGATGTGCCCATGCACCTGCAATCGGAAGTCGCACCCTTCCAGCAGGCGGCTCCCACCTTTGCGGAAGACCTCACCTTTGAGTGGGAAGGCAAGCGCATGCTCGCCGCCGCACGAAAGCTTGCGGCAAGCACCCCAGCGGATCAACCGGTACTTGTGCAGGCAGGAGTAAGTGAAAGTCCTGCGCAGCGCAAGATGCTCTCCTTCGTCCTGGCGGCTCCGCAGGCGGGACTG
>CAXUEW010000005.1:0-392 GCA_964250115.1 uncultured Terriglobus sp.
CGGTCTGGCCGAACAGGACGTTGCGGTCGTCGTCGCCCTGCATCAGCAGCACCGGGCTTTTCCATTTACTGACATCAGCCATGGGTGATGCGTCGAAGGCGACCTTTGCGGCTGAGGTTGTATCGTGTGCCGGATCGGAGGTGGGCTTCCACAGGTCCAGTTCGTAGCTCCAGTCGTGCACGCCGTGCAGACCGACTCCGGCAGCGAAGTCAGCGGAATCACGTGCAAGGGCGAGAGCAGTTAGGTAACCTCCGTAACTACCGCCCCACGCGCCAATGCGCCTGGTGTCGCACCATGGCTGCGCCTTCAGCCATTTCACCGCGCCCTCGATGTCCAGGTACTCCGACCCGCCGAACGCACCGTAGCGCTGCGCCTGCCGAAACTCCATGCCA
>CAXUEW010000005.1:402-13753 GCA_964250115.1 uncultured Terriglobus sp.
CTCGCGGAAGGCGATGCCATAGCCGGTGCCGCTGCGATAGTTGACGCTGAGCACGGCATAGCCGTGGTTGGCGAAGTACTGGTTCATCTCGTAGGTCTGCGCGTAGTACTGCATGGGGTTGTAACCCAGCAGCATCTGGCGGCGCGACCCACCGTGGAAGAAGACGATGGTTGGAAGTTTGTCGGTGGCCTTTGCGAAGCGAGGCAGTAGCAGTTGCGCGTGGATATTGGCGTGGTCGGTTGCCGAAAAGATGACCTCTTCAGGCCTTACATACGCCTGAATTGTTGGCAAAAGGCTTGCTTGCAGGTCCAACGTCAAGAGAGACTTAATGTGACCGCAGGCCGTATCTGTTTCGTCCATGTGCGCGGGATCGAACCCCCGGGGTCCGTTGATGTTGCATGTACTACCCGGACGGACGAGCACCGGCGAAAACGGTGCGTCCCTCGACCCCAGCATTGAGGCTATGGTCCCATCGGTAAGTAGCGATGGATTTGTCTCCAGAGTAATTCCGCTTGTTACACGCATAGGTGCAACGGCACCTTCGGCGAGACTCCATAAGTGCTTGCGGTCGATGTCATCCGCTTCCGTCTTCACCTGGTTGCTGCTGTAGACGATGCGCTTGCCATCGGTAACTACGTTATCTATTTCGAAGTCGCCGGGCGTTAGCAGTTGTGCCTGCCTTGCTTCCGGTACAAGTGAATACAGGTGCAGCCAGCCGGTCTTCTCCCATGGAAAGACGATGCGACCATCATCCATCCACAGCAACTGGTTCTTCGCCACCATCTCGTGGAAGAACGAACCGGTACCAGCATCAGCCTGCCACACCTGCTTCCCTGCTCCGCTGGCAACGTCGGCAATGCGGATGGACCAGGGCACGGGGACAGAACGCATCCAGCGCAGGTCGAGTTCGCTGACCATTGGTGACTCGCGGAGGAAAGCGATGCGCTTGCCGTCGGGCGACCATGCCGGGTCATGGTCCAGGCCAGTGCCCGGATCGACATAGGTCAGTGACTTCTTCGCAAGATCGAAGACGCCGATGAAGTTGTGGTCGCCTCGATGCGAGACGAAGGCGAGCTTGGTGCCGTCGAGTGAGAGGCGGAGTTGCGAGGCGCTGCCATGGGCCTGAATGAGCTGCTTTGCTTCAGTGGATGGCTCAGGCGTTGGATCCCACACATAAGAAGCGATGTGTGGGGCACCCGCTGCCGAGTCCTTCGGCAGTGTTGCAACATCGGAGGAAAGCAGGTCCTTCGACTGCGCTACGCTCCGCTCAGGATGACGATCCGGCAGCTGGATGCGAGCGGCTGACTCGCTGCGGTCTGCCTTGCTGCGGTCTGCTTTTGTTAGGTTTGCGAACCATATCTGGCCGCGGCGCAGAAAGAAAATCTGCTTGCCGTCGGCGGAGAAGAGAGGTGCGTGGCCCTCGCCGAGGACACGTACTTCGCCGGCCACGGTTGCTACTTCGACGCGCTGCTTCACGTCACTCTGCAGGTGCGCGGGGTTTGCGGCGGTGGGGTGTTCGCTGCCATCAGAACCGGTGCCATGCGTGTAGGCGACCGCCTCCGCGTCAGGTGACCAGGTGATGTTGTCGATATCCTGCCCGTCATCTTCGGTGTAGTGCGTTATGGCGTGCGCCTTCTCCGTAGGTGACGCTACCCAGACGTTGCGCTTGCCCTCCTGGTCGACGAACCATGCCACGCGGCTCTTTGTCGGGGCCGCGGTGAGCTGGTTCATGAAGGGTGCCGAAAGTGCTTCGGCCACGGAGAAATGTGGCTGCTGCGCGGCGAGCGGCGAAGCGAGGCTGAGCAAGGCACACATCCAGCGCAGGGACATAGTGGTCTCCAAAGGGTTTGCGATGAGCATATCGCCTTCCGCGTGCGTGGTTGCAGTTTTGCTGCGAAGGCAGAACGCGAAGGGCGCGAAGGACGTGCACGCGAAGGACGCGATGGTTTCTATGTGCTGGTTTGTTATGTCAGGACGATGGGTTTATGTCAGGACGATGGGTTTTCGAAAAGATACCCTGTCCTGCAACGGAGATCTTCGCGGCCCTTTGCGTGATCTTCGCGCCCTTCGCGTTCCCGCTTATAGATCACGCAAAGCGCAGCCGAACCGCTGGAATGCGCGGATCGCCAGCGCATCTGGATTCAACGGCTGCAAGCGTGCAACAGGCATCTTCCGGGTCTTATCCGTCTCGTTCAGCCGCTGCACGCTATGCCGGCGGGCATACAATCATTGCGGATCAGGTTCTGCCGGTGCGCCGCGCGGAACCCATTACTGCAACACAGGAAGGTTTCATGCGCCCACTCTGTACTCTTATCGCCCTGTCCACCCTTGTCACCACCGCAGCATTACATGCGCAGCAAGGTCCGCCACCCGCCGGCGGCATGGGCGGCATGCACATGGAAGAAAAGGCCGAAGCCATTGCCAACGGCGGCATCTTCGTCCCTGGATGGCAAGGCAAGGTGGACGATGGCGCGGAAAAGCAGGGCCAGACGGTGAAAGACTCGAAGTTCAGCAAGGAAGGCGACGGCTTCCACATCACCACCGGACCGGCCATCACCTACTGGAACCCGTCGATGAAGGCAACCGGCGACTACACCGTAACCGCCACCTTCAACGAGCCGAAGTACATGAACCGCAACTCACACCCGCACCCCTATGGCATTGTGATTGCCGGCAGTGGCCTGGGTACTGCACAGGAAAGCGAACTGTATTGCGCTGCCTACGGCAACGGCCGGTTCATCGTGCGTGGCTTTGGTCCAGCTCCTTTCCAACTGAACGGCCGCGGCGAGGCGAACGATGCGGTACACAAGGCCGCAGGCGTGGGCACGCCGGTCACGCAGAAGATCGCCCTCCAGGTGAAGGGCGACAAGGTTTCGTGCATCATCAACGACGTGACCGTCGGCAGCTATGACAAGAGCGCCGTGGTGACGGACGGCAAGCTGAAGACGCTGGACGGGATTTACGGCATTCGCTTTGCGCACAATACTGACGCCATGGTGACGGACTTCAAGATGACGAAGAACTAGCGGATACGTCTAGCGTCCTCAGTTGTCATCCTGAGCGGAGCACGCAGTACGTAGTCGAAAGACCTGCTTTCCTTTCGGGCTGCAGTGGTGCTCCAGAAAAACAGCAGGTCTTTCGACTACGCTGCGCTTCGCTCAGGATGACGATCAGATTCAGCCGCGTTTTGCAGAAGAAAAATGAGAGGAGTGGCGACAGCCACTCCTCTCTGCACAGGTGGGACGGTTACAACCGCGGCGGCGGTGTGCCTACGATCAGGAAGGCACACGCGGCGCACCGCTCATCGGCGGGGTTCGAAGCCCGCGCGACGGTTCCTCTGAAAACAGGCTTCGTTTTCAGCAGTGCATGCCTGTACTTCCTTGCCATAGCTGATGACGTCCATCTGGTCGGGTGAAACTCCCCGCGCCACCAGGGCGTCGCGTGCCGCCTGGGCACGCTTCTCGCCCAGGGCCAGGTTGTATTCCGCGGTGCCGCGTTCGTCGGAGTAGCCTCCGACGATGATGCGCATCTGCGGGTGTTCCTTAAGAAAAGCCGCGTCCTGTTCGATTGCAGCAACCGCATCCGGGCGGAGCTGGTAGCTGTCGTAATCGAACAGGGCGTCTTTCACCCGATCTCGGAAGTCAGTATCGCCGACGGTTGCCGAAGCAACGCTGGGGGAGGGTGCAGCAGGCGACACGGAAGACGTTCCGGGAAGGGACGCGGCAGGAGCAGCAGCCGCAACTGGGGAGTTTGTGGCTGCTTGCTCACTCTTACGCATGGCCTTGTTTGCCTTGGCTCGTTCGTGGCCCGGATCGGGAGCCCACAGCGAACCATGCAATTTGAAGACAATGCCTGCGCCTAACATGAGGTGGTTTTGCGAAGCGTTGACGCCGTTGGGAAAACCCGTGTGCAGGTACTGGGCTTCAACAAGGCGGATACCAAGCCGATGGCTCAGGTTGTAGTCGATGCCGCCACCCAACTGGTAGGCAAAGCTGGTGGCCGACGTGGAGTAAGAGGTCGTTGATGGAAAATACGAGTCGCTGCCATGCGCCGCGCCGAACAGGGCATGGACATACGGTTCGAAACGCCGGGCGTGCAGCACCACCTCAGGACCGGCGGTATAAGTCAGCAAGGTCAGATTCTGGCCCAGCGGACCGATGTTGTTGCCGTGGCTGCCGGAGACCTCACCCACGGCACGCAGCCAGTACTTGAAGGTATAGCCGGCAGACAGGAAAGCGCCGTTTGTGCTGAAGCGGTTCGTGCCGGATGGCGGTGCGTTGGCGCGGATGAACTGGTAGCCCGTAGCCACGGTCAAGCGAGGCACGAACGGCGTGGGGTCGTACCCCACCTGCGCGTGCGCAAGTGGGGCGGTGAGGGCAGCGAGAAGGGCAACAATCGAGAGCGGACGCATTGACTTCCAATCCTTTCCGTGGCCGGGCTTCCGCCCCGGCGTGAGATGGTACGCGCTGCCGCTAGAACAGCAGCGCGATATACGGTGTGGTGCTTACCGCGTCAGTTTCCAGCAGGACGAACCTGCCGGGAGCGATCGCGTAGATCACCCGGGAAGTACCCAGGAGGTAACGTCCCGCCGTCGCGTCCGTAAGGGAGTAATTGGCTGCCCCGGTCATTCCGAGTTGAAGGACGTTGATGGTGCCGACGCCTACGTTTTCGTCCAGGGTGGAAGTCGCGTGTCCTTGCCCGTCGGCGGTAAAGGTGCCGGAGCTGTTGACGGTGGCCAGCGTGCTCGCGGGAACCGTGCTGTACACGAAGGTGCCGTTGAGCGTTCCCAGTGTGAAGGGTTGTCCGGTCTGCGCTTCCAGCATGCCTAGGCCTGCGTAGCCGGTTTCAAGGAAGTAGCCCGCGTTCGGGCTGACCAGGTAGACCGCGCGTGGTGGGGGCGGCGTCCCTATGGGTAGGCCCAGCAGACCGGTCTGCTGTGGGTAGTTGTAGATGACGCGGCCGTTGCCGGCCACCTGGCAGCTGCTGTTGCCGGTGGCGGCGTAGGTACCCAGCAGACCGCTGACGACCGGGACGGGTACAAGACCGCCCAGACCGGTTAGCGTGTTCAGCAGACCTGCCGTGCCGCCCACGTCCACGTTGGTGGTGTTGCAGGTGCCGTCGCCATTGCCCGTGCCGCGGAAGACCGTGGCCGTGGAAATGTTGAGGACGTTCTGCAGAGTTTGCCCGACCAGGCCGGGGTTGACCGGCGAGTTTTCATACCCTACGAACGGTGCGGCCAGCGACGCGTTGTTGAAGGTCGCCTGGGTCTGCAGACGAGCCGTGCCAGCCTGCAGGATGAAGGCGGAATGCTTGTCCGTCGACATCACAAAGGCGTTGTTCGCATCGACGATGTACACCGCGTAGTCAGTCGGGTAGAAGGTTCCCGCCAGCCTGGAGGTGTTCAGCGCCAGTTGCACGCGACCGTTGCCATCTGTGGCCGCATAGCTGCCGGTAAGGGTGGAAGTGGGGAAGTTGGTTGCAGCCACGTTCGTGTCGGCTGTGCCCCCGGTGATGGATCCACCGTTGGCGTTGAACTGGCCGACGCTTGCGACCGGTCCGGCGGTCAGGCCCACGGTGCAGGCGGGCAGGCAGGGTGTGTCGCCCGAGACTCCGAAGGCATAGCTGCCGGAGAGCCCCGTGGCGAACGCCGCGGGGGTTTGTTGCAGCAGCGTACCCGTGTCCTTGGTGCCTGCAAGCTGGTTGCCGTCGTACTCGATGAGCGCTCCCCTGCTGGCGGTGGTTGCGGGCGAGGTGGGCGCACGCAGTGCAAGTGCGTAGGTGGTTGTGCCTCCCGTCGTGCCATTAGCGTTGAGCCGGGTAATGGTGAGCGATCCGCGCAGATCCGCTCCCAGGGTGTAGCTGCCGAGGAACGGCTGGCTGGCGACGGTGTTGCCGGCGGGATTCGATCCTTGATGGTTCGTATCGAGTTCACCTGCGCTGACCACGCCCGTACCGTCCGCGGTGAAGCTGCCGATCGTCGCCGTCTGGTAAGCCAGCACACCTGCCAAAACATCGTCATAGCCTTGGAAGAGGAACGCGTACGGCCCCTTCAGCACAGCGTCAGACGGCGTGGTGGCATAGGTGATCAGCAGTACCAGCGGCAGGCTTGCGCGTTGCGGCGTGCCTTCGCTGTCCGTTGCAGTGACTGTGAAGCTGCTTGCGCCTACAGCTGTTGGCGTTCCGCTGATCACACCGCTGTTAGACAGGGTGAGCCCCGGCGGCAGCGCGCCCGCAGTGAGTGCGTAGGTGTATGGACCCACCCCGCCCTGCGCCTGCAGCGTCTGCGAGTAGGCCTGGTTGACCACGCCGTTCGGCAAGGATCCGGTGAAGGTCAGTGCCGGAACCGGCTGCACGGTAATGGTCACAGGGGACGTCTTCGTGTTGGCCGGGTTGGCGCTGTCTGTCGCGGTGATGCCCAGGGTCGTGGAGCCTGCGGCTGTCGGCGTGCCTGTGACCACGCAGCCCGCGCCCAGGGTGAGGCCCGCCGGAAGGGTTCCAGAGGCAACCGTGCAGGTGTACGGAGCGGTGCCGCCCGCAACTGGAATGGTGCCGGTGTAGGGCGTGCTGACCGTTGCTGTTGGCGGGTTGCCGATGGTCAGCGTGACAGGCACCGGGTTCACCGTAAGGGTGACGTTGCCCGTGCCGGTGACGGCTGGATTAGCGTTGTCAGTGGCCGAGACACTCACCGTCGACGAACTGGTGGTGGTCGGTGTGCCGGTCACCTGGCAGTTGGTTCCCAGCGTCAGGCCCGCAGGCAGGGTGCCGCCTGCCAGAGTGCAGGTGTAAGGGGCGGTGCCGCCCGCGACCGGCACCGTGCCGGTATAAGGCGAGTTGACCGTGGCGGCTGGTGGGTTGCCAAAGGTCAGCATGGCTCCAGCCGGATTGACCGTGACCGGCACGCTGGCTGTTGTGGTGTTGGCTGGGCTGGCAGCGTCCGTCACTTTGACCACCACCGTGGCTGTTCCCGCAACGATGGGTGTGCCGGTGACTTGGCAGTTGTTGTTGAGCGCGAGACCGGCTGGCAGGGTACCGCCCGTCTGCAGGCAGGTGTAGGGTGCCGTGCCGCCTGAAACCGGGATGGTGCCGGTGTATGGCTTGTTGACTGTGGCGTTTGGCGGTGTGCCCACGTTCAGCGTGGCACTAGCCGGGTTGATGGTCACAGGCACGTTGCCGGTGTTGGTGTTCGCCGGATTGGCCGAGTCAGTTGCCTTGACCACGACCGTCGATGTACCGGAAGCGGTTGGCGTACCGGTGATGGCGCAGTTAGTGTTGAGCGTCAAGCCGGTAGGCAGCGTTCCACCCACCTGCTGGCAGGTGTAGGGTGCCGTTCCACCCGAAACCGGAACGGTGCCGTTGTAAGGCACGTTGACGGTTCCCGCGGCCGGTGTGCCGAAGCTCAACGTGACCGCGGCCGGGTTGACCGTGACGGGCACGTTCGCGGTCGTGGTGTTCGCTGGATTGGCGGCATCGGTCACGTTCAAGTTGACAGTCGTGGTGCCGGCGGCCGTGGGCGTGCCGGTGACGGAGCAGTTGCTGTTCAGTGCCAGACCGGCGGGCAGGGTGCCGCCTGTCTGCTGGCAAATGTAAGGTGCTGTTCCCCCCGAGACCGGGATGGTGCCGGTATAAGGTGTGTTGATGGTGGCGTTCGGCGGAGCGCCGACGTTCAGCGTTGCGCCGACCGGGTTGATCGTGACCGGTACATTGCCGGTATTGGTATTTGCGGGATTCGACGCGTCGGTCGCCTTGACGGTGACCGTGGCGGTTCCAGCCACAGTCGGTGTGCCTGTGACCGAGCAGTTGCTGTTCAAGGTGAGACCTGTGGGCAACGTGCCGCCGACCTGTTGGCAGGTGTACGGTGCCGTTCCGCCTGCCACGGGAATGTTGCCCGTGTAAGGCGTGTTCACCGTTCCAGAGGCAGGTGTGCCGAAGGTCAGCGTGACTGCCGCCGGATTGACTGTGACCGGTACGTTTGCCGTCGCGGTGTTCGCGGGGTTGGTCGAGTCCGTCGCCTGCACGGTGACGGTCGATGTTCCCGCCACGGTGGGTGTACCGGTGACCTGGCAATTGCTGTTGAGGGTCAGGCCCGCGGGCAGGGTGCCGCTGACCTGCTGGCAGGTGTACGGTGCGGTGCCACCCGAGACTGGAACCGTGCCGGTGTAGGGCGTGTTGATGGTGGCGTTCGGCGGCATGCCGATGCTCAGCGTTGCACCTGCCGGGTTGATGGTGACCGGGACGTTGCCGGTGGTCGTGTTCGCCGGGTTGGCAGAGTCAGTTGCCTTGACGGTTACCGTGGTGGTGCCGGGCGTGGTCGGCGTGCCGGTGACCTGGCAGTTGGCGTTCAGGGTCAGACCGGCGGACAGCGTGCCGCCCGTCTGCTGGCAGGTGTAAGGTGCGGTTCCGCCAGCCACCGGAATGGTTCCGGTATACACCGTGTTGACCGTTCCCGAGGGCAGTGTGCCAAAGGTGAGTGCTGCCGCTGCCGGATTGACCGTCACAGGCACGTTGCCGGTGCTGGTGGTTGCGGGATTGCCGGAGTCCGTCGCCCGGACGCTTACCGTTGTGGTTCCCGCGGCCGTGGGCGTGCCGGTGATCTGGCAGTTGCCGTTGAGCGAGAGGCCGGTGGGCAGCGTACCGCCTGCCTGCACGCAGGCGTAAGGACCGGTGCCGCCGCTGACCGGTACCAGACCGGTATAGGGCGTGTTGACCGTGGCTGTCGGCGGCGTGCCGAAGCTGAGTGTTACTGCGGCGGGGTTGACCGTTACTGTGACGGGAGCGGTGTTGCTATTCGCGGGGTTACTGCTGTCGGTCGCGGTGACCGTAACGGTAGTTGAACCGGCTGAGATGGGTGTGCCGGTGATCTGGCAGTTCGCGCCCAGGGTTAGGCCTGCAGGCAGGCTGCCGCCTGCAATGGAGCAGCTATACGGCGCGGTTCCGCCACTGACCGGGATGGTTCCCGTGTACGGCGTATTGACCGTGGCCGCTGGTGGTGACGCGATGGTGACCGTCGCGGCTGCGGCACTAATGGTGATGCTGACCGGCCTTGTGGTGCTGTTTGCTGGATTGCTGCTGTCGGTGGCGCGAACCGTTGGCGTGCTTGTGCCCGCTACGGTCGGTGTGCCGCTGACAATGCAGTTTGCGCCAAAGGCCAGGCCGGCCGGCAGCGATCCGGAAACCACGGAGCAGGTATACGGAGCCGTGCCGCCGGTAACACCTATCGCGGAACTGTAAGGCGTTCCTACCGTGCCGTTAGGCAGCGTGCCTGCCGTAATGGTGACGGCGGACGGGTTGACCGTCACCGTGACTGGACCGCTGCCGCTGTTGGTGGGATTGCTGCTGTCGGTCGCCACCACGGTTACGGTCGTAGAACCAGGAGTCGTGGGCGTGCCGGTGATCTGGCAGTTAGAACCCAGGGCCAGTCCTGCAGGCAGGCTGCCGCTGCTGATGGTGCAGTTGTAAGTTCCAGTGCCGCCGGTGACGGGGATGGTTCCCGTGTATGGCATGTTCGCCACGGCTGGGGCCGGTGAAGAAAGTGTGATCCGTACCGGCGTCTGGGCTGCCGTGACAGGAACTGTAAAGGTAGCGGTTGCCCTGCTGCCCGCTGCATCCTGCACCTGGGCGGTGAAGGTGGATGTGCCGGCCATGGTGGGCGTGCCGGACAGGATGCCGCCTGAGGATAGGGTCAGTCCGGCGGGAAGCGTGCCGGATGTGACTGTCCACGTGTAAGGCGCGGTACCGCCACTTGCCTGCAGGGCAGACTGGTAGGGCGTGTTGACAACGCCTGCGGGCGGATTGCCGCCTGCGGTCAGCGCGACGGATGCCGTGCCAATGGTGATCTGCCGGGTCGCAGTAGCCGTGTACGGAACGTCGCTGCTGTCGACGACGCGAAAGACAAGGTTGCTGGTCCCTGGCTGCGTGGGTGTTCCTGTGATCGCGCCTGTCGCTGCATTGAAGGTCAAGCCGGCGGGGAGGCTGCCGCTTGCAAGGCTCAGTGTCCTTGTTCCGGTTCCGCCGGCGGTTGTAAGTGTGGCACTGTAAGCAGTTCCTACCGTCCCGTTAGGTGTGGCACCGCTGATCGTGGGTGCCGGGTTTACTGTAATTGCAACGGTCTTGGTACTTTGAGTTCCGCTGATGGCTGCCTGCAGCGTAACCATAATGGGGGCTGTAAGTGGAGCAGGCCCCGTGTAGGTCGTCGTCAGGCCGGTCGTCCCGGAAACCGTACCGCAGGCATTTCCTGTACACGACGAACCCGTAACCGTCCACGTAAGTGGCAAGTTACCAGGATCATTCGCGGTCACGCTGAACGATTGTCCAGCGTCGATGTTCACGCTGGAGGCGGAAAGGCTTTGCAGCGCAAGGCCTGCATATCCTCCTGCTCCGCAACCGCCGATGACAGCACTTGCCGCAAGCACCACGATCAGCGCGGCAGCCCGCAAAGTCATCTCGTAACGAATAAAATTTTTTTGTGAATCAAGCGTCGGTTGCATCAGGCCTCCGCGGAGTAACAACGCCGAGGTGAGCGCAGAAGAATCTGGCCGACACCTACGAGATGTCACTGCTGCATACCGGAGACGCACGCCGGATACGGATAGATTGTTCGTAAATAGGTTGGATGGCGATTAAAGTTACATGGGATACCGCCCGTGATATCCACGCCGGTCCACAGACAGGGAATCGGTTGCCTAAGCAAAGTACGGCAGAGAATTATTCGCCTTACAAGTTAGAATTAAATACCGGCTTTACCGGCAGCTACGGTCTTAGCGCGTGTGTAAACTATGTTCACTTGCTGAAGAAAGTTCGGATTCGTCGATTGACGAACTGAGTTTATGCTGCAACGCTTGCTCAGCCGATGTCCTCCTATCGCTTTCCGGGAACATCATCTGCACGCATGAGTTTTCGTTGATAGAGGCAGCAAATGCATCCATAGGACACACCCCCCTTTCGAGAGCGGCCACAGACAACAAGCGCGTTCGCCCGAAACAACATAGCTCTTCTCCTTAGACCATGCCGCGCTCTCTCCCCAAGCGAGCGCTGGAAGCAGATCAGGATAAAACCATGGAGCAGAAACGAGCACTGAGCTTTCCCTTGCGGTTGTGCCCTTCCGTTCGTCAGCAGGCGACACAACTTGCACAAAATGACAGCATTTCGTTGAACCATTTCATCAGCCTTGCCGTTGCCGAAAAGATCAGCCGTATGGAACATACCAACTGGTTGCGTCAGCAGGCCGGCAAAACCGGGCAGGAACTGCCGCTTCGTCCGCGTTTTCTGCGGCCGATGGAAATGCAGCAGAAGCGCCCGCTGGGCAACTAGCAGCTACCCTCCCCCCTTTGTGTAAGTGCAATGGATACAACAGGCAGAAGAAGAAGTATTTACCCTTGCTGCCTGTTGTATCTGCCCAGAAATACGTTGTCACCGTGTCACTTTCCATAAGTGGGCGCTATTCTGAGTTCCATCGCTCGAACGTTCGCGAACGGGAACCGGAGGCAAACAGATGTTTTGCCATAACGGTTGCGCAAGTGACCCAGAAACTTCTGTGCAATAGGCAGTACTTCACGCGCATCTACTTTGAGCAGCAACGCATCACCTCGCGGAATGGTTTCGCTCTACTCATCTTCTTGATTGCAGGGTGCTTCGGCTCAAAGCGGAAGCGTCCTGCCATGTTAGAAAGCAGCGTGGGGCTTTATACACTTCGAAACAGGTTCGCTTCGAGGAGCGTGCACGGCCGTTCACAGCAGCGTGGGGTCACGGCGATCCAATGCAAACTTTTCCTGAGTGACGCGCGGAATATTTCCCAAGCAGATGGGCTGTCCAGGCACACGGTTGCGGCCACAATTGGGTCTCTCGTGCCTTACGCTAAGTCGTTTTCACATCCGCAAGAAAGCAATCTGCTTCTCTTCGTCAAAGCATTTCTGCTATCCTCCGTCCGTCTCAGAGCATTGATCCATACCGGTCGTCCCGAATCAATTCATGGACTAGGGCTGGGGATTTCGGCAGGTTCCCTTGGTTCCGGGCGGCTCACTGAAGGCAAAGAACCTTCTGGCAATCGAGTAGCAGCTTCATCAGAAGAGTTGAAAATGCTACGCTTGTAGCGTAACGCTGCTCAAGCGGAGGGATGGGCGAGTGGTTTATGCCTACTGTCTTGAAAACAGTCGACCCCTAACCGGGTCCGGGGGTTCGAATCCCTCTCCCTCCGCCACCCACCTTTTCTAAGCCATCCTCTAAAGTCCAAAGAGAGCAAAGGGACCTTCGTGAACGTGGGTTCTCGGAGACAAGCTGCGTCACGGAGATCACCGCTCCTCAAGAATTGAGCGTTTCTTCGGTGGACAAGAAGATTCAGGAGGCTAGCCCCGGCGTAGCGCGATTCTCTTCAGAAGGCCGCTCTACCAGTTCGATGGGCACCATGTCCTTCCCCAACAGCAAATAGATTCGCCGCTCTGAGTGAGCCTCATGCCCACCACTTTAGATGGGCGATGGCAGTTCAAAATTCGTCACGATCCGGAGGCAGAAGACGGCGCAGGAGGGTATCGCCCTTCTGAGTTCCAGTGGAACCAGGGACTACCATGGCATCGGGTGCGGGGTACGCGGTCACAACACTCAGGAAGCAGAACGCCGCAAACAGGCCTATGCGAGGAGCAGAGAATAAGAGATTAGATCTTGGAGACATAAAAGAGCCCCGCGAATATCCGGCACTTAGGAAGGGTGGAGTAACTTGAAAAGATTGTACTTTTTAGCTTATCGAGTACGTGTAAGTGGCAGCCATAGGCATCAATTCGGCACCTGGGAAGACTTATGAAGAAGAGGGCAGTCATCATTGGAGCGGGTCCGGCTGGATTGACGGCAGGCTTAGAGCTCTTGCGTCGCACCGACATCCAGCCCATCCTGCTAGAGGCTTCCAATGAGATCGGCGGCATATCACGCACAATTCGCTATAAGGGAAACCGAATGGATATCGGCGGTCACCGGTTCTTTTCGAAATCCGACCGTGTGATGCAGTGGTGGATGGACCTGATGCCGCCGGAGCTCTCTGAGGGCGACCTCGCCATTTCGTACCAAGGGCAGACGAGGTATGTTGCAGTACCTGCGCGCCTGGACCAGGAGCCTCCGCTGCGCGGCATGGGCCCCATTCAGCATGCAATGGTAGACATCGCCACCGAGACTGTAGAAACAAGTGCCAGCGATGACGAGCGGAAAAGTCAGCACGGTCATACGGAGACGATCCTGGAAGTCGTACCTCTGGAGTCCATGGCGGACCCCGACCGAATCATGTTAATCCGGCCCCGCAAAAGCCGCATTTACTATCTACGCAAGTTCTTCGACTATCCCATCAAGCTAACGGGATCTACCCTTGCGAGCT
>CAXUEW010000005.1:13763-15769 GCA_964250115.1 uncultured Terriglobus sp.
GAGTTGTGCGCACAATCCGGATCGGGATCAGCTACGTCACATCCCGCCTGCGCCAAATCACTCCGGAGAAGAGCCTGCAAGACTTCCTAATCAATCGTTTCGGCAAAGAACTATACCTAACTTTCTTTAAGAGCTATACCGAGAAGGTCTGGGGGACGCCTTGCGAAAAGATCTCCGCGGAATGGGGTGCGCAACGCATCAAGGGACTAAGTCTTACAACTGCGGTCAAGCACTTTGTAAAAAGCGCTCTTTCGCGCAACGAGGCGGCTTCCGACGTGGCTCAGAAGGGCACCGATACCAGTCTCATCGAACGGTTTATGTACCCCAAATACGGCCCGGGGCAGCTTTGGGAGCATGTTGCGGATGAGATCGTTCGCCTGGGTGGCGAGATCCACATGGGTCAAAGCGCCACCAGGATCAAGTGCGATGGAAAGACTGTGATCGGCGTCGAAACCACAGATCACGTTGGCGACCGGAAGACTTTTGAAGGCGATTACTTCTTCTCGACCATGCCCATGCGTGAACTGGTACAGGCCCTGGATGCGCCGGTACCAGCCAATGTGCAGGAGGTCAGCGAAGGTTTGCAGTACAGGGACTTCATCACAGTCGGGCTGCTCTGCGATCGACTTAAGTTTAAGGAACCGAATGGCGGTTTGTTGAAGGATACCTGGATCTATGTGCAGGAGCCGGACGTCATGCTGGGACGCCTGCAACTATTCAATAACTGGAGCCCTTATCTTGTGTGCGATCCCACCAAGGTGTGGATTGGTCTGGAGTACTTCTGCTACGACACAGACGACCTCTGGAAAATGGAGGATGAGGCACTGAAAGCATTCGCCATTGCTGAGGTGGCTAAGATCGGCATTCTTGATGCGGACGCGGTGAGTGATTCACATGTGGTTCGAGTGCCCAAAACCTATCCGGCTTACTTTGGCACTTACCATCGCTTTGACGAACTTCGCAGCTTTACCGATTCGTTTGAAAACTTGTTTCTGGTCGGTCGCAATGGCATGCATAAGTACAACAATCAGGATCACTCGATGCTGACTGCGATGACGGTGGTCGATCAATTAGTCGAGGGCAAGGTCGAAAAAGCAGCCCTATGGAGCATCAATACGGAACAGGAGTATCACGAGGAACACGAAAAGGCGCAGGCGTGATAGGAGAACGTTCTGAAAATGCGCCTCAGGGTAAGTCATCGTAGTGACTCTTATTGCCTTCTGTCCTCGTTCAGACCCACGAGGAGCAGCGCTGCCCTGCAAGCCTAGAACGCCGTTGCTGTCCGTTTTGCTTTTCATCGAACCTCTTTGCCCTTTGCAGTTAGAAGATCGGCTTTGCATCGAGTTGCACAATGCGCCCGAACCATTGTTTATCTGCTTGGTTCGATTTTGAGTGCTTGGAAATTGAGAGCTACTCTTTTTGCAGAATGCGGCACCGCGTTGTTTGTCTCGGCTTGCGCTTACCACTGTGACTGTCGCAACCAACAGCGGATGCGGCACTGCAATTCCTTTGGCCCAGCGTACTAGACGGGAGGTATCACCAACCGCGATCTCTGTTGCCAGTAGCCGAAGAGCACGACAGCTACAAGCACCAACGCAAGGCATAGCCCGGACCAAAGGCCCGCAACGCCACGATGCAGACGAAAAGCCAGCAGGATGCCAAGTGGTAGTCCCACGATCCAATAGCCTGCGAAGTTCACCAACATCGGAACCTTGGTAAGCCCCATACCGCGCAGGGCTCCAGTCATTACAACCTGCGCCGCATCAAAGACGGCAAAGATGGCAGCCAGCGCCAACAGTGTCGCACCAATGGAAACGACGCCAGTCTCGCGTGTGTACAGCGCAATCAAAGTGCGCGGCGCTGCAACAAAGGTACTTGCCGAACAGAGCATGAAGCTGACAGCAAGACCTAAGGACAGCCATCCCGCACGGCGGGCCTTTGCCGGATCGCCCGCGCCGATGGCATGGCCGACAGAGATCGACGCAGCGGCCGAGATACCAAGTGGG
>CAXUEW010000005.1:15779-16774 GCA_964250115.1 uncultured Terriglobus sp.
ACCATGAAGGCCAGGGCCGCGTAGTTCAACGCGATCTGGTGCGCGGCCAATGCTTCCACTGAGATCCTCGCAGCCAGGATCGTGGCAGTCTCGAACGCGGCGACTTCCACCAGCAGGTGCAGCGCAGCCGGTAGCCCAAGGCGCAGCAGGACGCGTAATTCTGCCAGTATGGGCGCCGGCCAGCGACGCCAGAGCGCGTAGTGCCTGCGGCCTTCGTACCAGGCCGCGTAACCCAGCAGCAGCACGGCCATGAACACGCGAGAGATTACCGTTGCCAGCGCGGAACCGCGCGGCCCCATGGCCGGCAGCCCTAGCCTGCCGTAAATCAGCACGGCGTTTGCACCCCAGTTCACCAGGTTGGACACGACAAAGGTGAGCGTGATGACACGAACCTCGCCGATGGCCTGCAGGTAGCGCCGTGTTGCTCCGTAAACCAGAAGGGGCAGCGTACCCCACATCAATACGTGCAGGTAGCTGCGAGCAGGGTCGACCATGGCTGGGTCCACACCGAAGCGGGGCAGCAGCATGGCCGGAAGCAACGTTGCTACCATCGCCGGTACCGTGGCCGCGACGGCAATATAGATGCCTTGGCCCAGCGCACGTGGGCATGCGTCACGGTCGCCGCGGCCGAATGCCTGAGACACCACCGTATCGAGTCCCAGCAGCAAGCCAAAAGCGAAAAGGGTGATCGGATAGTACAAAGCATTGCCAAGCGCAACCGCAGCAATGGCGGCCGGCCCCAGTTTGCCGACCATCACGACATCCACAACGCCCTGCAGCATCCATCCCAACTCTGCCAGCACGACAGGAAGCGCAAGCTTCATGAGTGTGCGCAGTTCGGCTCTCCAGGGTGTGTCAGACATGCTTCAGGATACGAAAGTCTCGGGACTACACTGCACCCATGCGTTCCATGCACACCTCGTCCTCAGAAGTGAGCGACGGCTTATGTGCACGAGGGCAGGTGCGCTGACTGCGCGTGGCCGCTATACGTTGTT
>CAXUEW010000005.1:16784-17084 GCA_964250115.1 uncultured Terriglobus sp.
TTCAACACACGTTCAGGGGTGATAAGCCTGCTGACGCAGTCGCGCGGTGTATGCCCACCCTATTGCCTTTGACAGCAAGTGGAGGATAGGTCCGCGCGAAGGCCCCTTTTCGTTCTGTAATATACCGCCTTCAGCGACGTGAAGCTGCCGACAGGTTCATGCTGATGCAGAGGTTTACATGTTTTTACAGAAGCGTCTTACTGCCTTGGTGTTCACCATCTTCCTCACCAGCCCTTGCCGCGGGCAGCGGGGCACAGCCGATTCGTCTAAGTATTTGTATGGGCGCAACGGTACGGTAAA
>CAXUEW010000005.1:17094-34121 GCA_964250115.1 uncultured Terriglobus sp.
CATCCGTGTCATCGATGGCACGGGTGCCGCGCCTCTGCTTGACCAGACTGTCGTTGTGGTTGCTGGAAAGATTCAAAGCATTGGTACAACGGCTTCTGTACCCGGTGATGCGGAAGTCTTCGACCTTACCGGCTACAGCGTCTTGCCGGGTCTGGTAGGCATGCACGATCACATCTACTACCTGCAGCGACCCAACACGGACGCGGCCGGATCTGAAGGGCCGATGCTGCTGCCGCAGATGAACTTCTCCGCTCCGCGTATGTACCTCGCAAATGGAGTCACGACGATTCGTACGGCCGGTTCTGTGGAACCCTATGCCGATATCAACCTGCGACGGCTGATTGATGCGGGTACCTTGATCGGCCCGCATATCGAACCGACCGCGCCCTACCTGCAGGGCAAGAGCGACATCTTCATGCAGATGCACGCGCTCTCAGGTCCAGCGGAAGCGACTGCCTTCGTGAAGTTCTGGGCCGGGCAGGGTGCGACCAATTTCAAGGCGTACATGCACATACCCGTGCGGAACTAGGTGCGGCAATCCAGGCAGCGCACGCACTGCACCTGAAGGTGACTGGTCATCTTTGCTCTGTGACGTATTCCGAGGCGATCGCACTCGGCATCGACAACCTGGAGCACGGCTTTTTCGTGAACACGCAGCTTGATCCTGGCAAGCAGCCGGATGAATGCTCGCGCGAGACGGGTTCGGCGACACTCGCCAGGATGACGCCGGACAGTCCAGAGGCCGCAGCCCTGATCAAGCTGCTGGTGGACCATCACGTGGCGCTGACCAGCACCCTGCCGGTGTTCGAAGCATCACTGCCCGGTAAGCCCGCACTTCGCCCGAAAGCACTCGCTACGTTGACGCCGCAGGCGCTTGAAGCGTACCTGTATGGGCGCGACCGCCGCAGCACCGCGCCTCCCTCTCCGGCACAACAGCGCACCATTACGAACTACCAGCACGCGGCACAGTTGGAACACAAGTTTGTGGAAGCCGGCGGCATGCTGATGGCGGGACTTGACCCGACCGGTAGCGGCGCGACCCTGCCGGGCTTCGGCGACCAGCATGAAGTCGAATTGCTGGTGACCGACGCGGGATTTACTCCGCTGGAGGCGAGCCGCATCGCCACTCTGAACGGTGCAATCTATCTCGGCAAACAGGACACGATCGGCACTGTGCAGAAAGGCAAGGATGCCGACCTGCTCATCGTGAAGGGCGATCCCTCAACGCACATCAACGACATTGAGAACGTAGAGATCGTGCTAAAGGACGGCGTGGCCTACGACTCCGCCAAGCTGCTGGACTCTGTTCGCGGGCGGTACGCGGAATACTAATGCAGGCGGGATCGAATCCCATGCTATAAATCACCACACCGGAAGCAAAGCAGAGAGAAGGCATGCGCGTGCACTTTGTGGCTGCCTTTTGCTGACGTGCGCCGGGAACTTCATGGGGTGAGGTGTGGCGATGCGCAAGTGCTGGTGGATGCTTGTTTTGCTCTGTTCTGCGGCGGCTCCCGGGGTGTCACAGGCTGCGGAAATTTCCGGCAGGTACGTGGCAGAAGTCTCGGGCCCTGGCTTGTTGGAGCCGGTGTACGCGCGTGTCACACTGGACCGGAATGGTGATGCCCTTACTGGGAAGTGGGGCGACAACAACCTGAAGGGAAGCGCGAAGGGCACCTCCATTGCACTGACGCTGACTGACGAAGCCGGTGGCAGCACAGGTTCCGCAACGGGCAAGTTGAACGGCGAAGTGGGTGAAGGTGAGGGTCAGATTGCGGGGCTTGGCCGTCGTTTCCCAGGGCGCGTGAACCCACCACAACAGGTTCAATGGAAGCTGACGCGCGAGCTGGTGCCACCTGCCAAGCCGCGCGACATCCATTACGATCCCACGACGTTTCAGGCGTACTACTATGCAGGCAATAAGCCTGGGCTGCACATTTTCCCCGGCGACATTGTGCACACGTGGTCGGTCGACTCTGCAGGCATGGATAAAAACCTAAAGCGGCTGGCGCTTGGTGGCAACGCAAACATCGGTCCCATTTACGTTGAGGGTGCGCTGCCCGGTGACACGCTGGTGGTGCACCTGATCAAGATTGTGCCCAACCGAAAGACTGCGCGCCAGGGCAGCCGCATCCAGCAGTTTGGCGTCACACCCGCGTATAACCTGGCTGCAAAGTATGACGCACGCTTCAACGGCGAATACCAACTGGATAACGCAACCGGCATAGCCACGCTTACCGAGCCGACACCAGCGCTGAAGAACTTCAAGGTGCAGATGAAGCCGATGCTCGGTTGCATCTCTGTCGCGCCAGCCGGGTTCGAGGCATTTACCGGGCCGCACCTGGGACCCTACGGCGGCAACCTGGACTACAACGGCACCGTGTCTGGAACGACGATGTTTTTCCCTGTCTTCCATCCCGGCGCTCTTTTCGGCTTTGGCGACGGCCACGCCGCCATGGCAGATGGCGAAGTAACACAGACAGGGCTTGAGACCAGCATGGATGTGGACTTTTCCGTGGAGGTCATCAAGGGCTACCAGACCGCGGGCGTGCGCGAAGAAGATGACGATTACATCATCTCGTTCGGCGTGGCGGGCTCATTACAGGAGGCGCTCAAGGTCTCAACCGCACAGTTGGCGACGTGGATCAAGCACGACTACGGTCTTTCTGACAGTGAAGTCGCACTGTTTCTTGGAGCGGAGATGAAGTACGAAGTGACCGAACTGGTCGATCCGGAGTTCGATGTGGTCTCAAAAGTTTCGAAGAAGGCGCTTGCCATGCTGATTCCACAACCCGGTGCGGCAAAGCTCTAACAAGTAGGCACTCTGCGAAGCCTCTGCCGCATGGCGGAGGCTTTGCTGTTTCCAGAGCCTGCGCACTACCTGGCGCAGAAAAACGTTCACTTCTCCGTAGTTCTACGGATGCGCCCGCGCGGCATTGTCGCGCATGATGAGATGAATCCCAAAAAGAGGTAAGGCTATGTCCTGGACTCCCTGCACATTCCGCATGCGCGGCACTGTTTCTGCTGCCAGCTTTGCACTGCTCTCGACCGGGCTTGCTCTCGGGCAAACGTCGACGACGGGTGCGATCCGCGGCACGGTCACGGACGCACAGGGTTCCGTGATTGCCGGTGCGACCGTAACCCTAACATCAAAGGGCACGGCCAAGGTTCTGACCGTGCGTACCGGGCGCGATGGACAGTACTCCATCGGCCTGTTGCCGCCGGAGGTGTACACCATCGGGATTGCGGCGGAGGGCTTCAAGACGCAGGCTCCTCCGACCGTGACCGTGCTAGTCACGGAGACAGCGCGCATCGACGCAAAGATGGTGCCCGGCAACGCCAGCGAAACCATTGAGGTCTCGGCGCAAGCGCCGCCCATGCAGGTGGAAAACGCCACGCTGGGAACGGTGGTGGAAGGCACAACCATTCGCGAGCTGCCGACGACGAACCGCAACTTCACGCAGATTCTGACCATCTCTGCCGGCGTGGCAGGCGATGTAAACAACGCAGCGGCGCTTGGCAAAGGCACACAGGATGTTTACGTCAACGGTGCCAGCAGCATCAGCAACAACTTCCACCTGGACGGCGCGGACATCAACAACTTCGGCTCGGGCCGTGCGGGCGACTTTGTGCAGCAGGCCGGCATCGCGATCCCGAACCCGGACACGCTGCAGGAGTTCAAGATCCAGACCACCAATTATGACGCGGGTTTTGGACGCGATGCCGGTGCAAACGTGGACGTCATCACCAAGGTCGGCAGCAATGCCATCCATGGTTCCGTTTGGGAGTTCTTCCGCAATGACGTGCTGAACGCGAACGATACGTTCCTGAAGATCGGCGGCCAGAAGCGTGCCGTCAGCAAGCAGAACCAGTTTGGTGCCACAATTGGCGGGCCCATTCTCAAGGACAAAGTCTTTTACTTCGGCTCCTACCAAGGCACTCGTCAGGTGAATGGCCTTAGTTCCAGTTCCCTTGCCAGCAACACCTTGTTTCCACTTACTGACGATCGCAGCAATGCCGCCATCGGTGCCATTGCATGCCCCAGCGGTTCCACCGGAAGAAATTGGGCGCCCTATAACGGTGGTACCTACAGGGGTGGCACGCAGGTAGCTTGCAATGGCTCCAACATCAATCCAGTCGCGTTGAACCTGCTGCGGCAGAAGATTGCAAACGATACATATCTCATCCCAACGCCGCAGCGCATCGGCACCGACACGAACGGCAATCCTGTGGGCTTCTCCACCTTCAGCATTCCGTCGCATTACAGCGAAGACCAGTTTCTTGTAAACACGGATTACCTGTTCTCGCAGAAGCACACGCTGTCACAGCGGTACTTCTACTCGCTGCAGCCACAGAACCAGCCATTCAGCAGCACTACGAACACGCCCGGCAATGGCGTCTCACCTACGTTCAACAATCAGTTAGCCGTGCTGAAGCTCACATCGGCGCTCAGTTCACACTTTCTCAACGAAGGTTTGATCGCGTACATCCGCAGCGTGGGACGTTTGCAGACACAGGCGAACCTTACCTTCGACCAGATTGGCATGACCGCACCCAGCGATCCCACCTATCCGCTTACCCCAATCTTTTCGACTGCCGGCTACTTCAATCTTGGCGGCGTAAACAACGACGTTTCCTTCTCCGCGGTGAATACCTTTGAGATCAGCGACCAAATCTCGTTCACGCATGGACGTCAAAGCTTTCGTGCGGGCTTTGTCGGCGAGAAAAACCAGTTCAACTTCGACGATCCGAACAACAAGCGCGGCAGCGTCACTTACCAAACCTTTCAGGATTTTCTGCTGGGCATGAGCGCTGCACAAAACGGCACCAGCTTCAGCAACGTTTTCACCAGCGGCAGCCAGCAGGGTTCGTACTACAAGGGCTATCGCGGCACGTCCATGGCCATGTTTCTGCAGGACGACTACAAGGTTGCCGCCAACTTCACGCTGAATGCAGGCCTTCGGTGGGAACTGAACAGCGGGGTTAGCACAAATCGCGGCCAGTTCAGCAGCTTTTATCCTTCGCTCGTCACACGCTTTGAACCGGTGCCTGCATCTGGTTCGTTCACGGGGTTTGTGGTGCCAAACAACTACCGCTTGGCATTACCCGCCGGTGTCACGCGCCTGGGCAGCACAAGCCTGTCAGACAACGACATTCCGCTGCATAACTTCGGACCTCGGATCGGCTTTGCTTGGCAGCCTCATGGATCGGATACCTCAACGGTTTTACGCGGGGGCTTTGGACTCTTCTACACGCTGCCCAATGCAAACTCAGTACTGCAGACGCTGGGTGGCCAGCCATTTGTGAGCTCTTCCACGCTTACGGGCACGGCCAACGCAGCGGCAACATCACAGACGCCATTTACAACCGTGCTTACACCCGGGGCGTGGCGTCCCCGTTCCCCCAACTACACACTGACTGTTACCGGCGTTGCGCAGAACATCGATTCACCCTTAGTGGCGCAGTATAACTTTGAAGTCCAACAGCAGTTGCCGAATAAGTTCGTTGCTGAGATTGGATACGTTGGTACACGCGGCACGCGGCTGGCAGAATCGCGCGCACTGAATCGTGCTTTCCTTGCAAGTCCGGCGAACCCGATCAATGGTGTCACCACCAACACCGTCGCCTCAGCCAACCTGCAGGCCCGTGTGCCTTACCAGGGCTTCACCCCAGGCGGCGTGACGCGTATCGAGACCTATGGATTTTCCAATTACAACAGCCTGCAGGCGACGCTGAAGCGTCAGGTAAGTCGCGGCATTTTTGTACAGGCCGCTTACACCTGGAGCAAGGCGCTTACCACGGTGACCGGCGGCGACGGTACTAACGGCGTCTTCGCAGGCGGAAGCGGCAACAGCAACGATCCGAACAACCGCTACGCTCGTTATGGTCTGGCTGCGTTTGATCGGACTCACCGCGTCGTGATTGCCTATACGATTCAACTGCCAAGCGTGAAAAGCGGCAACAGCTTCGTACGCGGTGCATCGTCCGGCTGGAAGTTCAACGGTGTATCGACCTTTCAATCCGGCAAGCCTCTTACCTTTACCGACACGCGTAACGGGACGGCTTATGGCACTGCCAGCCGAGCCCAGTTTGCGCCTGGCATCGGCAACGGCGACATCAAGAACAAGGCGGGTTTGTCCATGCTGGACCGTGTCAAGGCCAACAGCTATCTCGCATCTGGGAACACACTCTTTGTTGCCGCACCTGCTGTTCCAAACAGCGTTGCTGCTGTAGCCGGTGGACCGCTTGCAACGGATTACGGCAACAGCGGTGTGGGTGTGGTACGTGGACCCGGTAATCAGAACTGGGACATGACACTGGTCAAATCAACCCGCGTGGGTGGCCTGCGTGAAGATGCGACGCTCGACTTCCGCACGGAGTTCTTCAATGCCTTCAATCACGCGCAGTATGCCAATCCCGGAACGGCGGTCGCCACGGCTAGCTATGGAGTGATCAATGCATCATCTGTTGCTCCGCGTCTCATTCAGTTTGCGTTGAAGTACCAGTTCTAAATTTCTTGTTTCCGGACTTAGGCACACATACTTTGTAACTTCGTTATTTCCTTTGAGGATCTGTATGAAACGAGTTCTTATCATCTGCGCTCTACTTGCCACGTCTTACACCGTGCTGGCGCAGGATCACATCGTGCTAGCCACGCCCACCACGGTGGAATGGGGCCACTACGCCGCAGGTGTTACACCGGCGATCACAGTTCATAGCGGAGAGACAGTTAAGATCCAGACCCTATCAACGTGTGGACCCAACAGCCGGTTGATGGCACAGGGCGTCAAGGCAGAGGATATTCCCGCTTATAACGACGCTGTTTATAAGAATTATCCGGACAAGGACAAGGGACCCGGCGGTCACATCCTGACCGGCCCTGTCGCCATCACAGAAGCCGAGCCGGGTGATGTGCTCGAAGTGCAAATCCTCAAGATCGACCTGGACGCGAACTTCGCCTGCAACGGTTTCGGCCTGCACAGGGGCTTTCTGCCCATGGAGTTCCCACACAGCCGTTCGCGCATCATTCCCCTCGATCGAGAGAAGATGATCGGCCACTTTGCACCGGGTATTGACATTCCATTGCGACCCTTTTTCGGCAGTATGGGTGTTGCGCCGGCAAACGGCAGGGTTGATTCTGCTCCGCCGTTCTCGCACGCAGGCAACATGGACCTGAAGGAACTTGTCGCGGGAACACACTCTATATTCCCGTCGCCACAAAGGGAGCGCTGTTCGTCGCGGGTGACGGCCACGCCGGCCAGGGCAATGGCGAAGTAGACATTACCGCGCTAGAGACATTTCTTACAGGCACCTTCAGGTTCGTCGTGCACAAGCACAAGGAACTGCTATGGCCGCGCGCGGAAACTCCAACGCACTACATCAGCATGGGTTTCAGCCCTGACCTGAAAGAAGCGACGGAACACGCCCTGCGCGACATGATTGACTTCCTGGTCACAGAGAAGCACATGACTCGCGATGACGCCTACATGCTCTCAAGCGTCGCTGTGGACATGGACATTACACAACTGGTCGATGGAAACGTCGGCGTCCATGCCATGTGCCCGAAGAACATCTTTACCACTGCCGGTACCTCCGTCGCGGGTCAGTAGTGCCAGCGGAACAAAATAAAGCGGCCTGTGCATGCGGGCCGCTCATTCTTTGCACTCCGTGATCTTTTTACAGCCCTTCGCAATGTCCGGGAACGACAATCTGCGGACTGTTGCGGCCGGCTCAACTGCAGCAGCCACATTCGGTATACTGACAGTCATCCGTTGTACAACCTTTGCTTTTCACGATACGCAATCGTTCCAGAACGAGGCTAATCATGAAGGAGCCCCTGCTTTCAGAATCGGAGGCCGCACCTCCGCTGCGCGCCAGCACCCAGGTGGAGGCGCTGATCAGCAACAGCCCCATCGCGATCGTTGCCCTCGATGGACACCATCGCTTTATGACGGCTAATCCTGCCTTTCTGCATCTGTTCGGTTACACGCCGGACGACTTCCTTTCGAGCGACTTCGATGCAATGATTGCAGCGCCTGGCATGGAAGAAGAATCACGCCAGTTGAGCAGGTCGGTACTCCAGGGTGACAAGGTCCATGTCGTAACGCACCGGCGCCGTCGGAATGGAACGATCATCCGCGTTGAGATCTCCGGCATACCCCTCATGGAGGACGGCCGCCTCGCAGGTGTCTACGCGCTCTATCAGGATCTGACGGAACGCACCCAGGCGGAGGATGCGCTGCGGGCGATGGCCGACCGTGTTGAGGCTGCTCAGGAGTACGAACGGCGGCGTATCGCGCGGGATTTGCACGACTCAACCTCTCAGGAACTCACAGCCCTCATCTGGAATCTGAACCGTCTTACTCGCCTTGTCGAGGGACAGAATGAGACGGTAAAGAGCCTGGTCCATCAGACGCGAGAGATTGCCTCCCAATGCTCGGCACGGATCCGCAGCGCCTCTTACCTTATGCATCCGCCGGAATTGCAGCCGGGCGGACTTACCCAGGCGCTCCCGCTGCTTGCTGAAGGATTTGAAGAACGCAGCGGCATCCCCGTTGAACTTACGGTTGATAGAGGTCTCGGCCGCTTCCGTAGGACGTGGAACTTACGCTGTTTCGCATGGTGCAGGAAGGTCTTACCAACGTTCTTCTTTCTGACGACGGCGCACGGCCATCATCGCCCGATTGTCCGCCGGATGGCATCCAGGGTGTTGGTCTTAGAGGCATGCAGGAGCGCGCACAGCAGCTTGGCGGCACCTTTCACGTGCACCATCAAAGCCACGGAACCAGCCTTTGGGCTGCGGTGCCTGCAATCGAAAGATCTTCATCTTTATGCGTGTTCTGATTGCGGATGACCACAACCTGATTCTTCGCGGATTGAGGCACCTGCTTACGTCACAGCCCGGATGGCACGTTGTTGCGGAGGCAGCTAACGGAGCCCAGGCAGTCAGAAAAGCAAGACTTACTGCCCCCGACGTTGTCGTGCTCGACCTGTACATGCCCGAGCTTACCGGGATCGAAGCCGCCGGAGAGATCCGAAGGCTGCTTCCTGCGGCAGTCATCATCATCCTGACCATGCAGGACTCCCCTGTTCTTCGTCAGCAGGCGCTTGACCGGGGTGCCTCGGAACTTCTACTTAAGACGGCCGCAGACGAAACGCTGGTGGCTGCCATCTTGCACGCGATGTTACAACGATCACCAAATCGGCTAAGCCGGCCTGGAAAGTCAGCGGCCTTGTTATCGCCGCGGCTTACAAACCGCGAAAGCGAAGTTATGCAGTTGCTTGCCACAGGCAGTACCAGTCGCGATATCTCGGTTCTATTAGGCATCAGTGTCCGCACGGTGGAGTCGCATAGAACAAACCTCAACACCAAGTTTGGCTTTCATACACTGGCTGATCTTGTCCGCTTCAATATTAAGAGAGACGCTGACCAATCTATCCACGCATCACCGGCTCCTCTCTAATCATGAATATGCAATTAGAGCCTTCGTCTCTCTCGTGCATCGCCGCGCAGTAACAGCGCGACAGTACGACACCCATTCACGAATCAATAGGAGAATTCATGAAAGTTCGACATCTATCTTCCATCGTCCTGTATCTCTTCACGATGTCTGCATTCGCTCAGGCGAACCAGCAGCCATCCGCCGTCAGCGCCAGCGCGTCGGATCCTATTTCGGCGATGGTAGCGCGGCTTGAACTTAGTCGCTACAAGACGACAATCAAAGGTTTGACACAGTTCGGCGATCGACGACAGGGGACAGATCGCAACCGCGCCGCCGTGGATTGGATTGAGGCACAGTTGAAGAGCTATGGATGCACCACCGAACGCATCCGCTACGACTACCAGCCCGCTCCTGTGGTACCTCGTACCGGGCGCCCACCGCTGGACCGTTCCGTCGGGCCGGGTGGATCACGCAAGCGTGGCGTCATCATGCCCGACACCGTCAACAGCGATCCCATGAAGCAGACCGACGAAAAGCTGCGCCAATTGAACAGCCAACCATCGTCACCCGGCTTGCGTGAAGAGGTGTACTGCACCAAGGTCGGAACCAAACACCCCGACCAGATGTACATCCTGGGTGCGCACATGGACGGCATCGGATGGGGCGAAGCGGCGAACGACGATGGCTCTGGAACCGCGCTGGTCATGGAGCTTGCGCGCATCTTCAGCAGTCCGGATATTTCGACCGACGTATCCATCCGATTTGCGTTGTGGAACAACGAAGAGACTGGATTGAACGGTGCGCAGGCCTATGTGGATCAACGCAAAAGTCTGCAGGGAGTGGAGTCTCCGGCTGGTTACGGCAAGTTCCCGGAACCGAAATGGCTCGGTATGATTCAGCACGACATGATGATGTTCGACCATGGCATGCCCCTGAAAGACGGCACCATGAACAAGCAGCAAAGGCCGGAAGCGGACGTGAACATCGAGTATCAAGTCACATCGAAGTATGCGGATGCGGCCATGGCCATGGCTCACCGCTTCCAGTTGGCAAATGATAAGTACGCCACGGATTACCCGGCCAACGTCGGACCGCACATGACCAATACGGACTCATCGCCATTTATGGACCTGACACCTTCGCTCAGCCTACGGGAGGTGGAACGTGGTGCACAGATGGGCAGCGGATGGGATCCCCAGCATCATCAACCAACGGACGTGTACTCGTTCTACTCGGACGATGACTTCCGGCTGGGCCTGAATGCTGCGCAGACGACGCTTGGGGCCGTTGCACAGCTCACTGGGGCTGCGATTACCGGTGTCAAATAGCTTCCCGACGGTTCTGCGCAAGTCCTAACAGCCAAGCCGCGCGTAATCTTCATAGCGGGCAGATCAGCTACTGAAGATTACGCGGCGGTCGGCACTTCGTTCTCGTTAGTTTGAAAGTATCCGCAGCAACACCACCCCATGGGGCGGGACGGTGGCGTGGTATGAAGTTCCGCTTACGGTGATCGCCTCGTGCTTCCAAAGATCGCGAACCTTGGCCTGGGGGCTGGCAGACACCGTCTTCCAGTCCACGTTTGCGTCTGCCGCCTCGCTGCCGCGATTGAAGAGTCCCAGAACAGTTGATCCATCGGCCATGTCGCGGGTCAGGACTTCCACCGTTCCCTGCTTCTCCAGCCGCTTCACGGGATGTACAGCGGTGTCCTGATCGATGGCAATGACTTCGCCGTTCATCAGGATGGACTTTGTGTCATCCGACATCTTGTTCAGGTCGTTGCCTGCAATCAAAGGCGCAGAGAGAAGAGACCACAGGCTCATGTGCGTGCGGTATTCGTCCGTGGTCATGCCTCCGTTGCCGACCTCCAGCATGTCCGGGTCGTTCCAGTGGCCGGGTTTGTTGTAGGTCGCAATGTCGATCTGCGAGAAGCCGATCTTGTCCATCGACTCCCATTGATCGCGAATGTCTCCGGTCGTCCGCCACAGGTTGCCACCAACCTTTGCGCCCCACTTCCATGGGTCGTTTTCGCCGTACTGGCAAAGGCTGAAGACGATGGGCCGGCCCGTAGCCTGAAGAGCCTCTCCCATCTTCTGGTAAAGCGCCTGGTGGATCTCAGGTGTGGACTTATAAATGCTTCGCGCGCTGCAAAGATCGTATTTCAGGTAATCGAAGCCCCAGGCGGCATAGGCTTTGGCATCCTGCACCTCGTGCCCGAAGCTGCCTGTGTATCCTGCGCAGTTCTTTGGGCCAGGCGAGGAGTAGATGCCGATCTTCAATCCCTTGGAATGGACATAGTCAGCCAGCGCCTTCATGTCGTGGAATTTGCTATTCAGTTGAATGTTGCCGTTGGCGTCACGGCCGGCTTCCCAGGTGTCGTCGATGTTCACATAGATGTAGCCCATCTTGCTCATGCCGGTGGACACAAGCGCATCGGCTGCCCCACGCACATCGGCTTCCGTGACGCGGCCCGCAAACTTGTTCCATGAGTTCCATCCCATGGGCGGCGTACGCACCAGGCCGTTGTCTGGCAACTCGCGCAAGGCTGGCAGCGGCAACGGAGCAGGCGGCATGGCCGCTGCCTGCGTGCTGCGTTGCGCCTCGCCTGTCATCTTCTGCCCCTGGAATCCGACGGAGGATAACGTCATGGCGTCGCCGTGCAGCGTGCCGTCGTAAACAACGGGGCGGCGGCCGAAGCCTCCAGGCGGCCCCACAGGTGCCGCGGCCGGAGTCGCCGATGGCGGTGCGATTGGTAGTGGCGGCGGCGGAACTGTGGCGAGGTGAATTTTCTCGCCTTCGACGCTGCCTTCCATGGGAACACCGTTGGCGTCGCGGCCAAACCACTTGCCGGTTAGTTTGCTGCCGCTTTGTGTTAATTGAAAGAAGGTCTCGCGGAAGGTGCCGTCGCCGTTGGGAACACGAAGATCCCAATAGCCGCTCAGATCGCTCTGAGCATAAGCCGCGCCTGTACAGAAGAACAACGCAGCGACAGAAAAGACCAAACTACGCCCAAGGATTTTGCTTTGGGTTCTCATGGGTACTCCTTGGAATGGCTCCGGCCTATGGATGCAACGCGCCGCGCCACAGTTTTTGCCCGCAGATCAATGTAACGGAAAGCTCAGGCCAGTCGCTTCCAAGCAGTGGAACTCCACAACGGCGCACTGCGAATCAGCGCGTGGATCCTGTTCGCAAAGATGCCGGATAATTATATGTGGCGTATTTTGACGCTGTCCTCTAGGATGAAACCGCTTATGCTGCCGCGCTTATGCTTTCGTGCTTTGCGGCTGCGATGGCTCACCTTATGTGCTGCGAGGCATTCATGGCTTCTTCCCTCCATAACGCTCCCACGGAACTTACTTCTGCAACAGGTTCGCCAAAACCCATCAGGAAAAAGACTGTGGTTCCAGACAGCATCGATCTAAGAGACCGCGTCTATGCACCTTCGCTTACGGTGATTCCCGCTGAAGTTCTCGCGCCCGAGGTGGACATACCCGTCCTGGACCAGAAGCACACAAGCGCCTGTACGGGATTCGCGCTTGCCAGCGTCATTTACCAACTGCAGGCGCGATCCAAACGGGAAAAGACCGTGACCCCCGTCTCACCCTACATGCTTTACTCCATGGCTCGTCGCTACGACGAGTTCCCAGGGGATTCGAATGCCGATACCGGATCAAGCCTGCGGGGAGCCATGAAGGGATGGTTCAAGCATGGCGCGTGCGCAAGCTCGTTATGGGAGACGCCCAGGATGCCCGAGCCAAAAGCGGATGTCGCTGGAGATTGGTGGCCCGATGCTGCAAAGCGACCACTGGGAGCTTATTACCGGATCGACATACGATCAGTCACCGACATGCAGATCGCTTTGAACGAGGCCGGTGCGCTTTTTGCCAGTGCTGCATGTCATGAGTGCTGGAATGAGAAAAGTCAGATTCCAGAGGGCAGCAGCTACTGGGAGATTCCTTATAAGAAAGCCTCTGCCGCAGATGGCGGCCACGCGTTCGCCATCATCGGGTACACACGGAAAGGTTTCATCATTCAAAACTCGTGGAAAGCTTCCTGGGCATCAGGAGGCCGCGCAATCCTAACCTACCAGGATTGGATCGATAACGGGATGGACTGCTGGGTTGCTCAGCTTGGCGTCGTGTCTGACCTGCACCTGGCAATCGCGAACGCACCGAGCCTTCGCACAGACAAAGCGGGAGCCGTAAAACTCGCATCGGAAGAAACTCTCCGGAACCGCGAGATCGACCCGTTCATCGTCGATATGGAGAACAACGGCCTGCTAAGCAACACAGGTGAGTTCCGCACACAACCATCCGATCTGACCGCCCTTGTAACGCATCATCTCAGCGTGGCACGCACCTTGTGGAAGTTGGCACCCAATGCCCCAATCGACATCGCTATCTACGCGCATGGCGGTCTTACCTCAGAAAAAGACGCCGCAGAAACTGCGTCGAAGTGGATTCCGGCTCTTTATAACGCACAAATCTTTCCGATCTTCCTGATGTGGGAGACCGACCTGTGGTCGACGCTGAAGGACCGTGTTTCAGATCTGCTGGAAGATCAGGCGAGGACCACGGGCGGCTTTTGGGATAGGGCTAAAGCCTGGTGGAACCAACGCCTGGAAAAGATGCTGGCAGTTCCAGGGTCTGCTGTTTGGGGCGAAATGAAGCAGAATGCAGACGCGATGTCATCCGGGAAGGGAGGCGCCGTCCTTCTCAAGCAGACCTGGAACCAGGCTGGATTGGACCAATCGACTGTACGGCTTCATCTGATCGGCCATTCCGCAGGCGCAATCGTCCACAGCTGGATTGTGGATCGGCTGGACTGGGAGTTCTCGACCCTTAACTTGATGGCTCCGGCATGCCGTCGTGATCTCTTTGAAAAACGTGTTGTTCCTGCGCTGCAGAAAGGGCGGGTGAAGCAGTACAACCAGTTCCACATGAGCGACGACATCGAACTCAAGGACAGTACCTGCAAGCCTATTCTTGGTTACAGCAGGTCTTTGCTCTACCTTGTGTCTCGATCGTTTGAAAAGGGCACAGTGACGCCGATCCTGGGGATGGAAAAGTACTTCAAGGATTGGCAGGTTCTAACGGGTTTGAAGAATGTGACGGCCTACACATCGCCTGGACCTGACACGCGAAGCTTTACGCATGGCGGCTTTGATGATGATCCCGTCACCATGGCAACCGTGATTCGCTGCATCAAGTCCGGAACATGAGATTTCAGCACCACCGGCACCGGCGACACCCTCTGGCTGCAGCGTGCAGCCTTATCGGTAGTTGAAGTGAACGACTCGCGAGCTACCGTAGTTCTCTTCGCCGGCTTCGGAGATGAGTGGACGCCGTGGCGCATTGGATGAAACTGCTCTAAGTTGTTGGAAGGATGGTAGGCACGAGGAGACTCGAACTCCTGACCTCTACCGTGTCAAGGTAGCGCTCTAACCAACTGAGCTACGCGCCTGCGCAGGTGTGAGGCACGCGCAGGTGCAGAACCTGCGGTACCCGTCCAGTGTACCGGTAGCTGCGTCAGTCAGCAAACCCCGTCGCCAGGCGGCTCGCTGGAGCGGCAAAGGTGCTGGCTACAATGGGTCTGTCCCCGCAGTCAGCCCCAGCCAGCTATGACTCTTCTTCGCCAGTTTCGCGCGTTGCCCAATCTCCTGACGCTGATGCGCCTGTTTGCCATCCCCTTCCTGGTCATCGCCATTCTGGACCGGCATGAGGAGGTAGCGCTGCTAGTGTTCGTGGTTGCGGGTGCGACAGATGCGGTGGACGGCCGGCTGGCGCGCCGCCTGAACCAGAGCACCCGGCTGGGACAGTACCTGGATCCGATTGCCGACAAGCTGATGCTGTCGACGCTGTTCCTGACCACGACCCACATGGGCCTTGTGCCCCTGTACGTTACGGTCCTGGTGTTTGCACGAGACCTCGGCATCCTGCTGATCAGCACACTACTGTATGTCACGCACACCATGCGCGACTTCAAGCCCAGTGTTGTCGGCAAAATGAATACGCTGGTGCAGATTTTCACCATGCTGCTGGTGCTGGTAACCGCGGTGCGCTCTACGCCGCAGTTGCTGCTGCTGCGCCACGGGCTGCTGGTGTTGATTGCCTGGCTGGCACCATTGTCCGCGGCGCAGTATGCATGGGCGGTGACCCACCGCATCAGCAACGAACCGCCGGAAACTTCCTAAATGGATACTCCTCTCTGTGCTATCGGTCGATAAAGCTAAAGACTGGCTCGACCGGGGCGTGGTAATTTGGCCACATTGCTGTGCAAATACGTGCAGAATCGGGAGCGAGGAAGATGCCGGATCAAAATAGCCGCAGTCGTAAATCCGGCGAGATTTACTTTCTGGCTGCGACACTTGTCTTCCTCGTTATTTGTGTAGAAACCCTGTTCTCCGTTCCATACCGAGCAATCCATTTGGCTACACACTCTGCATTCAAGGCGTGGATCGCGGGTCTGGCAGGGTTATTGTTTTGCCTTATCGCGAATATGAACCGGCACCTTCTTTGTGAGGGTGTTCTGTCGGCGATGAGGAAGCTTTCTGGCACCTTAAAAAAGTCTGCCTACAGCGTGGTGGCGGGCATAACTATTCGCCTTCTTTGGCTACTCCGCTATCATCAGCCCTTCACTTCCGATGGAGCCGAATATTTCCAAGGCGCGGCAAACCTCGCCCAGGGGCATTCGTACGGCGTTCCTTACTGGCCACCCGGCTTCCCTCTCTTTTTGTCTGCGTTCTTCGCGGCTTTTGGGGCGAAGCAATGGGTGGCGTGGCTATGTTCTCTACTACTGTTTGCCGCTACATCTGTGATGGTCAGCCGGCTGGCAGATCGCATAACCGGGACCCAGGGTGCAGGCGTGTGGGCCGGCTGGCTGCTGGCACTTTGGCCCGGTTATATTGCCGTCTCCAATATCAACTCGAAGGAGATGTTGCTGGCCTGCATCCTCCCGGCCATCATGCTGGTAGCCTATATTCCTGATGAACGGCAAGATAAGCCGCAATGGGCTAGAGCGTGCATCATCGGCGTGTTGACTGGCTGCGCCGCGTTGACGCAGCCCGGCTTCACGCTTTTTCCTGCTGTTCTGTTTGTATCGCAATGGCTTCGCGGCCGTCGCTTCCTGTCGGCTGTTACGCAAACCGCAGTGATCGTCTGCTTCATGCTATTGACCATCCTGCCCTGGACAGCGCGCAACTATCGGGCTTACCACCGCTACATTCTGATCTCAACCAACGGCGGCAGCGTCTTCTACACGGCAAATAATGCAAGGGCGAATGCCTCCTACTCTGAGGAAGCACAGCGCGCGCTTCCAGTCGACACCATCGAGGCGGACCGTGTCGGCTACCAGTTGGGAAAACAGTGGATTCGCGAACACCCGCTCGACTTTGGCAAGCTGGCGATCCGTAAGCAGGTTGTCTTCCTGGGCGACGACGGTATCGGCATCTACGAAGTCCTTCGCCGCGATAAGGTATCACCCGCCTCGCTATACAACGGCTTAAAAGGCATCTGCAGCCTCTATTGGTTCCTTCTCTGGCTGCTGCTGCTTTGCTGTCGCCGGGTACTGTTTCGTGCACACAGTTGGACA
>CAXUEW010000006.1:0-3684 GCA_964250115.1 uncultured Terriglobus sp.
GCCCAGCGCGCTGCCTCGCCGGTGCACGGGAACAACGTCGTAGAGCGATGCCCAGATGTTTGCGTCGTACAGTCCTTTGAAGAAACCGAAGCCCACCAGGGCTACTAACAACACAGGAACGACGCGTGTGTGTCCCGCAAAGAACAGGAAGGGCACGCCGCCCAGCAGGCCCAGCGACTGCGTCAGCATGCGTCCGCCGCGATTGACACCGCCGCCCCGCTTGACCATGGCATCCGCCAGAAAGCCGCCGCTCAGCACGCCAAGCACGGACGCAACCTGCAGAAAGGCCGTGCCGTTCAGCCCCGCCATGGCAAGGCTCATGTGGAACTTCTCGACAAAGTAAGTCGGCATCCAGGTCAGGAAGACTACCGCGACAAAATTAGCGCCCATGAAGACAGCAATCAGCACCAGCACCAAGGGGCGCTGCAGGGTGTCCTTCAGGCCGCTTAGAAAGCTGAGTGATGCCGATGATTCGACCGGCAGAGCGTCTTCCGCGCTCTCCAGTACAGCCACCCTGTCTGCCGATTCACGTTGCGGTTCATGAATGAACGCCCAGAGCACCGCGCCCAGCACAATGCCGAGCGCACCGAAGCAAAGGAAGCTGGCACGCCAGCCGTAAGTTTGCCCGATCAGCCCGGAAAGCGCACCGCCCGCAATGCTGCCCGCATACACACTGGACTGGTGAAACGACATGGCCCGCGAACGTGTGGCTGCACCGTGATAAGCACCAATCAGCGACATGGAGGCAGGAAAGTAAAAGGTTTCACCCAGGCCGCCCAGCGCGCGGCAAATGACCAACTGCGAATAGGTGTGTGCAGCCGCCGTAGCAGCCGTAACCACCGACCAGAAAACAAGCCCGCCAAGTACCAACGTTTTGCGCGAGAAACGGTCGCACAACCATCCCGCAACCGGGCCGAACAGCGCATACATCCACATGAACGACGACCCAACCAAGCCCAGTTGCACACTGCTCAGGTGCAGTTCGGTTCGCAGCAGCGGAAAGACGCTGAAGATCGCCTGGCGGTCGGCGTAGTTGAAAAAGCAGACGAACCACAGCATGCCCACGAGCCACCACTTGTACATCGGCCTGCTCGCAAGCTGCTGGCTCATCGCGGCTCAGGCTCCTGGATTCATGCGATGGATGTTGAAGAAGACGGGGACGCCTTGCTGCAGGGAGTTTTCGCGGCGCCAATCGTCGTATTCCATCAGGCGCTCGGCCTGGCTGGCCCGGATGTGTTCTGAAAGGGCGGTCATTGCAGCGTCCAGCTTGCCCTGCACCACCGCATCCAGAATGCTTTGGTGGTACTGCTGAATGCTTTCCAATGTGCGGAGGTCATGTCCACGCCGCCGGATGGCAAAGACGCTGATCAACAGCCGAGTGTCATTGATGATCTTCTGCAGGCGCGAGTTATGCGTCATGCTCATCAGCAGGGCATGAAAGCCGAGGTCACAGGCGATGAAGTGCCCCATCTGCACATCGTTCAGTGCCGGCTTTTTTGCCTTGGCAAGTTCCTTTTGCAGCAGTCCGATGCCATCGATCAGCTCCTGCAGCCGAAGCCGGTCTTCCGTGCGAAGAGGAACCGCCGCCACGCGTGCCACCGCATACACCTCCAGTGCCTCGCGCAGTTCATACAGTTCAATGATGTCTTCGCGCTTGATGTGCGCCACCAGCATGCCGCCGCCGGGTGCCTGTTCCAGCATGCCTTCGGCAGCCAGTTGGTTCATGGCCTCGCGAATGGGCGTACGGCTGCTGCCCAGGTCCTTGGCCAGTTGCAGCTCAGAGATGCCTGAACCCGCAGGGAGCTTGCCGCTGGCTACCAGTTGCTGAATGTGGAGATACGCCTTCTCGCGGACGGAAGGGTTCTTGGTTGCGCGCGTCTGCCGGGGTTTTCGGCTCATGGCGAAAGACTATCCCACCTGTCCATCTTCGTATCTCAGCAACATTGCGTTCGTAGGCAAGCCGAGTTATAGCGCAACTGTATCTTGTCTGTCGACATGTCGACGACAGCACGTGTATAGTCAGCCGCAGTCAGGAGTCATCTTTGCGCTCGCTTCGTAATACGCTGCTCTTGTTTTGCTGTTTACTCCCTGTGCTGGGAACCGCTGCCGCACAGCCAGGCGGTGAACTGATCTACGCTGTCGGTTCTACCAGTTTCCCATCGAGCCACGCCTCCACGGTCGTCGAACTGAAAGACGGTACGGTAATGTCGGCATGGTTTGGCGGCACCGCGGAAGGCAAGCCGGACGTCGCGATCTGGAGTGCGCGCCGCACACCGTCAGGCTGGTCCGCGCCAGTGGAGATGGTGCGCGAACCGGGAACACCCTGCTACAACCCGGTGCTGTTCCACACCGGCGACGGACTCCTGTGGATGTACTACAAATTCGGCCCTCATCCAACCACGTGGAGCGCAGGCCGCATGTTCAGCACCGACGAGGGCAAGACCTGGTCGCAACCCGAACATCTGCCATCGGGCCTGTTGGGCCCCATTCGTGCCAAGCCGCTCGTCCTGAAAGACGGCACCATTGTCAGCGGCACATCGTTTGAGAGCTATCGCACATGGGCCGTGTGGGTCGAGCGCAGCACGGACAATGGTGCCACCTGGGCAAAGATCGGACCCATCGTGCCGCCCATGGACCTTGATCGCCAAGGGCTGGGCAACGGCGCGGCGGCCGTGCCTGCGGATGTACCGGGATCGACGGACTGGAAGTTCATCCAGGGCATTATTCAGCCTTCTGTCGTGCAGTTGAAGGGCAGCCACTTGCGCCTGTATGCACGCTCCACCGCGAAGACAGCACGCGTGACGATCGCGGATTCGAAGGACTACGGCAAGACATGGACGCAGGCGCGTGCGATCGATGTGCCGAATCCCAACTCCGGCATTGATGCTGTTGCACTGAAAGATGGCCGCGTGGTCATGATCTACAACAACACCACCAGCGGCCGAACGCCGCTGAACCTGGCCGTGAGCACAGATGCGGAACATTTCACGATGTGGAAGACGCTGGAAGATACCCCGGGCGAATACTCCTATCCCGCGCTGGTGCAGGCAGCCAACGGCGACCTGTTGATGACCTACACCTGGAATCGCAAGACCATCAAGTATGTGCGTCTGCCGCTTACAGATGTGCCACGCTGACCTGTTGTTTCACTTGCTTTATCTGTAAGGGGAGTGTGCCGTGAACGTGAAGGCAGTGCAGGGAATTTATGCGGCCGTGCTGACACCGCGCACAGCGGACGGCTCGGTCGATCATGCCGCGTTGCGTTCACTGTTGCGCTTCCTTCTGTCGCACGGTGTGCGCCGCTACGCCATCAACGGCGCGACGGGCGAGTTCTGCCTGACGACGCCGCAGCAGCTGGAGCAGGTGCTTGCAACAGTGCATGAGGTATGTGGCGAGAGCGCCGAGATACTATGTGGCGTGGGCGCGGCGGGTGCAGCGCAGTCCATCGATCTGGTACGAGTTGCAGAGGCCGCAGGGGTGCAGGGCCTGCTGCTGCCCATGCCCTACTTCTTTCCCTACCGGCAGGATGACCTTGCCGCCTTCAGTACGGAAGTTGCCGCAGCAACACACGTACCGGTGCTGCTCTACAACCTGCCGCAGTTTACTTCCGGGCTTGCTGTTAAGATGGTGTGTGATCTTGTTGACAGAGTGCCGAACATCATCGGCATCAAGGACTCCAGCGGT
>CAXUEW010000006.1:3694-14222 GCA_964250115.1 uncultured Terriglobus sp.
ATCCAGATGCATGCCGCATCATCGGGAACGATTCCGCGTTGGCTCCCGCGTTGCAAGAGGGCTTGTGCGACGGCGTGGTCTCAGGCGTTGCTTGTGTGCTGCCTGAGTTAGTTAGGGCGCTGTACAACGGCGTGCCAGGCAGCGTCACATTTGGGGAGCAACTGGCATTGCTGCAAGTGTTCATTGCCCGGTTGAACGTCTTTCCAACGCCTTGGGGCTTGAAGCTGGCTGCTGAAGCGCGAGGCGTTTTGCAGGCATCGTTCGCACAGCCGCTGAGTGATACGCGTAGGCATGAGGCTAACGAATTCCTTGAGTGGTGCCGTGCATGGCCGCCCATGGCACAGCCTGCCATGGAACCCATGGCATAGGCACGTAGCATGCACGCCCCAGGAGAGCATTTGATGCAGCAAAGCGCTGAAACATCCGCAAGCCCTTCGCACCGGGAAGAGGTCTATCTCATCACCAGCGGCGACCTGCGGCTTGCAACAAACCAGGCCTGCTGGCCTGCGCAACGCGCGTTGGAAGAGACGCTGACCAAAGCCTTTGCGCGGGAAGGCTACACGATACGCCGCGCGTTCCCAGTTGATCCAGTGGAGGGGCACGGTTTCATTTCATCGCAGCGCATGGGCATGGATATCTTCCTGGACATCCCGCGGGATGCAAAGCTGGTGTTTGCCACCGCCGCGTGGCAGTACAGCCATCACGTGTTGCCTGGGCTGCGCAGCCATCGCGGCCACATCCTCACCGTGGCAAACTGGTCGGGGCAGTGGCCCGGCTTGGTAGGACTGCTGAATCTGAATGGATCACTGGTAAAAGCAGGCGTCCGCTTTTCTTCACTCTGGAGTAAGGACTTTCAGGATGAGTTCTTTCTCCGAGGCTTAGCGGAGTGGCTGACCACCGGCTCTGTGACGCATGATCTGTCACACGTTCGTCCATTCGACCGCACGGACGTGTCCAAGCACATCACAGGCGTTGCCACCAAAATAGCGGAGAATCTTCAACGCAGAAAAGCCATTCTTGGCGTCTTCGACGAGGGCTGCATGGGCATGTACAACGCCATCATCGACGATGAGTTATTGAACCCAGCGGGCATCTACAAGGAGCGGCTAAGCCAGTCGGCACTGGTAGCGAAGATGCGCACCGTAAGCAAAGTCGAAGCGGAAGGCGTTCTGCAGTGGTTGCTGGACCGTGGCCTTACCTTTGACTTCGGCAGCGACCCCGCGACGGAACTTACGCGTGCGCAGGTCATTGAGCAGTGCAAGATGTACATCGCGGCTGTGCGCATGGCTGCTGAATTTGGCTGCGATGCCATCGGCATTCAATATCAGCAGGGGCTCAAGGACACCGTGCCCGCTTCAGATCTGGTCGAGGGCTTGCTGAACAACGCGGACAGGCCTCCCGTGTACGCGGAAGCGGGCGGCGCTGAACTCTACGCGGGTGGACCGTTGCCGCACTTCAATGAGGTGGACGAGTGCGCCGGCGTGGATGCCCTTGTGACCAACCGGGTGTGGACCGCCCTCGGCCTGGACCCCTCGACCACGCTGCACGATGTGCGCTGGGGCGAGCAGTACAAGGACGACAGTACGGACGCTTATGTGTGGGTGCTGCAGATCTCCGGTGCGGCACCCGCGAACCACTTCGTCGGCGGTTACGCCGGTGCACGCAGCGAACGTCAACCGCCCATGTACTTTCCGCTGGGAGGCGGTTCGCTCAAAGGTGTAGGCCGGCCTGGCGCATTGGTGTGGAGCCGTGTCTTCGTTGAGGCTGGCGCGCTGCATTGCGATCTGGGGCTTGGCACCGTTGCCATGCTGCCAGCCGGGGAAACGGAACGGCGCTGGCGCGAAACTACTTATCAGTGGCCCATGGTGCACGCGATTTTTCATGGTGTCACGCGGGATACGTTTATGGCTCGCCACCGCGCCAACCACGTCAATATTGTGTACGCGCCAGACGCCGCGCAGGCCTTGCAGGCCTTCTGGATGAAGGCATCTGTACTAGATTCGCTCGGGATCTCCGTGCATCTCTGCGGCAATGTCGCACTACCTGAAGAAACAGCTTTGATCGCCGCCATGGACGAGGTTTTATGATGCTACAAATTCGCTTTCTCTCTCCGGCACGCGTTGTTCTACGTGCTTTTCTGCTGCTCTGTGTCTTTACGTCCGTCGCTGCTCACGCACAGGACCTGAACGGTAGCATTGTCGGTCTGGTGAAAGACACGACCGGCGCGTCGGTTCCCCGCGCAAAGATTACGGTTACAAACACCGGCACATCCGCGCAGACCGCAGTGACGGTGCTGGATGATGGCAGCTACGTCGTCAAGGTGCCACCCGGCGTCTATGACCTGAGCATCGATGCGCCCGGCTTCAAAGCGGTACGGGTCAAACTGCTGCGGGTGGAGGTCAATACGCAGAGCCGCGCCGACGCCACGCTGAACATCGGCGACACCAGCGAAGTGGTCAACGTGGAAGCTGTCGGCAACAGCGTGGACACGACATCCTCCACACTGAAAGAAACCATTGGCGAACAGACCATCGAAGATGCGCCGCTGAACGGGCGCAACCCGATCAGCCTCATACTGCTGGTGCCGGGCGTTGTCCGTGATCCGCGCGCGAATGTGACCAGCGGCAATACCTATCCAGGGGCGACTGGTATCTCCATCAATGGCAACCGATCCAACACCACGAACTACATCCTTGACGGCGCAACCAACAACGATAACTACGTGAATGCACCCGCACCCCTTCCAAACCCGGATGCACTGCAGGAGTTCAGCGTGCAGACGAATAACTTCGGTGCGGAGTTTGGCCGTCTGCCCGGTGGCGTGGTCAACGCGGTGACCAAGTCGGGTACGAATACGGTGCACGGCAGTGCGTTTGAATACATCCGCAATAACTACTTCAATGCCGCAAACCACTTCGCGTCTGTGACCAACGGTGTCAAGACAGATGATGGTTTGAAGCGGCACCAGTTCGGCGGCACCATCGGGGCTCCCGTCTTTTTGCCGCATGTATACGACGGCCGCAACAAGAGTTTCTTCTTCGTCTCGCTGCAGGAGACGCTGGTGCACCAGCGGCCGAATGCAAGCAGCGCAGTGGTGCCCAGTGCTGCGCTGCGCAATGGTGATTTTTCCGGTGTCACTTCGCCGTTGTACATCCCGTTTGACGCGGCCCGGCGCACCTATGCGAATAACCAGGTCCCTGTCATCAGTCCGGTAGCCCGGGCTATGCTGCAGTTCATCCCGGTTGCCCCTGCGGGCACACCGGTAAACGCGCAGGGCGGGCAGACGATCTTCTACCGCAGCCTGAACAACACCAGCGATCTTCAACTGCTGACCCGGTACGATCAGCATTTCGGCAATAAAAACACGCTCTACGGAACCTATAATCAGTCGCACCAGATCGCGCAGCCTTTTCTGGATCCGGCAAATTATCTTGCGTACAAGAACGCGGGCGACTGGACCTACCAGCGTTACCAGGCCAGCGACACGCACGTGTTCAGCGGAAAATTGCTGAACCAGGCTTCGTTTGCCTACTTGCACAATCGTTACAAGAACACGCCGGTTTATCCTTCGGCCACGCTGCCGTCCCTGGGTGTGAATGCTTATGTGCCACCAGCGCAGACGGAATACCAGTTCACGGTGAATAACTTCTTCACCCTCTATACGGGCGATACAAACGAATTTATTCGTGACGAATACCAGGGCATCGACACGGTGCGTTGGAACCTGGGGCGTCATTCCCTGAGCTTCGGTGGCGAGTATTACTTTGGGCCGGGCGATAACATCAACAACTTTCAGCAGAACCCGGTCTACACCTATACCGCGCAAAGCTATACACCCAATCCCACCACGTTAGCCACCAGCACAGGCAACAGCTTTGCGGACTTTCTCACTGGCCGCTTTGTCACGTTTCTGCAGGGCGCGGGCGAGTTCAAGAACACACGCTACAACCACTGGGCGGCTTTTGCGGAAGACAGTTGGAAGGTCAACACGCGGCTTGTCCTCAACCTTGGTGCAAGGTATGAACCGTTTCTGCCGTACTACGATCTGAATAATAAACTTGCTGCTTACCGTCCCGGCGTGAAGAGCACGCTCTACCCCAATGCCCCGACCGGCATTGTTTTTGTGGGTGATCCCGGCATCCCAAGCGGCGGCTTCAACGCTTCATACACCAATATTGCACCGCGCGTGGGCTTCGCTTTTGATGTGTTCGGAGACGGTAAGGCAAGCCTGCGTGGTGGATACGGCATCTTTTATGACCAGCCAAATACCATCACCACGAATAACCAGACCGACCAGGCACCCTTTGCCCCAGTGCTGACACTCACGGGCAGCGCCGCCAACAGCACGGAGAATCCTTACGGCGGCACGACCAATCCGTTCCCGTATCCTTCGCCTCCGTCATCGGCCTCGACCTTTCCGCAGTACACCTCGCAGTACGTGTACAGCGAACGACTGCGGAATGCTTATACGCAATCGTTCAATCTGCAGTTGCAGCAGGACCTTGGCTTTGGCACGATCTTCAGCCTGGCCTACGCAGGCTCTGCATCATCGCATCTGCCTGTGGCTCGCGAACTGAACGCGGCGGTCTACGTGCCGGGTGCGTCGACCACGGCGAACACTAACCAGCGGCGTCCATTGGGTCCGGCGCTTGGCTCCAGCACGATCCTTGAGGCGGCAGGTTCTGCTAACTACAACTCACTGCAGGCAAATGTGAGGCGCTCGTTCTCAAAGAGCGTGTCAATACTCGCCAACTACACCTGGGGTAAAGCTATCGATACGTGGTCTGACACCAAGACACTCGGTGGCGCGCGCGCCATTCCGACCAATTCTGGATATGACCGTGGTCCCGCGGATTATGACCGCCGGCACGTCATCAACGTCACGTCCATTGTGCACATTCCCGCGCCGGTTCAGAACGGCTTTGCGAAGGCAGTGCTGGGAGGGTGGGAGCATACTGCCATCTTCAACTACACCGGTGGTTATCCCTTCAGCGTGCTTGCGGGGCGTGACAATGCGCTCACCGGCACACCCAATCAACGTGTAAGCGTGATAGATGGCCTGCCGGTATACCTTGGCAAACGTTCCACTGCGGCCACGCAGGCGCAATATCTGAACCCTGCTGCCTTTGTGCAGCCTGTTCAGGCAGGCAACTACGGCAACAGCGGACGCAATGCCTTTCGAGGACCTGGATACACAACGCTGGATATGGGGCTGCTGAAGAACTTTCCCATCGGCGAACATGTCAAGGGCGTCTTTCGCTTTGAGGCATTCAACGTGCTGAATCACACCAACCTGATGCCGCCGGTGAACACGCTCAGCGCGGGAAATTTCTCGCAAATCACATCCGCGTACGATCCGCGCATTCTGCAACTCGCGCTGCGGCTGGCCTTCTAAATCGGACGCAGCTAAATCTAAGTTCGCGCCAGCGCCCTCTGCTGGCGCGAATCTGTTCGGGCGTATGGACGTAGCAGGCATGTGAGCGACCCGCGCCTGCTAACATCCTCAGAGCGATGAGCGTTCTGGCCCCCAACCCGTTGGTTCGTCATCCGGGGTCGCTGCTTTCCATTCAGGACATCTCTCTTGATGGCATCACGTCACTGCTTGCACTTGCAGACCAGCTTGAAGGTGAGCCGCATGCCCGGCGCAGCTTACGTTTGAGCGGGCGTACGGTCGCCCTGCTGTTCTACGAGTCATCCACGCGAACGCGCACCAGCTTCGAGATCGCTGCGAAGTCGCTGGGAGCCATGACGACCCTGGTCAGCGATAAGAGTTCGTCGATTGAAAAGGGTGAGAGCCTTCACGATACCGGTGTGACATTGCGAGCACTGGGTGCGGAGTGCATCATTCTACGGTCCAATTACAGCGGCGCTCCGGAACTGCTGGCACGGTCCACGGGATTGCCGGTGTTGAACGCGGGCGACGGCATGCACGAACATCCTTCGCAGGCATTGTTAGACCTGCGAACCATGCTGGTACGGCTGGGCCTATCGCAACGGATTTGCGGGACGACGCTGAGCGGGCTTACCGTGGTCATCACCGGCGATGTACGTCACTCGCGTGTGGCCCGGTCCAACGCCATGCTGCTGTCGCGGCTCGGCGCGCGCGTCGTCCTGTGCGGACCGCCTGAGTTGTGTCCTGTCGAAGCTTTTACCATTGCGCCCGGTGTTGAGATCGAGCGCGACTTTGAAAGTGCGCTCCGTCAGGCGAACGTAGCCATGATGTTGCGCATCCAGCGCGAACGTCTGACTGGTCTCGATATAGACATGGCAGCATACGTAGACCGCTATCAACTCAACGCAGAGAGGCTTGTGCGATGCGCACCGTCAGCGTTCGTCATGCATCCAGGGCCGATGGTGCGCGGGCTTGAAATTGATTCGGAAGTTGCTGATGGAGCACAGTCGGCGATTGAACAGCAGGTGTCGCATGGTCTCGCCGTTCGCATGGCTCTGCTGGTGCGTGCGCTCAACCCTGCTGCTAGTCAGAGCGAGGTGCCTGCATGAGCTCGCTGCTGCTTAGGAACGGTCGCGTGATTGACCCGGCCAGCGGGTTGGATGCCGTCTGTGACGTTTTGCTTGCCGATAGATTGATTAAGGAAGTTAACGGCACCGATGGGGCAGATGCCGATGAGGTAATCGACTGCACCGGGATGGTCATTGCGCCCGGCCTGATCGACATGCACGTGCACCTGCGCGAACCGGGGCAGACGCACAAGGAATCCATCGCAACGGGCACGTTGGCCGCAGTTGCGGGCGGCGTGACTACAGTGGTCGCTATGCCGAACACCTCGCCGGTGACGGACTCCGTCGAGTGGCTGCGCTTTGTACAGTCGCCGCATCGCAACCCGGCAGCACGCGTGTTGGCAATGCCTGCCGCAACGGTTGGCAGCATGGGCACGGAGTTGTCAGACTATGCTGCGCTGGCCACGGCAGGGGCGGTGGGCTTTACCGATGACGGTAAGCCCGTTCTGGAAGACAGCGTGATGCGGCAGGCGTTGGTCGCTGCGGCGCGTGTTGGCCTGCCCATTTCGCAACATGCGGAAGACACGCGGATGACCGTGGGTGCCAGCATGAACTTCGGCCCAGTGGCGTTTCGCCTTGGTCTGCGGGGGATGCCGGTTGAAGCAGAATCGAGCATCGTCGAACGCGACATCCGGCTGCTGGAAGGAATCGAGCTTGAAGAGAGGTTAAGGCCGCACCTGCATGTGCAGCATGTGTCCACAGCAAAGGCGCTCCAGGCTATTCGCGAGGCAAAGCAGCGAGGCCTGCATGTCACCTGCGAAGTGTCGCCGCATCACCTCGCGTTCACGGATGAGGCCGTTGCGGGCGATGCCCAGCAGGGCTCACACCGCTACGATACGCACTTCAAAATGAACCCTCCGCTGCGTTCGCACGCGGACCGCGAGGCGTGTATTGCAGCGGTACTGGACGGCACCGTAGATGTAATTGCGACGGACCATGCGCCGCATGCGGCCCATGAGAAGAACGTCGAGTTTGAACGCGCGCCCAACGGCATCACCGGTCTGGAAACAGCACTGGGTGTGTCGCTTCGCATCCTGCACGGTCAGCATGGCATGCCCTTGTCACAGGTGCTTGCGCTGTTCACATCGGCACCTGCGCAGAAGTTCCGGCTGCGGGAACTGGGCCATGATGTGGGACGCATCGCGCCCGGTACGCTGGCTGATCTGGTCATATTCGATGCGGGCGCGCGATGGACCTATGACGCCGCAGCCACGCGATCCAAGTCAAGGAACACGCCCTTCGACGGAGCCGCTATGCTTGGCCGCGTGTATGCCACGATCGTCGGCGGGGAAGTGAAGTTCCGCGCGTCCTGAAGTCTGAAACCTATGCGTTGTGGATGATCTTCAGTGCTGTTGCCAAAGCTTCTGCGCCAAAGCCTTCGATCCATCGAATACGCGGATCTCGATGAAACCATGTACCCTGCCGTTTGCTGTAGTTGCGGTGGCCCTGCTGTGCCTTTGCAATGGCGCCCGGCTCAGTCATGTCCCCGCGCAGTACGGCCTGCGCTTCGGCGTATCCAAGGGCATTGAGCGCCCGGCAGGCTTTGCCGTAGCGGGCGACCAGCGTCTCCGTCTCCACGACCAAACCGTCGCGGAACATCGCGGCACATCGCTCATTGATGCGTTTGTACAGCGCCGCGCGGTTGGGGGCGAGACCGATCTGGACCATGCGAAATCCGCTTAACGGCTCCGGACGTTGATCGTTCCAGCCAGCTGTCATGGGCCTGCCTTGCAGAATGGAAACCTCGATGGCGCGGATCGACTTGGATGCATCATTTGCGTGGATGCGCTGCGCTGCCGCGGGATCAAGCCTGCGCAGCGCGCGATGCAGCAGGCCCGGCATTCCAGAGGCCAGATGCAGTCGGCTGCGCAACGCTTCATCGCGTTGTGGAGCGGGGCTCAGGCCGTCCAGCAGTGCACGCAGATACAGTCCGGTGCCGCCGGTCACAATGGGCACCTTTCCGCGGGAAGCAATGTCTGCGACTGCTGCGCGCGCGGCTCGACCGTAATCGCCGGCGGTGTACTCGACGCTTGGGGGGACCACATCGATCAAATGGTGCGGGACGCGTCTGCGCTCTTGCCCAGACGGCTTCGCAGTGCCAAGTTCCATTTCGCAATACACGGCAACGGAGTCGCACGAGACGATCTCGCCACCAATTGCTTCCGCCAGTTGCAACGACAGTGCTGTCTTGCCCGAAGCAGTAGGACCTGCAATCACAATCAACAGAGGGTCGTCAGTCCCCGTGCCCTTCCAACTTGTTACCAACTTCGCCACCAGCCAACCGGAAAGACATTGCGAACGCCAGCACGCAGGACGATGGCGACCAGTACCAAGACGCCAAGCAGCAGGGCCGCGCCAACCTGGAGCCGCCTTTCAGCCGCGAAACGCTGCCGTTGTTCGTCATCGGTACGGTCAGGCGAAGGCATGGGTGCAGCATACGGCAGGTGAGTCTACTGTGCGGCCTGGCCGTCCTTGTTGACGCGGAACTCTATTCGCAGCTCCAGGTTCGGACCGTGGAACTCCTTGGGCAACGGCTGCGCCGCGCCCAAGCCGGTGATGGACCCCCATGCCGAGCGATCAATGGCGACATCGTGCGTGGAGTAATCCAGGTGCATGGCACTGATCGTCCCGTTGGGCTGAATGGTGAAGCGCACACCGGTGATGCCCTGCTTGTTCAATGGTGGCCGGCACTCTTCCGGAATCAAGGGCAGCCAGTTACGACGCACATCTGCCAGCAGGCGCTGCAGGTATTTGCCGAAATCCACACCCTGTGTGTCGGAGATGATTTCCGTACCAAGCTTGCTGCCGCCCGTCTTCCCGATGCCTGTGGAGCCGTAGTCACCGCCTTCGCCGCTTCGCGCGTTGCGTGCCGCCTGTTGAATCTGCTGCGATGCACTGCCGGGCGTGTTGAAGATGTTCCGGTTTGGCTGGTTCGGTGATGGCGACGGCGCATCCGCCAGCGGCTGGGAGCGCGGCGGTTGCGGCGTTGGCGGTGTGTTGCGCGCCTGCTGCTGAGGCTGTTGCTGCTGCGGAGCCGGTGGTTGCTGCTGCGGAGCCTGCTTTGGCTGTTGCTGCGCAGGCTGGGGCACGGACTTTGGTGCGGGCGGCGTTGGTGTTCCGGCACGCGGCCCCGGCGCTTGCGGGCTTGGCTTGGGACTTTGCGATTCCGTGGAGCGGGTGCTGACGTTGGGCGCTGGCTTTGTGCGCTGTATCTGTTTTTGCAGATCGGGCGGCACGTCCAGGTAGGTCATCTCCTTGGACGTTTCGGGCACAGCCGTCACCAGCACGGGTGCGTGCCACAGGTAGCGCGGGCCGTACACCATTACCCAACCCAGCACCAGCCACACAATGACGGAGATGTACACGGCCTCGCGAAAGCGCGCGCGCGAACGCTCGTCGTCGATCTCATCCAGCAGGGTAATCAGTTCATGCTGGTCGAGATTGTCGTAGTTACGAAAGCGCCCGCGCAGGTGTTGCCGCTTGCGGGGCTTATCTGGATTGGTTCCCGCGTCGCCTGCGATCTCTGCGCGGTCCGTTCCGGGAGGTGTCTCGATTGGGGGCACGCTGAATAAGTCTCTTCCCGTTAGGACTGCGGTCACAGTGTTTTTGTTTCGCGCGTGACAAGAATCTGGCCACTTGCTGCTTTCGCGCTTGGGCTCGTGGTCCTCTCCATTTTCTCATCCGTTTGCCGCGCGGTGGTACCGGCATACGGCGAGCGGTAGAATGACCCCGATGATGCACCTGCCGCACCTGCCACATTTGCTGCTCGCTCTGGTTCAAGCCGTTCCCGCAAAGTCTGCGTCGCTGGGGCTGCTGAAGCGGCTTGGCATGCGGCTGACGCACCTTGGGGGCACCGGCCTGGTGCTGGCCTCGCTGTTCGATTCGGCACTGATTCCCATCCCTTGGCAGCCCATTCTTATCCAGTTGGTTAGCACGCATCCCGGCAAGTTTCTCCTGTACCCACTGCTGGCCGCACTCGCGTCGGCTGTGGGTAGCATGGTGCCGTTCT
>CAXUEW010000006.1:14235-22064 GCA_964250115.1 uncultured Terriglobus sp.
CCGGCTTGGCGGCGAGCTGTTCCTGCTGGGCAAGATCAATCGCGAACGGTACGAACGGCTGCGGGATCGTTTTGAAGAGCAGGAATTCTTCGCCATCCTGATCCCCGCCATGGGACCGCCGCCGACGCCGTTCAAGCTGTTCGAGTTTTGCGCGGGCGTCTTTGAGATGAAGCCGCTGACCTTTCTGCTGGCCGCGTTCCTGGGCAAGCTGGTGCAGTTCACGGCATACGCGACACTCACGCACCTGTACGGTCCGGTGGTCATGGACCTGATCTTTCGCACGGTGCGTCAGCACGCGCACCTGTTGCTGTTCATCGTCGGTTTGTTACTGATCGTGCTGGCCATCTGGGTGGTCCGAAAGATATTCGACAGGAAACGCGGAACACCGCTGCCGATTGAAGAGGACAATGCAAACGGGGAGCCGAGGGTCATGATCGTGGAGGAATAGACCAGATGTGATCCTTCACGAACCATCGTACCCGTCACGCTGATGCGCGTTCGCCTGCAGGACATCGCGAAAGATCTGAACCTGTCGACGATGACGATCTCCCGCGTGCTGCGCGGGCAGACCGACGTCAGCGAAGGCACAAAGGCGCGCGTCCTGCAGCGCATGCAGGAGCTGAAATACCGGCCCAACGATTCTGCCCGCGGCCTGCGTACGGGCCAGGCTTATCGGGTAGGCGTGCTTGTTCCGCGCATCAGCGACCCGTACTTCGCCGCCGTTTGCCAGGGACTCGCGATGGTCTTTCAGGACGCCGGTTACGGTGTGGCTGTTTCCACGACCAACGCAAATCCCGAGCAGGAAAACGCGGAGATTGATCTGCACCTTTCCCGCCAGGTGGACGCGCTTGTCCTCGTGGGTCCGGGCGGTGACAAGGACCTGAGCACAACTCCGCAGGACCGGGGCTTGCCGGTCATCTGCATCGGTCGCAAGCCAGCGGACGAGTCCGCGATTGCGGTCGGCTTCAGCGAGCCTGAGATCGGCCGCATGCCCGCGGCGTATCTGCTGGCACGTGGTGCGTACCGCATTGCCTACCTGCGCGGTCCGCGAACGGCGATTGCAGATGACCGCCTGCGAGGCTTTCTGAAGGCGCACACCCAGGCCGGTGTCGCACCCCATCACGAATGGGCGCGTGAGATCCGCTCAGACAGCAGCGAGTACCAGCGTGGCTTTGATAGGGTCATGGCGCTGCTGCACGAGCGCATCGCACCCGACGCCGTCATGGCGTACACCGACGCGCTGGCAGCAGGCGCGCGTGATGCCGCGCTGGCGCACGGCCTGCATGTTCCGGATGATTTTCAGGTGGTTGGCTGCGGGGATGATGCCGCGCTGTGCTCCATTGGATTGCCGCTGACGAGCGTCGCTCTTTCAGGCGAGGAGCTTGGCATGCGTGCTGCACGCTGCGCGTTGAACCTGATGACTGGCGGCAACAAAGCACCTTTGCGCAATGTTCTTCTCGCTCCTGCGGTCGTCGCCCGCGCCACCACACGCAGTATGGAAACCAGAGCGAAAGCGAAAAGAAGTAAGCGCGCAACAAAAAGCTAAGAAGGGATCAAAAATGGCGGTTCGCAGCAGGGCAACAAAGCGCTTCGATCTTGTAGTTTTCGGTGAGTTCTTCTCGGATCTCATCTTCTACGGTCTCTCCCATGAACCGCGCCTTGGCGAAGAGGTCAAGACGCGGTCGTTCCTGATCGCGCCGGGCGGTGGACTTGCCACGTCCGCCATTGCGGCCACGCGCCTTGGCAGCCGCACAGCCGTGATTACGCGTGTCGGTGCCGATGCAAGCACCCTGCCCACATGGGCTGAAATCCTGCGCGAAGGCCTGGATGTCTCTGCCTGCGAGGTGCAGAAGGGCAAGCCGACTGCGCTTACAGTTTCCGCGGCCTTCCGTGCTAATCGCATGCTGCTGACACACGATCCGATCAATGAACATCTGGAAGATTTGCTGAGCAAGCGGATTGTGACTGACACGCTGCACCGCGCGCGCCACGTGCATCTGGCGTGTGCGCTGCGTCAGCCCACCCGGTGGATTCCGGTGCTGGAGCGTCTCCGCGACGCGGGCATCACCGTTTCCGCGAACTTTGGCTGGAATCCCGATCTATCCGCGCAGGAACTGCTCTCAATCGTGAAGCACTGCGAGTTTATTTTTCCCAACGAGCACGAGGCAAAGGCGATCACGGGCGCTCGCACCGCTCTGAATGCATTGGAGAAGCTCGTCGATTGGTGTCACATTCCTGTGGTGAAGCTGGCACGCGGCGGTGCTGTTCTGGTTGCCAACGGCAAGCAGTATCGGCAGGCTGCGCCTTCCTTGCCGGTCATTGATGCTACCGGTGCCAGTGACGCATTTGACGGCGGCTTTCTGCACGCGTTCCTGCAGGGCGCGGACTGGGACGAATGCCTGCGGACTGGCAACATCTGCAGCAGCCTGTCTGCGACGCAGCCCGGCGGCCCCAAAGGATTGCCAACGCAGCGTGAACTTCGACAGATGCTGCAGAAAGGGCACGCGTAAGGCCGTGATGTCCCAGCGCTCTCATGCTTTCTCTGTTGCGGCTGGTTGAACACAGCGGGCACGGAGTGTGCACGGAGAATAACAACAAGGACCTCTGTCGCCCTAAGCTGTCATGCTCATGCTGACACCTTCCTCGAACCGTGACCTCCGTGCACCCTCAGTGCCCACCGTGTTAGATCCTGCGCATAACGCATTGCAAACATTTGGGAGCTGCAAGCCCTCCAGGCCATGTGAGCGGAGGCACAGTGGCTTTCCGCTCTCAGAAATTCTGTTTGACAAGTACCATTCGCTGGTTTACTGTCCAGCCATTCGTTATCGATAACAATTTTCTAAACGGCAGAATTTAGCGCACTCTGCTGCATGATGCTGTTTCTGGGAAATATCACGTAAAGGGTGTGGCAGATGGCTCTCTCTGGTCGAACGTTCTCTTTCTTCGCAACGCGGCAATGCCTCATGCGTAGCACCCTGCTTGCCGTCGCGGCCGTTAGCGCACCCTACGCAATGGCACAGCTTGATAACGGCTCCATTACCGGCCAGGTCCGCGACAGCAGTGGGGCCGTCGTTCCGGGCGCCACGGTGACGATCCGCAACGTCGCCACAGGTGTGACGGCAAACCTGCACGCAAACGGCGACGGCACCTACCAGGCGCTGGCGCTCATCCCTGGAACTTACTCGGTGGACGTCACCGCTCCGGGCTTCGCGACCGCGCATGTCGCCAAGGTTGAAGTCCACGTGAAGACACGTGCGGAAATCGACATCGACCTGAAGGCCGGCGCGGCCACAGAAACGGTTGAGGTCACCACCACTTCGCAGGGGCTGCAAACGCAGTCCGCCGATGTGGGCAACGTGATCGGCACAATACAGATCAATGATCTGCCCCTGAATGCCCGCCGCTATGCCGACCTCGCGCTGCTGGAGCCCGGCATCTTCAAGAATCCCGGTGCGGCGAACCCTGCGCCTGACCGCTTCTCGTCGAACGGCAACCTGGAGACGCAGAACTACTTCGCGCTTGACGGCGTGGATAACAACTCCGGCTCTACCAATCTGCAGGAAGGCTCCGTGCAAAATGTGCAGCCTCCGCCCGATGCTATTCAGGAGTTCCGCCTGCAGACGCGCACCTACTCGGCGGAATTCGGCACCTCTGCCGGTGCCATTGTTAATGCCAGCCTGAAAAGCGGCACCAACGCAGTGCACGGCAGTGTCTGGGAATACGCGCGCAACAGCATTTTTGACGCCAACAGCTGGGCCAACAAGCACACGTTGGGTACGCCGCTGCCTAAGGGCAACTTCAGCCAGAACCAGTTCGGCGGCACGGTGGGCGGCCACATCCTGCGCGACAAGGCCTTCTACTTCGGTGACTACCAGGGCTTGCGCTCCACGCAGAGCACGACGGTCAACTCCGTCGTTCCATCCGCCGCCATGAAGACCGGTAACATGAGCGAGGTCTCCTTCAACCCGGTCGCGCAGCTTGCATCGCAGGCTGGCTGCATCGTGAACAAGGTGGTTCAGACGCGCTGCATTGACCCGGTTGCGTTAGCCGTGGCAAAGCTGCTGCCCGATCCCAACAACGCTTCCGGTCCATGGAACGGCACGCCGAACTACATCTACCAGTACCAGCAGCCGCAGCAGGTGAACAGCTTCGACGTACGTACCGACCTGTCCGTAGCGCAGCGTCACCAGGTGTTTACCCGCTATAGCTTTCTCGACCAGCACCGGCAGGATCCGCCCTGGACAGGCAACACAGACATCGGCAACGGTGGATTCGCCACGGACTACCTCATCCGCAATCAGGGTGTGGCCTTTGGCGTGACCAGTACGCTGTCATCCACCGCAGTCAACCAGTTCCGCTTCGGATGGGGCCGTGACAGTGCGCACAGCAACCCCATTGGGGTCACGCTGGGAACGTCTGCCGCACCATCGGTTGGCCTTACCGGCATCCCGGTCACGCCGCAGTCGGGCGGCTTGCCTCCCCTCAATGTGTCGGGCGGCTTCCGCCGCATCGGTGTCGATCTGTTCCGCCCGCAGTTCCAGGCCGCGGGCGTTTGGCAGTTTCTGGATAACTTCACCAAGTTGAAGGGCAATCACAGCCTCTTGCTGGGCTTTGAGTATCACCGCAACACGAATAACTTCCTCGACCTGACTGCGCCGCAGGGCTACATGGGCTTCTCCGGCATCTTTACCGGCACCAACGGCTTTGGCTGGGGCGACTTCATGCTGGGCAACGTCAACCAGACGTTCTACAACAGTTACCTGGTGGTGCATAATTACCAGTTCGGCAACTCGTTCTTTGCGCAGGACACATGGCGCGCGAACGACAAGCTGACACTGGTGTACGGCACGCGGTATGAGCTGTACTCGCCGCTGCTGAACCGCACGAACTCCTTTGCCAACTTTGATCCCTCCGGTGCGGGTGCTCTGACGGTCGCGACGGGTGGCAGTTGGGCTCAGCGTGCCCTTGTGCAGCCAGACAAAAACAACTTCGCACCGCGTGTCGGCTTCTCGTACCAGCCATTTAGCAAAGTGGTTCTGCGCGGCGGCTTCGGCATCTTTTATCAGTACATGAACCGTGTCGGTTCCGAGTCGCAGTTGGGGCAGAATCAGCCCTTCCTGAAGTTCGTGAACGATGCACGCACCACGGTCGCTTCGGGCACGATTTTCCAGCTTCGCGACGGCTTTCCGGGCGCGGCTTACGCAAACTCCACCACGCCGCTCTACATCCAGAAGACGAACTGGCAGCAGCAGAACCAGCGCACCAGCTACGTGGAACAGTTCTCCTTCGGACCGCAAGTGCAGATCACGCCGTCCACCACGTTCGAGGCTGTCTACGTGGGCAATCTGGGACGCAAGATGAACCGCCTGCGTAACGCCAACCAAGGCGTGGTCACTGGCTTCAATGGCGCGACGCCACTTGTGTCGTTCCCCTACGCCAATCTCAACAGCGGCGGCTCACATGCGTTTCTTGAGTACGCCACCAACGACGGCATGACCAACTACAACGGCCTGGTCACAAGCCTGCGGCGCGCCATGACCCACGGCTTCGGTGGCCAGGTGAGCTATACCTATGCGCACAACTTTGCTGATTTTGCCGACAACCTGACGGCCGGCTCGACGCCGCAGAACGCCTATGACTACGGGCACGAATACTCGCAGTCGCCGTTCGATCAACGGCACCGCCTGGTGGTCAGCGCCCAGTGGAAGCTACCCGTCGGCCCAGGCGGGCTCCTGCTCACGCAGAAGTCCATCGCCTCGACAGTCCTGGGTGGATGGCAGTACAACATCATCGGGAGCTTCGAATCGGGTAACCCGTTTAATGTGACGGCAGCCGACAACAGCGGTACTGGCGGAAATCACGCTGCGTATGCAAACTGCCTGGCAGGTGCGTTCAACGGAACTACGCGCGATCGAGCCGCCATCACCAGCATTACCGGCACCGATCGCTACCTGAATCCGGCCGCCTTCACGCAGCCGACAGCGGGTACCTTCGGCTCGTGCCGTCCTCGTCCCTATGCCGGTCCGGGCCGCCGCAACTTCGACATGAGCCTGTTCAAGCAGTTCGCCTTTACGGACGCGCGGCGGCTTGAGTTCCGCCTGGAAGGCTTCAACGTCTTCAACCATGCCAACCTGGCCAACCCTGCTGCTTCCGTTACAACGCCAGGCACCTTCGGCCGTATCAGCAATGTCGTCAACACCGCCCGCCAGGTTCAACTGGCAGCGAAGTTTTACTTCTAATCACCAGACGCATCCTGCCTGCGCGGTTCCTCACCGCGCGGGTGGAGGAACCGCAAATGAAGCAGAACCCGAACCGTATCGCCGCAGCGCTAGCCATCAGCGCCACCATGCTGGCTCCCACGCAGCCGCTCCTCGCGCAAGCCCTTGCAACCACAACGACGCGCGTTGATGCCACGCCTATTCCACCTGACAGGGGAGCCGCGGCGGCTTTACAGGCGTTACGCCGCTTGCATACGCGCGCCAGCCTCTTGATGATCGTTGCGCATCCAGACGATGAAGATGGTGCCACGCTGGCGTACGAGTCACGCGGCGAAGGTGCGCGCGTTTCGCTGTTCACGCTGGATCGCGGCGAAGGCGGAGCCAACGTGATGTCGTCCGACTACTGGGACGCGCTGGGCCTCGTCCGCACGGAGGAGCTGCTGCAGGCCGGCCGCTACTACGGTTTGGACCGGCAGTTGTTCGCCACCACGGCCGACTACGGATTTTCCAAATCGCTGGAAGAGGCGCTGGAGCAGTGGGGCCATGACCGCGTTCTGGAAGAGTCGGTGCGTGTCGTTCGCACCGTGCGGCCACTCGTCGTCTGCTCGGTGTTTGTGGGCGGTCCAACCGACGGCCATGGACAGCATGCGACCGCTGGACTGATGACGCAGGAGGTCTTCAAAGCCGCAGGTGACCCGAAGATGTTTCCAGACCAGATCAAGGCAGGATTGTTGCCGTGGGCCCCTGTGAAGACTTACGGGCGCGTGCCCTTCTTCCGCACGTCTGAAAAGGGCATGTACGACTATGCAACGCACACATGGGGCCCGGTTGGCGTGACCAACCACGTCACCGGCAAGTGGGAGCCAGGCAAGCCTTCGGTCACAGTAGAGATCCCGTCCGGTAAGTTCGATCCCGCGCTGGGTGAGACGTATGCACAGGTCTCCCGCACCGGTCTGGGATACCAGGCGTCACAGAACGGCGGCCCCAGCGTGCCGCTGCCCGGGCCACAGAATAGTGGTTACCATCGTTTTGGTTCGCATGTTGAGGCAAAGCCACAGGAATCAAGCTTCTTTGAAGGCATTGATGTCTCGCTGACCGGCATCGCCGATCTGGCTGACAGCGGCAACCAAGCCAAGTTGCGCAGCGGCCTCGCGGACATCAACCATCATGTGGAAGCTGCTATGCAGCAGTTCTCCGCGACCAACCCTGCAGGCATCGCGCCGCACCTTGCGGAAGGCAAGCTCGCGCTTGAAACCCTGATCGCCTCCGTGCGCTCAGGAAACATGCCTGCCGAAGCGAAGACGAACGTGCTCGGCGAACTTGAGGTGAAAGACCGCCAGTTCAACGACGCGCTGGCTGCCTCGTTGCAGGTGTCGCTGAATGCCGACGTGACCCAGGGCGGGTCAGACGATCCCACCATGACGATGTTTCGCGGCACGCGCCCCACGTTTCAGATGGCGACACCCGGTCAGAGCTTTCCTGTTGCCGTTCACCTGTTCCAGCCGACTGCGTCCGGCGTTGCGCTCAAGAACCTCGTGGTGGAAGGCACGTCAGGCAGAAACTGGCGAATCGCCAAAGCCACCGTCCCGGCAATGCTAGCCGCGGCTGCAC
>CAXUEW010000006.1:22074-28036 GCA_964250115.1 uncultured Terriglobus sp.
GTGAAAATGGCCGTCACCGTTCCGGCAGACGAACCTTTTACTCGCCCTTACTTCCGCCGGAACAACCTGGGCGACGCCTCCTACCAGGTGGATGCCACAGCGGTAAAGAATGTGCCGCTTTCGCCGTATCCCTTGCAGGCACACGCCACACTCACGTTCCACGGCGCAAGTTTCGACCTCGTCTCCACCGTGCAGGTGATTAGCAAAGTTAGCGGACCCGGCCTTTTGCGTTATCCCATGCCTGTCGGCCCTGCGCTGTCGGTGGAGCTGACACCCGCGGCCGGCGTCACACCACTCGCCAGCACCGTAACCCAGGTGAGCGTCCGCGTCCGCAACAACACGCAGGGCAAGGCCGATCCGAATGTTCGCCTCTCGCTGCCGCAGGGCTGGACGGCTACACCGGCTTCGTTGCCCATCCACTTCACGCAAGCCGGCGAAGAGCAGATCGTCACCTTCAGCGTGACGCCCCATGCCGCCGCGGGGCAGCACTACGAGGTGACCGCCGTTGCTGATCTTGCAGGCAAGCAGTACAAGGAGGGTTACAGGGTCACCGGCTACACCGGCCTGCGTCCGTACTTCCTCTACTCGCCCGCCACCTACAGCACGACAGGCACCGACGTGAAGGTCGCGCCCAACCTGAACATCGCGTACATCGAAGGCAGCGGCGACGATGTTCCCGCGGCATTGCAGCAGATTGGCGTATCCGTCTCGTACCTGTCGGCACAGGACCTCGCCACGGCCGACCTCAGCCGCTACAAAGCCATTGTGCTGGGCGTGCGTGCCTATGCCGTGCGTCCTGACCTGGTGGCGAACAACGCCCGCCTGCTCGACTACGTCAAGAACGGCGGCGTCGCAATCGTGCAGTACAACACGCCTGAGTACGACCACAACTACGGCCCGTACCCGTACGTCATGAGCGGCGATCCGGAAGAGGTTACGGACGAGAAGTCGAAAGTGACCATCCTCGCGCCGGACAATCCGGTCTTCCACTGGCCCAACCAGATCACGGAGAAGGACTTCGAGGGCTGGATTGAGGAGCGCGGCTCAAAGTTCCTGCAGACATGGGACCCGCAATACACCGCGCTGCTCGAGACGCACGATAAAGGCCAGCCGGAACAGAAAGGCGGCCTGATGTACGCGCGCTATGGCAAGGGCGTCTACGTATACAACGCGTACGCGTTCTACCGTGAGTTGCCCCTGGGCGTGCCCGGTGCCTTCCGCATTTTTGCCAACCTGCTCAGCCTGCCGGAAAACCCCGAGCTGAAAAAGTAAAAAACAGCGCGGGGTCAAGTTTTGAGTGGCATAGCAACGACGCACGAACCGCTAAAGCGAAGCATGGGCCTGCCTGGCGCCATCGCCAGCAACGTGCTGAACATGGTGGGCGTTGGGCCGTTCCTGACCATTCCGCTGGCGCTGGCTGCCATGGGCGGGCCGCAGGCCATGCTTGGCTGGGTCATCGGAGCGGTACTCGCTCTGTGCGACGGCATGGTGTGGGCCGAACTGGGTTCGCGCTTTCCGCAATCCGGTGGACCGTACCACTATCTGCTAAAGGCTTTTGGACCGCGCAGGTGGGGCCGCATGGTTGCGTTCCTGTTCCTGTGGCAGTCGTTGCTGATCGGGCCCATCTCCATCGCATCGGGCGCAGTGGGCTTTGCCCAATATGCCGGAGTACTGCACCCGCTGTCATCGGTGCATGCGAAGTTACTTGCCATGGCGCTTTGCCTGGTAAACATCGCCGTGCTGTACCGGTCCATCCGGTCCATTGCCGTGCTGGCAGTCACGGTCATGATTGCGGTGCTGACCACCTGTGTATGGATCATCGTCAGCGGCGCGCTGCACTTCCACGCAGGCCTTGCTTTCGATTTTCCGGCCGGTGCCTTTCACTTGACGCACAGCTTCTGGCTTGGACTGGGTTCCGCCACGCTGATTGCCACTTACGACTACGGCGGCTACAACAACGTATGCCTCATCGGCGGCGAAGTACGTGAGCCCCGCCGCAACATTCCGCTGGCAGTCATCCTTTCCATCCTGTTGATTGCGGTGCTGTACCTGTGCATGAACCTTTCCATCATCGGCACGCTGCCGTGGCAGACGGCGCAGCACGCGACGGCGATCGTCTCGGCGTTTATGCAGGCCGTTTACGGTACATGGGCCGCACGGACGGTTGCGTTGCTGATCCTTGTGGCCAGTTGGGGCTCGACGTTTACCATCCTGCTGGGTTATTCCCGAGTACCCTTCACCGCGGCGCAGGACGGCACCTTTCCGCGCATCTTCGCCCGTGTTCATCCCACAGGCCATTTCCCGACGGTGTCGCTCCTCTTCATGGGCGTGGCATCGGCTTTGCTTTGCCTGTTGTCACTCGGCGAATTGATTGCCGCACTGATCGTGATCCAGACGGTGTTGCAGTTCATGGGACAGTGCGTCGCAGTGATCCTGCTGCGCCGCGCCGACCGGCAATCCGCGCCGGATGCTTCGCGCATAGCCGGTAACACCGGCGGCTCCGATAGCATCGCAAGCAGGAACTTCCGCATGCCCCTTTACCCTTTGCCCGCGCTGATTGCCTTGCTGGGATGGGCCTACATCGTTGCTACCAGCCAGGCGCGCCAGGTGTTTACCGCTGTCGCACTTGGCCTGCTTGGCATTTCCGTCTTCATGTTTCGCGCACACCGCCAGCAGGAGTGGCCTTTCTCCCCCGCATGATTTACGACGTCACAGTGATCGGCGAAATCTACCAGGACCACGTCTTCAGTGGCTTTGCCGCATGGCCCGCGCCCGGTGAAGAGACCTTTACCGACCAGTACCAGTGGGAACTGGGCGGAGGCGGCGTCATCACGGCGTGTGCTCTGGCGCGGCTGGGCCGCAGCGTGCAGCTGATCGGCGTAGCCGGAGAGGCCGACATGCCGCGCATCGCGGAACGGCTCGCTGACTTTGGCGTCTCCGCGCGCAACATCGTTCAGAGCCAGGTGCGCACGGGTGTCACGGTCAGCATCTCCACCGTGCAGGACCGCTCCTTCTTTACCTACCATGGCGCGAATGGTGAACTTACCGCACGCCTGCTGGGCAACGAGGACCTGTTAGCACTGGCCGCACGCGCGCGGCACGTGCACCTTGCGATGCCGGTTTCAGCCAGCCTTGCCGCGCATGCGTTGCCATTGCTGCGTGCCCATGGAGCCACCACCTCGCTGGATGTGGGTCACCACATTGGCTGGTTGCAGGACGAGGCCAGTTTAGGTGTGCTCAGCGCGATCGACTACACCATGCCCAACGCCAAAGAAGCCACCGTGCTGAGCGGCGGGCCGCAGCAATACCTGGAACGATGTCGCATCCTGGGGCTGCAAAACGCTCTGGTCAAGCTGGGCCCTGACGGTGCCGTGATGCTGCGTAACGGCGTCGAGTACCGGGCCGCTTCGCCCGACGTACAGGTGGTCGATACAACCGGTGCAGGCGACGTGTTCGATGCCGGCTTCATCGATGCGATGCTGCGCGGTGAGGAGCCGCAGGGCATGTTGGAACAGGCCTGCGCTTGCGGAGCCATGTCCACGCGCGCCGCCGGTGCACTGCGCGCACTGCCCACAAAGGCTGAAATACTCACCGCCCTGCAGGAAACTTATGCCTCGTAAAATTGCATTTCTCGGCGGCGGTGGCGTGCGCACGCCGCTGGTCGCCTTCGGCATCAATGAGTCCGCAGCGCAGCTCGATGCGGAAGAACTTGTTCTCTACGATCTCGATTGCGAACGCGCGGAAATGACCGCGCGCCTGAGCCGCGAAGTCGTTCGCCGCGACGGTGGCAGCCTGCGCATCCGTGTCGCCCCCTCCGCCGAAGAAGCCATTGAAGACGCCAGCTTCGTACTCAACAGCGTTCGCGTGGGCGGCATAGGCACGCGCGCGCACGACGAGCGCGCCTCCATCGCCTGCGGGTACCCCGGCCAGGAAACCACCGGGCCCGGCGGTGTTGCCATGGGCCAGCGCACCATTCCGGTCGCGATTGAACAGGCGCGGCTGGTCGAGCGCATTGCACCAGAGGCATGGATCATTAACTTCACCAACCCAGCCGGGTTGATTACGCAGGCCATCCAGAAGCACAGCGGCGCAAAGGTGGTAGGCATCTGCGACACGCCCACGGAGATGCTGCACCGCATAGCTACCGCGTTGGGCGCCCTGCCCACCGAGGTCCAGTGCGACTACGTCGGCCTGAACCATCTTGGATGGGTGCGCCGTATTACCCTGCGCGGCGAAGACGTCACGGACCAAGTGCTGGCGGATGACGGCCTGCTCACCCAGCTTTACTCCGCGCCGCTGTTCGACCATGAACTTATCCGCGCGCTTCGGCTCATTCCGACTGAGTACCTGTTCTTCTACTACTCGCGCACGCGCGCTCTTGAAAACCAACGCCGGCAGGGGGCCACCCGTGGCGAGCAGATCGCGCAGATGAATGAATCACTGGCGGAAAAGCTGTTGCAACAGCACGCAGCCAACGACGACGCAGGTGCGCTGCAGTCTTATATCGATTACCTGAATCTGCGTTCCGGCTCTTACATGAAGCTGGAAGGCGAAGGTGTCTCCGCCTTCGAGGGCGACGTGCCTGCGGAAGACCCGTTCCGCGCCGCCAGCGGTTACCATCGCATCGCGCTCGACGTAATGAATGCATTAGTAAGCGGCCACGATCATCAAGTCATCGTGAACACACGCAATGGCAGCACGGTGCCTGAACTCCATCCCGACGACGTCGTGGAAGCGACCAGCCGCATCGGCAACGGCACAATCGCGCCGCTGCCCGTCGGCCCTTTGCCGGAATCAGTACGTGGCCTGGTCATGGCAGTGAAGGCATACGAACACGCAGCGATTGCTGCGGCACTGAGCGGGTCGGAACGCGACCTGCGCAAAGCCATGTTGTTATATCCCCCTATTGGTGAGTGGGAGCCATCAGCCAATCTGCTGCGTACGCTCCAATGCAAAAGCTAGACGGAAGCAGAGCAGGCGCGGAGTGACCTCGCTCTGCTTTTCAGCAAGCAGCAAGTTGCCGCCATATAGCCGGCCGCCTAAGGCAAATCAACCAGACCGCTGGGAGTGGCGTCCAGCTTGGCCTTGAGCTTTAGCTTCGAAACAGCGGAAACGACGGTGCCATTGATGGTTTTTGTCATCTGCACGCGATCCTTCGTCAACTGGGTATCGCCCCGCAAAGGATCTTTGTACTCCAGCGTTTCACCATCCACACCGGTTACAAGCACGTAGTGGCCACATCCGGGCGCCAGCTTCACTGCGATGATGAGCGGACCGTACATTTTCAGCAAGGTTCCCCACGCATCGGAACTGTCGGGGATCCCCATCTGCGTGATCACGTCCTTGCCTTCATCATCCACGCTCCATCCCATGCCCAAAATGCTGCTTGGCGGGTTAAGAATCTTGTGAAAGATGTCGGGATTGCCACCCAGCTTGTAGGTGGTCTGTATCCATTTTGCCGCGGCCTCCGTGCAGTAGCGACCGCAGTTCAAATCAACAGGTTTGAACTCTTTCAAAAACTGAAGGCGCATAACAACAGAGAGACTTACTTTACCTGGCACGGCACTACTCCTGGTTCGTTTATAGGAAGAACGGTAACGTCTGCCTTGAAGGTCGTCAAGCCACCTCTGCAACGGCGAAGTTGTTGGATGATATGCAAGTCTGGTCCAGTTCCTTACAAAGAAGAAAACGCTTTCAATCACGATGAAAGAAGCGCTCGACGTCCGCAATATCCTGCGTTAGACGGTATGGCGGCAGGCTGTCGAGGAAGATCTTGCCGTAGCTCTGCTTCTGCACGCGGTTGTCCAGCAGAACCAGAACACCACGATCTGTCACCGAGCGGATCAGGCGGCCAAAGCCCTGTTTGAGCGTGATGACGGCCTGCGGGATCTGCAGGTCGTGGAAGGGTTTGCCACCCGCGTTTTCAATGGCCTCCATGCGCGCCTGCATCACGGGGTCGCTG
>CAXUEW010000006.1:28046-32624 GCA_964250115.1 uncultured Terriglobus sp.
TTCGCCCTGCACATCTACGCCCTGCCAGAAGCTGCTGGTGCCGAACAGCACGGCATTGGGCGTCTCTCGAAATTCGTCGAGCAACGCTTTGCGCGGTGCCTGCCCCTGCAGCAGCAGCGGGAAGGGCAGTTCTACCAGCATGCGTTCGTACATCGCACGCATTTGCGCGTAGCTGGTGAACAGGCAGAATGCGCGGCCACGCGATAATTCGAGAATCTTGCGCATGCGTTCCGCTGCAGCGGGCAGAAACTCCGCATCGCGTGGATCGGGCAGGTACGGCGGCAGATACAGCAGCGCCTGTTTGCCATAGTCGAAGTGCGACGGCACGGTAAGCTCTCGCGCGCCGACGAGCCCCAGGCGCTTGGCGATGTGGTCGAAGCCTCCCTGCACGGTCAGCGTTGCGCTTGTAAGGATGACTGAGCCGAAGCCGCTGAACAGCGTGGTGGAGAGGATCTCCGACACATCGATGGGCGTGGCCTGCAGGTAGGTGTGGAAGGCCGCAGGTGTGCCGGTCTGCGTGCGCGAAAAGTTCTTGACTCCTCCAGCCGCCCGGCGCTCGATCCAAAAGACTGTGTTCGGGTCTGCCGCTTCCATCAGAAAGGAAGAACTGGTGCGTAGATCGGTGACACGGCGCTTCAGGCCGTTCACTTCCTCGACGTCCTTGATGCGTTCCAGTTCGTCGCGCAGGCGATCCAGCGAAGTCAGGTAGGTTGCATAACTATCGCCGCGCTCCTCAAGAAAGCCGGGCCGGTCATGGAACGGTTGCCGGCCAAGCTGGAAGCCGTCCATCGGCAGCGATCCGAAGAAGGCACGGCTACGGTCGCGCAGTGTCGCCGTGGCGCTCTCAATCGACGACGATGAGACAGACTTCGCACGCAGCATCAGTTCCGTGTCGCGCGCCAGTTCTTCGCATCGCTGCTGCGAGATGCTGACGCCGAAGTAATCGCTGGCGACGGCCTCCATGTCATGCGCTTCATCGAAGATGACTGCCGCGGCCTCCGGCAGAATGCCCGCATCGGGTGCGCCCGCGGCCTGCTGCTTGATGTTCAGGTCGGCAAAAAACAGGTGATGGTTCACGATGATCAGGTCGCTCTCCAGCGCCTTCTTTCGCATCTCCGTGATGTAGCAGGGCTCGAAGTTGGGGCAGGTCTGGCCCAGGCAGGCTTCGGAGCGCGCATCCATCTTGCTGAACAGCGGCGACGTTTCAGGGACGCCGATAATCTCCGCGCGATCGCCGGTGGCGGTGGTCTGCTCCCACTGCTGAATGATGTTGAAGTGCCTGATCTCCTCCGGCTGGGTCAGCAGCGGCGTCTGCGCCAGAGCGTACAGCTTCTGCTTGCAGACGTAGTTGGCGCGGCCCTTCATGGTGCAGACCTTCAGCGGCCCCAGCATGGATTCGAGGAACGGGATGTCCTTGAAGAAAATCTGCTCCTGCAGGTTCTTGGTGCCGGTGGAGACGATGACACGTTGGCCGCGGTCGCGTGCCATGCGCAACGCGGGCAGCAGGTAAGCCAGCGTCTTGCCGGTGCCGGTGCCGGCCTCGACAATCAGGTGCCGCTTGTCTTCCAGCGCCTTCTCAACGGCCTTGGCCATCTCGTACTGGCCCTTGCGGTGCTCGTACTGCAGTGACGATTTGGCCAGCAAGCCGCCGGGCGCGAAGAACTCGTGCAGTGTGGGCAGCGCGGATGTTGTGGTTGCAGTAGGCAAGGCGCGAAGAGAGGGCGAACACCTCTCATCATAAGCGTGCGCTGCTTACAGCTCGCCAGGGCCGCCGGTAAACGTAATCAGCAACAGCATGCACACCGACAGCAGCACCATGCCGGATGACACAGGACGCTCCTTACCGCTGGCATGCGCCAGGAAAGCAGCCAACGCCACTGCGGCCAACAGCACGCCAAAGCCGGGCAGCAGGTACCACAGGTACAGGCCGGGTTCGCCCGTCTTGTACCGGATCAGGCTTGCGCCCATCTGCAACACTGGCAGCAGTGCACACAGGATGCCGCCGACGCGGGCCAGGATCAGCGCCTCAGCATCGGGCAGTTCGCCGGGCTGCCGGACGACACGGTGCCGCGCTGCCCGCCAGAACGCACCGATCACGATGGGAGGTGCAACCAGCAGCAGCGTCAGCAGAATGGCCGTCAAGTCCATGGGATGAACATAAACCTCGTAAACAGGATCGCATGGCGGCACGGGTGCCGATGCGAATGGAATCGATCCATTTCAGACGAACCTGCCCCGTAAGGCTCTTGATGTTGCCAGGCTTGCGCCTGCAGGGCGATCACTGCCGGAAGAGGCGAAGATCGACTGCGTCTCCCATGGCCTTGTAACCCGAGTCGTTTGGATGCAGGTGGTCGCCGCTGTCGAATTGCGGCAGGAAGCGGTCCGGATGCGATGGATCGGCGACCGCGCCGGCGAAGTCGATGACGCCATCGGCCTCGCCGCCTGTCAGAATCCAATGGTTCACGGCGGTCCGCTTCGCCTCTCGCACGGGCTCGGTCTCCGGCTGCACGTTACCCACAAACGGCGTGATCGTTCCCAGGATCACGCGCAGGTCATGCTCATGCGCACGCGCAATCAGTTGCCGGTAGCCCGCGATCAGGTCATCGGCAGTGTCAGCCTCAGCGATCGGCACCACCGTGCCGGGATGGTTGATGTCATTGCCGCCCTCAAAGATAACCACGTAGCGCACGCCCGCCTGCGCCAGCACATCGCGGTCAAAGCGTGAGCTTGCGCTGGGACCGTAGCCGATGCCGCCGGGCGTCAGGCCGTCGTGCAGCACGCGGTTGCCGCCAATGCCCTCGTTCAGCACGCCGATGTGCCGCAGCTTGGGGTCACGCTGCAGCCGCTGCGCGAGGAAGTCCGTCCAGCGATGGTTGGTATCGCTCGTGGAGCGCGCACCGTCCGTGGTGGACGAGCCAATCGCCACAATCGCGGCCTGCGGTGCCGATGAGGAGACCTCCAACGCCGTCAGCAGCGGCCAGCGTTCCAGCTTGCGTTCACCGTGGAGGCTGGTTGCCGAGGTCTGGTCGCCTGCGACGACGAACGAAGTCTGCAATGCGCCGTAATGCAGAGCGCCGGGCGTGGTTTGGCTGGGCAGGTACAGGCTCACCGCAACATCGGTCAGGGCAGGCACGGGCATCGGCAAGGGATCGCTCAGCACCGATGCTCCACCGGGGATGGTGACACTGGCCCTGCCGCTGAAGGTAAGCGCGTGGTCCGTGCCGCCGCGAATGCTGCTTTGCCGCTCGCGCAAGGCCAGGTGCGCCGCGCCAACCGTTAGCGGATCCGACGCGAAGGTGTTCGACAGCCGGATACGCACGGCCTCGCCGCCAATGGAGGTGTGCACAATCAGCCGCAGCGTCTCATTCGCGAAGGCAAGCCGCGACTTGTCATCCGCGGGCTGCGGAGCGCACGGGCTGGCCGCCCACGTGCCGGTCCAGTGCTCTGACGTCCGGACCTTCGGAGGCCTCTGCGCAGAAAGGGTGCACGTCACGAGCAGTGCAGACAGCAGGATGCGGCGAAATTGAGTCATCAGTAACTCCATACGAGGCTTGAATCAAACTTGTACGACATATAACTTTGTTGACCTTGATTGGATGTGTTTTGCAAGTGATCGAGGATCGGCGCGGCTTCAGCCGCTGAGATAGATCTAAATTCCCACCTGGACTTCGCTTTAGCCACCGGGATGCACATCTCCGAGGCTAAAGCCACAGCTCAATTAGGTTCTTTTTATCGCAGCGGCTGAACCCGCACATCGCCCTTCCGAAAGCAATATGTCGATAAGGCCTGTTCTGTAGTAATCAATCATCACCCGGACTTGCCCTCCGGAGAAAGCAGGGGGGCTTGTGCCCCCTGAAACCTGCAGCAAACTAAGCCAGGCTTTAGCCCCGGGCGTTTCTTTCACGGTCAGCGCGTTCTTCGCGCCTTCGTTTGTACAGGCGGCGCTTCATACTTCAAAAGGCCGCGCTGTACCCTAATGACTGGAAGCAGGTACGCGCAGATGGCACCGGAGAAGAAGCGGCTCGGCAAAAAACACAGGCTGGCGCAGACGCGGCCGCACAAGGGCGCGACGCCCAAGGGCGCAAAGGGTTCCACATCGTCCGTTGGCGGCGCATCGCCCAAGGGCCGCAAGACCATCTCTGCAAAGAAGTCTGCCGCCTTCACCAAGGGCAAGGTACGGACGCAGTCGCCCGACCGGGTGAAGGGCCGTGCCGTAACCGGCGCGCAGACCGCGGACAAGCAAACGAATCGCCCGGCACGTGGCGAACGCGGCATGGGCTTTACAGAACAACAGCAGCCACGCCCCCGCATCAACGCCGCCGCGCTCTCTGACCCGGAGACAGAAAACGCCTTCGCCGCCATGCTGCCGCTGATTGAAGAAATGCAGCGCCCGTCTGACAGCATAGCCGCACCGCTCTTCGCCATCTGTGGCCGGCCCAACGTGGGCAAAAGCACCATCTTCAACCGGCTCACGGGCACTCGCCGCTCCATCGTGGGTGACGAGCCGGGCATCACCCGCGACCGCATCTACGGCGAGGTCGACTGGGAAGGCCGCATCCTGCGCATCGTCGATACCGG
>CAXUEW010000007.1:0-7165 GCA_964250115.1 uncultured Terriglobus sp.
ACATCGTGAAGAAGGATGAGAACGGTGTCGTCAGCGGACCGAAGTCAAAGCTGAAGGTGTCTCCCGGTACGGAGATGCTCATCCTCGCGCCCGCAAATACCGACGCCGTGGAGTACGTCATCCTGCGCTTCCGGCCCAAGAGCGATCGCCGCGAATTCCGTGTGAGGACCGGCAACGTCTTTCATTCAGAGTCAGGAACGGACCGCGATGCGCTCGACATTCCGGTGCGCAAAGTGTCCCAACACCTATTCGGCTTTACCATTCCGCGCGACCTGGTAAAGGGTGAATACGGCGTACTCGCGCCGTCGCAGACGGGCGCGCCGGGCATCAGCCACGCCGGCAAAATCTACACCTTCTCCATTGGCGAGTAGGTGCGCGTAAATCCACCGGTGAATTTTGCAGGGGCTTCCCGGACGCATGGAATCCGCTATGCTCTTCGCAGTGAATCTTAAGGGTAAGCGCAGGTTCTATTCGCTGGGCATTGCAGCGGTTTTGCTGATGGTGCTGTGTGTTCTGCTGTTTCTGCGCTTCCATGCGCCGCCTGAGGTTGCGCGGCTGCTGCCGGAGTCGGACGCGATCCTGTACCTGAACCTGAAACCCGCACGCGCCGCATCGCACTTCGATCAGAAGCCGGTGAACCCGGCACCTGAGTATGCCGGCTTCGTCGAGGCGACTGGCTTCCGGTGGGATCGCGACCTGGACCGGCTGGCTGTGTCACTGCACCGCATGCCCGATCCGAATGGACCCAACGGCGTCGTGGCCTACACAGGTGTGCTGGAAGGGCGTTTTGACGCGGAAAAGCTGGAGAAGTACCTCCAGGAGAACAGCCGTTCGCACGAGTCGTACGCAGGACACGATGTGTACACCCTGCCCGGCAACGATGGGCGCGTTCTGCGTGTCAGCCGGCTGGGGTATGACATGGTGGCGGCCAGCAACATGCCCGCGCCTGAACAGATTCACTCTGTGATCGACCGGTACGCCGCGGGCGCTTCGCCCTTTTCAGGCTCATCGCTGCTGTCCCTGCGCTACCGGCAGGTGCCGTACTTTGCACTGGCGTGGGGCATTGGACATGTGGGCCTGCCGTTCAGCGAGCGCGGCAATATCCAGATCTTTGGCGTGACCCTGCCGCTGCCGGAGGACACGGACTTCATCGCCTCCGTCACGTTTCGCGGCAGTCTGCACCTCCGTGTGGAGGAACTGGCACCCTCCGAGCCCGATGCGGCACGGACCGCGACAAACCTCAGCACCATCCTGAACCTGGTGCGCGGCTTTATGCCGGGAACGGGTTCGGCCCAGGACCAGGCCATGCATCAGGTGTTCCAGTCACTGGCGGTCGAGCAGTATAAGTCCACAGTGCTGCTGACTGGCACCGTTCCGGCTTCGCTGCTGCAGACAGCTTCCACCAGCCGTTGAGCCGTGGCAATCATGGTTGCCTGAAGACGCGCAAATGGCATCCTAATCAACATGCGCACTTTCTGCTCGCTCGCCGCTGTCTGCCTCCTTGCCGCACCGCTTTCTGCTCTGCATGCGCAGGCAGTCAAAACCGGTGCCGCCGCCTTTGAAAATGCCGTAGACGAAAAGCCCGGCAACCGTGTCCGGGTCACGCTGGCTGACCTGCCCGATCCCCACCCTGCTGAGACGGTCGCGAACGGTCCCCAACTGGTGCCACGTAACGGCGCGATCCCGCAGGTGAAGCCGGGATACAGCATCTCGTTGTACGCGGACAGCGGCTTCAAGGTGCCGCGTCTGATCCGCACTGCACCGAACGGCGACCTGTTCCTGGCAGACACCGGCGCTAACAGCATCATCGTCCTGCGCGGTGTCGGAGCCGATGGCAAGGCTGCCACACGCGAAGTGTTTGCCACGGGATTGAACAAGCCCTTCGGCATCGCGTTTTTTCCTGCGCTCAATCCTAAGTACGTGTATGTGGCAAATACGAACTCCGTGGTGCGCTTTCCTTACAAGGATGGCGACCTTAAGACGGCCGGCGAACCGGAGACCATCATCTCGCAGTTGCATCCAACAGGCGGCGGCCACTCGACGCGCGATGTGGTGTTCTCTAAGGACGGATCGCGCATGTTCGTGTCCGTCGGTTCCGGCTCAAACGTGGATGATCCGGACACGCATCCCGGCGAGTTCCACCGTGCGGACGTGCTCGAGTACAAGCCGGACGGTACCTTCGTGAAGGTGTACGCATCAGGTATCCGCAACTGCGTGGGCGAGGCGATCAACCCGACAACGGGCGAACTCTGGTGCTCGGTCAACGAGCGCGACCTGCTGGGCAATCACCTGGTCCCGGATTACATCTCCAGCGTGAAAGAAGGCGGTTTCTACGGCTGGCCCTGGTACTACATGGGCAACAAGCAGGACCCGCGCCACGTGGGCAAACATCCTGAGTTGGCGGGCAAGGTGATCACGCCGGACGTCCTGATGCAGCCGCACAACGGCTCGCTGCAGATGGTCTTCTACACGGGCAAAGGTCTGCCGGACGTCAATACCGGCGACATCTTCGCGGCAGAACATGGCTCGTGGAACCGCAAGGAACGTACTGGGTACGAGGTCGTCCATCTGCCAGTGAAGAACGGTAAAGCGACGGGTGAGTACGAGGATTTTGTGACTGGATTCACGACGCCGGAGGGTGGTGTCTGGGGACGCCCAGTGGGCGTCACCGTCGCGAAAGATGGTGCTCTGATCGTCGTGGAAGACGGTGCCAATACAATTTGGCGCGTTACGCCGGGTAGCAATAAGCAGACAGCAACGCGATAAGTGCGTGAATCATGAAGCCGGCCCAGCCCTGGGACGGCTTTCTGTTTGGATTAGAGTGGTTCCCATGCGCTGTTCGCCCTACGTCCTTGTGTTCCTCGCCACCATGGCTGCCTGTGTGGCCGCAGCCCAGCGCGCCTCTCCCGCCGACAGCGTGAACCCGCTAGTGGGAACCGCGAACGAGGGCAACACCTTTCCAGGTGTGGGCGTGCCCTTTGGCATGACGGCGTGGACGCCCGCGACCGCATCGACCGAGAAGAAAGGCGTCATCCCGTACATCTACAAGGCGGGTCGCATCGTTGGATTTCGCGGATCGCACTTCCTGTCAGGATCGGCTACGCAGGATTACGGCAGTTTTCAGGTCATGGCCGGCAGCGGCAGCTTTTCTCAAGCTGCGGCTGCTGCAGGAACGGCGTTTTCGCATGCGCAGGAGCAATCCCACCCCTACCGTTACGAGGTGATTCTGCCTGAAAACAGGGTGCGTGCCAGTGTCACAGCGACGGCTCGCTGCGGCATACTGAGCTTCACCTTCGACAGCGCGGGACCCGCCTGGGCACAGGTGCAGAACCTGGCCCGTGGCGGCGACGGCACGCTGACCGTCGATGCAGCGCATCGCGAGATCACCGGCATTAATCCCGTCCGCAGAATCTATCTCGGCAATGGCAAATTGGCCGGTTTCAGCGGCTATGCGGTGGTGCAGTTCGACCATGATTTCAAACCCGGTGAATCGTGGAAGAGCAACGGCATGGGTGCCGGTGCGCCGCTTTCGATGGACGCCGAAGCTGCTGCGCGGCGCAGCGGTAAACCGCTTGAATTCGAGCCCTCCGGCACATCGATCGTGTTCCAGGTCAAGCGCGGTGAGACGGTGCACGCGCGCGTAGGAACCTCGTTTGTTTCCATCAAGGAGGCACGGCGCAATCTGCAGGCGGAGATACCCGGCTGGGACGCCGCCGCGGTTGAGAAGCAGTCGCATGAAGCATGGGACCGCGAACTGGGCCGCATTGAGGTGACTGGCGCGGAGGCGGACCGCGTCTTCTACACGTCGCTGTACCATGCGTTCCAACTGCCGCGCATCGTCAACGACGTGAGCGGTACGCGACCGAAGTTTGCCAGCGGCGTGCCGGTACAGGGCAATGGCGACTACTACGATGACTTCTCCGCGTGGGATACCTTTCGCGCACTGCATCCGCTGCTGACCATCCTCGATCCGCAGCGTGACGCAGCCATGATCCGGTCATTGATCGTGAAGGGTGAAGAGGGCGGCTTTCTGCCTATCTTCCCGGCGTGGAGCAGCTACACCTCCGAAATGATCGGCGACCACACTACAGCGATCATCGGCGATGCGTACCTGAAGGGCATCCGCGACTTCGACATCAGCAAAGCCTATACGCTGATGCGCCGCAACGCCTTCGACCAGCCCGCAACCATCGAGGAGTACAAGGACGGCCGTGGCCGCCGCGCGCTGGATGACTACCTGAAGTTCGGCTACATTCCACTGGAGAACGGCGTCCCCGACGCGTTCCACCAGAAGGAGCAGGTCTCGCGCACGCTGGAGTATGCCTATGACGATTTCGTTCTCGCGCAGATGGCTAAGCCGCTCGGCCACAATGACGACGCGGTCGCCTTGATGAAGCGGTCGCAAAATTATCGCAACGTGATCGACCCCGAGACAAAACTCGCGCGTGGCCGCCACGCGGACGGCACCTGGATCACGCCGTTCGATCCAGGCAAGCCGGCCAGCTACATCACCGAGGGTCTTCCCTTTCAGTACACGTTTTTCGTACCGCAGGACCTGCCGGGCCTGATCGCGCTCGAAGGCGGCAAGGCAGGATTCACGGCAAAGCTGGATGAGCTGTTCGCCGGGAACTACTACGATCATGGAAACGAGCCAAGCCACGCCATCACCTACCTATACGACTACGCAGGCGAAGCCTGGAAGACGCAGCAGCACGTCGCCGAGATCCGCGCGAAGTGGTATCAGGACCGCCCGGATGGACTGGCCGGGAACGATGACGCGGGGCAGATGTCGGCGTGGTACATCTTCAGCGCGCTCGGCTTCTACCCCGTGACGCCGGGCACTCCAGCTTACGAGATTGGGACGCCCTTGCTGCCTTCCGCCACGTTGCACCTTGGCGGTGGAAAGCAGTTCCGTGTGCGCGCTTTGAATGCCGGTGCCGCTAATCCGTACATCCAGTCAGCCACGCTGAATGGCAGGCCGCTGGAGCGATTCTGGATTCGTCACGCGGAAATACTTGCAGGTGGGGAACTTGTGTTTCGCATGGGTCCGCAACCGAACAAGTCATGGCCCCGGGATGCGGCGCTGCCGAACTGATCGCTTTATTGCCTGAAAGCTCCAGGCGCAATCGCGGCGGGATGAAATGTCGGGATCCTTCGCTCCGCTCAGGATGACAGACTGATTTCGCTTTGTGAGCGAAATCACGAGGACGAGCGTACCCTGGTGACAACCTTCATCTGTTCACGCCAGCGTTCGCCAAGACCCAGCATGATCCACTCAACCTCTGGCTTAAAATAGCGCAAAACGGTCTGCGTGGCGGGGTGAATGCGCAGCGAAGGTGCCACCAGATAGAGCCGGGGCGGCTGCTGTGAGAGTCGAATGCCCGGAAAATATCCATGCCTCTGAAAAGTGCCTAGCCCTGTGGCAGGGTCGATGGTTTGTGTGTGGTGCCAGCGCACACGCAGCCAGTAATCCAACCCCTGCAACGCAAAGTGCATGTCTTCGTCTGCCTTCAGTTCCAGCACAGCCAGCCGTCCGTCGCGCGTGACAGTCAGCAGGTCCAGCATGCCGCGATCGCTTGCCTGAAACGCGGGCACTTGCGCGTACACGTGCTCTGTGTCGAACTGAGAAAGACTGCCCTGCCCATCTGTCAGCGGACCGATGTTCGCGCGGAGAGAAGATTCGAGCCATGTCTCGGGATGCATGCGGAAAAGCGGGTCTTTCTGCGACCCACCCGCGTGGCGACGCTCAAACAACCGCTGCACAAATGCGCGGAGCATGGGTTCGCTGGCTTCATCCAGCGGAGTTTCCTGCGCGCCCGCACCGAAGGTGATCTCTGTTGTGCGCGCGAAAGAGTTGGCAGACACTCCCTGCCGGATACGTGCGAACTCCAACCCGTGCAGCAGCAGTGCAAGTTCTGAAGAAGACCGCAGACGCTGTTCAACATGGGCCTGCATGGCTGCCGGCACCAGCGCCATTGCTTGCTGAACCGCATTGCCAAAGCGCTCCTGGGCCAGCGCGGGGTCGGGTGCATGCAGCAGTTTTGTGATCAGGTTGCCGGTGTCGTTCGCGTCGCGTTCCACCAGATCTTCGGTGGTCTCGTCAAGTTCGTACAGCTCCCACTGGGCGGCGTCGGTGCGCATCCATGCAAGACGCGCAAGCGTGGTAGCAGCGGTGCCTTTTGGCAGTATCAATCGCAGGCCGCGAAACAGCCGCCTGCCGCCCGCACGTTCACGGCAGAGGTGCAGCCACAGGATGCCGACGGTCAGAATCCCGTCCACCGTTGGAGGAGACTCTTCCCCGTTGACGCCGACGACGGCCCACGCATCCTGCCCCCGGTGCAGCACGCCACGTGTGTATGCAGGACCAAACGATTGTTCAAGGTCCATGGCAAAGTGAAAGCTGTCGGCGTTCCAGCCGGCAAAGGTGCGCGGCAGCACGCGTTCCAGTGCTGCCGCGTAACGCCTGCGTGTGGTGTCGCGGGCGGTGGGTGTACGGCGATCTGCCTGCGCAACCAGTTCCAGCATCGCCGGCTTGCTTTGCCCAAAGCGTGTGGTAAGCAGGCGCAGAGAACCTTTTCGCGGCACAGCAGACACGACCCGGCGAACCAGGTTGCGCTCCTCGCTCCACAGGTGCAGCGTGCACCGGCCGTGTTCCTGCGACAGCGAGTAGCGTGACTGCCGCATGTCGAACAAGGCGCGCCCATCTTCCAGCAAAACGGCAGCGCTGTTTGCTGCAAGAAAATATTCGATCGCCAGCGCAATCTCAGCCGGCGACTGTTCGACAGCAGCGGTCAACGCTACCAGTCCTTCGCCGCGCGCAGGGCGGTGATGTGCGCAACGTGGTGGCGACCGTGCCATGCATACATGCTGGCAACATGCTCCAGCGGCATGACTCCGCTTTCCGGATGGATGTAGGTCCGCTGCCACTGCGCATGCGACAGCGACCGCAAAAGCATCAGCAGACGCGCTTGCAGCGCCTCCAATAATTCCAACGACCACTCGATGGGAGCGGAGTCGCAATCGTGCAGGTTGGCCCATGCCTTTTCGTCGTACGGCTTGATGGTGGGTGCGTCTTCCGTCAGCGCCCAGCGAATGCGCACGGAGCAATTCATGTGCGAATCGGCAATGTGGTGCACCAACTGGCGCACGGTCCAACCGCCCTCGC
>CAXUEW010000007.1:7175-23397 GCA_964250115.1 uncultured Terriglobus sp.
CGCCCTCGCGATAGGGTGTATCGAGTTGCTCATCGTCCAGATCGTCCACGGCCATGCGCAGGTTCTGCGGCAGTTCACCAAGCGTGTCCAGTGCCTCTGCCAGCAGGTTCGCGTCCATGCGCTGCGGGCGTTGCCATTGACCGATCGGGTAGCGAGGGTCGTAAGAAGGAGAGGACGCAGATGTGATGCCGCTCATGATTTTGAACCTAGCACAGCCGGCGGCTGCGCAGGACATACAACATTACGCGTATTCTGAAAGGAATGAGTAGTCTGGCAACGCTGTCCCCCAACCGTGTCGAGCCGTCTTTGCAGAATGCGTTCGGCATCGATGCGGCACTCGCAGAACATTGCCTGGCTGCAGCTCTCTCGGCAGGCGGAGACTTTGCAGAACTTTATTTTGAAGCGGTGACATCCTCGTCAATCGGCATCGATGAAGGCATTGTGAAGTCGGCGAGCCAGGGCCACAGCAAGGGCTGCGGCATCCGCGTGCTGAGCGGCGAACGCACCGGCTATAGCTACACCGATTCCTTCGAGAAAGATCGCCTGCTGCACGCCGCAAAAACCGCGGCGCTGATTGCCAGCGGCCCAGCGACCGTACAGGTGCAGGGCTTTGTCTCCACAGAGGTACACGATCTTTACCCGGTCGTTGGACTGGATGCCGAGATTTCCGCGAAGCTTGAGTTGGTGCAACGCGCTGACCGTGCCGCACGCGCCTACGACCATCGCGTGACGCAGGTGCGCGCAGGCTTCAACGATGAGGTGCGGCACGTTCTGATCGTCGCCAGCGATGGCACCTGGGCCAGCGACACCCAGCCGCTCAGCCGCTTTAGCGTGTCGGTCCTGGCAAAGGATCTCAGCGCCGACAATGGCAAAGGAGCTACCGCACGCGGCTCCGGCGGAGGCGGTGGACGTGTGACGCTGGATTACTACACCACAGAACGAACTCCCGAGCACTTTGCGCAGGAGGCGGCGAGGCAGGCCGTTCTGCAGCTAAGCGCTACCGAAGCGCCCGCGGGCGAGATGGAAGTGGTGCTTGGCCCGGGGTGGCCCGGTGTGCTGATTCACGAAGCCGTAGGCCACGGGCTTGAAGCAGATTTCAATCGCAAGAAGCAGTCGGCATTTGCCGGCCTGATGGGACAGCGGGTCGCAACCGACAAGGTCACGGTCGTAGACAACGGCACCCTGCCCAACCGCCGCGGCAGCCTGAACGTGGACGATGAAGGCACGCCCACACAAAACACCGTGCTGATTGAAAAAGGCATCCTGCGCCGATACATGAGTGACAAGCTTTCAGCCAGGGTGATGGGATTGCCCAGCACCGGCAGCGGACGCCGCGAAAGCTACAGCAGCATGCCCATGCCGCGCATGACGAATACGTACATGCTTGCGGGCGAGGACGTGCCCGCTGACATCCTACGCAGCGTGAAGCGCGGCCTATACGCGGTTAACTTTTCAGGCGGCTCGGTCGACATTACCAACGGCAAGTTCGTCTTTGCGGCAAGCGAGGCTTACCTGATTGAAGACGGCAAGGTGACCGCTCCGGTGAAGGGAGCCATGCTCATCGGCAACGGGCCGGAGGCGCTGCAGTACGTCAGCATGGTTGGACATGATCTGGCCTTGGATGAAGGCATCGGCACCTGCGGCAAACGCGGACAGGGCGTGCCTGTCTGCGTGGGAACACCCACAATGAAACTCGACAAAATGACGGTTGGCGGAACGGGGCGATAACCATGGCAACAAAAACAGCAGCGGCAAAAGTTGAACTGGAAAAAATCTACGAGTGCGAAGTGAAACGCCGTCGCGTCGCGGCAAAGGGCGGCTACGAGCCCTTCTGGAAGGTCAAGAATGTCGGCGAGGCGGTGATCGACGGTGATACAGAGTTCCGCTGCAAGGATTGCCACGGCAGCATCAAGCTGCACAAGCAGCGCGTGCAGAACGGCGCTGCGGCTTATGTGGCGCACGCCTGGAAGCAGGATTCCGAATACTGCCCTGCGGGCTTGAACTTCCAGGCTGCAACTGACGGCCGGGAACCGCGCTTCTCGGAAGCGCCGGTGCGGTAGTCGTGCCCCTGACCAGCCACACACAGGTAGTTATCGATCTGCAGACGCTTGCCACTGACATCGTCGAACGCGCGATGCATGCAGGCGCGACCGACGCCGAGGCTGTTGCCGTGGAAGGCGACGAGTTCTATACCAAGGTGCGCCTGGGCCAGGTAGAGACGCTGACGGAGTCCACGTCGCGCGCGATCGGCCTGCGTGTCTTCAATGGGCAGCGCACCGCCAGTACATCCACGAACGATTTTTCGGATGAGGCACTGAGAAGGCTGGTCGCGGGAGCCGTCGAGTTATCGAAGATTACCGAGGAAGACCCATTTGCGGGCTTGCCGGATGCGAGCGAGTATTCGCAACTTCGAAGCGGCGATTCGCTCGGCATCTACTTTGACGATGTGTACCAACTGCCCGCAGCCGACCGCATCGAGATGGCGCGTGCCACGGAAGCTGCGGCCATGGCGGCCGATGTTCGCATCCAGAACAGCGACGGCGGCACGTTTACTGCGGCTACTTCGCACAAGGCCATCGCCAACTCCCGCGGCTTTGCGGGTGAGTTTCGCAAGAGCTACTGCGGCATTGGCACCACACCCATCGCGCAGGATGAGCGCGGTATGCAGCGCGATGGATGGGGCAGCGGAGCGCGGACGCTGCGCAAGCTGGAAACACCGGAACAGGTTGGCCGCGAGGCCGCCAAGCGTGCCATTCGCAGGCTGGGTGCACGCCGCGTTCCCACCCAGCGGGCCTCCATGGTCTTCTCGCGTGAGATTGCGCGCGGCATCATCGGCGACATCTTCGACGCGGTGAATGGCGACGCGGTTTACCGTCACGCGACCATGTTCGAGGGCAAGCTCCACGAACAGATTGCAAGCCCGCTGGTCACCGTGATCGACGACGGCACCATGATGCTGGAACCCGGCCTGGGCGGCTTTGGCACGCTTCCCTTCGACGGCGACGGCCTGCCCATGCAGCGCAAGGTGATCGTCGAAAAAGGCATCCTGCAGACGTACGTCACCAACACATACACCGCACGCAAGCTGGGCACACGCAGCACCGGCAACGCCTCACGCGGGCTGGCCGGTGCGCCTGGCATCGGCAGCGGCAATTTCTACCTCGAAGCCGGTACGCAAACACCCCGCGAGATCATCGCCGAGGTGCAAAACGGCCTGTACGTCACTGAGGTGTTAGGCAGCGGTGTGAACCTCGTAACGGGCGATTATTCGCAGGGCGCAAGCGGTATCTGGATTGAGAATGGTGTTTTCGCGGGTGCCGTGGAAGAGATCACCATCGCAGGAAATCTGAAGGAGATGTATCAGAACATCGTTGCGGTTGGGAATGATCTCATCTTTCGCGGATCGTCCGCATCCCCCTGCATACGTGTCGAAGGCATGACGATCGCAGGATCCTGACACACGTCCATCCCCTGTGAGACACTTGGCGATCTTCACCCTGTGTTGATCTTCGTAACGGATGCTAGAACCATGCGTCATCTTTCTTTCGCAGCATTCCTGCTACTTATGAGCGCCCCCATCTCAGCTCAATCAAATACGGCGGATTCATCCTCCGGCAATCCCTGGTTGATCCTGATGGAGCACGCCAAGTCGCACGCGGTCGCGCATGGCGCGCACATTCCCCTGCTGTCACCGGTTGATCGCACCGTGGCACCGGCCGCATTCAACCTGCCTGCCGGCACTCCCAACGTGCCGGTCGCGGGATTGCAGGCGCTGGGTGTCCGCGTGGTGCCGTGGACGACCAATGATCCGGAAAAGATGCGCGCAGTGATCCGCACCGGCGTGGATGGTCTCATCAGCGACCGGCCTGATCTGCTGCAAAATGTTTTGCGCGAGGAACGCGCACTGCGTCCGAACGATCCGAAGCTCGCGCATTTCGTCGTTTCAGCGCATCGCGGCGGCCGTGGACTCCGGCCGGAGAACACGCTGCCATCCTTCGAAAGCGGTCTGGATCAATTAGCCACAGAACTGGAGACGGACACGGGCGTCTCCACGGATCACGTCTCCTTGATCTGGCATGACCAGTTCTATAACCCGCAAAGCTGCCGGCGTACAGACGGCGCGGCGTATACGCTGGAGAACCGCATCTACCTGCAGGACATCTCTTCCGCGGACGCGCAGCGTACCTTGATCTGTGACAAGCTGCACTTCGGCCCAGACCAGAAAAACGGCCTTACCCTTTCGCCGGTTTCAGTCGCCTTTGTAAAGCAGGAACACTTGGTAAGTCCGTATGTGCCCACTTATGTCGAGCAGCTATTCCGCTTTGTGAATTACTACGTGACTTACTACAGCGGCGGTCCCGGCAAGGGTCATCCAGACGCACAGAAGCGTGCCTCCAATGCACGCACGGTACGATTCAACATCGAGACAAAGATTCTGCCGCCAGTTACCGCCGACTCGAGCGTAGCCGCAAAGCAATTACCGCCCAACCACACAGTTGACCCACAAACTTTTGTCACGACATTGGCAGGCATCATTACACGAGCAGGCATGACGGAACGGTGCGCCATCCAGAGCTTTGATTTTCGCACCCTGGTGCTGGTGGAAGAGCAGTTCCCGAAGATCCAGACGTTTTACCTAACGGAAAGCGCCCATCCGCCCGCGCTGTGACATGCTTGCACACTGCTGAAAGCTGACGCTAGCGATTGGATTCGGGCAGCGCGGCTCCCGCTCCATTCAGTGTGTCGAGTTTCGCCTCGAATGCCTCGGCCAGACCCTTGCTCTGTTCTGCCCGCTGCTGGTAGTAGTCAGCGAGCTGTCGTGCGCGGTCGGCAGCCTGTGGGTAGCTTTTGGTTGACCAGTGACTCAGAGCATACTTGTACTCATTCCGCTGCTCTCGCGCTTGTAATTGATAGCTCGTCTCTTGCCGCCGATAGAAGGTTGCGAGTTCGTGATACTCCGCTGCGTTGTGCGCAATCCTGGCTTTCTGATTGGCCTGCCGGACGCTGGTGATGAGCGATCCGGGCGTCTCAGCCTGGACGCTGCAAAGGCCGGCGATCACTAAGACTAGAACAAGATACCGTTTGATTTCCACGTGTGACTCCCCCTACAGCTTCGGAGTATCTGCGTGAAGGAGGCATAAAAATTACGGTCTTTCTGATTGGAATCGGTATCCGATGTAGTTTTCAGTGGTCAGGTACACGGGATTCGCCGAGTCATCTTCAAGCTTGCGCCGAAGCTGGCTCATGTACGTTCGCAAGTATTCGCGCTCGTTCCCATACTCTTCGCCCCACACTGCCGTAAGCAGGCGGTTATGCGATAGGGGCTTACCCGCGTGCTGCATTAGAAGATGCAGCAGTTCGAACTCCTTTGGAGTCAAATGAACTTCTGTGTCCCCTTTGAACACCCTGTGCTGTTCCGGCTGCAATCGAATCGCGCCAATTTCGAGGGGTATATTGGCATTCGAATCTGGAGCTCTGGATCTACGCACTGCCGAGCGGATGCGCGCTGTCAATTCCATTAAGTGAAAAGGCTTGGTAATGTAGTCGTCGGCGCCGGTCTCAAGGGCGTTTACCTTGTCACTTTCGCTGTCACGCACAGTCAGAACAATGATTTGCAGCTTCGGATGGAGTTCGCGGATCCGCTTACAAGCGGCCAGTCCACCCATGCCGGGCATATTCAGGTCAAGAAGTAGTACTTCAGATCGCTCCTGACGCAGTGAGAGGAGAGCGTATTCACCGGTCGACACCTCTCGCACGCTGAAGCCTAAAGTCTGCAAGGTACTGCTCAGGCTATGCCTCAGGGCAGGATCATCCTCGGCAATCAACAGGAAGCCATCGCTCGTCAGCATGGTTCTCCTTTCGGTAACGCGATCTGAAATGTCGTGCCGCACTCTTTTGAGCTCTGAACATGCAGCGCTCCCTGGTGCATTTCGACGGCACGCTTGGCAATGGATAGGCCCAGACCTGTACCGGGCGCCTTATGTTCAGTGGAACGGCTGCGGTAATAGCGTTCAAAGATGAGTAGGCGTTCCTCAACCGGGATGAAGGTGCCGTCATTGTGTACGCTGAGGTGCACTTCATCTTCCGTACACGTGGCAACAACAGATACCGACGACTCTGCAGGGCTATATTGCAGCCCATTCTCGAGTATTTGAACAAGCGCCATCCGCAGAACTTCAGAATCGCTTTGCACGTGGATGCCGCCTGAGGGAAACGAAGCGGTAAGCCGGTCACGGCGCAGTTGCTCTGGCAACTCGCTGAGCGCAGACTCATAAAGCTCGCGGAGATCAACGCTGCGCTTGCGCAAATGCAGATCGTTGTCATCCAGGCGTGCGGTTCGAAGCAGTTTCGTTGTCAGATGGGAGATGGAGAGAGCCTGTTCCTCAATGGTTCGCGCGAATTTCTGCTGCAAAGGATTGAGACTGCCCATTTCCAGCAGGCCTGAGGCTGAGATTGCAATGGTTGTGAGAGGCGTTTTCACTGAATGCGCCAGCCCGTCTAAAACGGCTGTTCGCAAGCGCTCTGAGACCACTACGGATTCTGCAACCATCTCGGCCCGCATCGCTCGCACCCGCTCAAGATTGCTTGCAATCAACGCAGCAACTGCGCTCAGAAAAATCGGAGTGCCATGTGAGCCGCGAAACACGACACAACCGACGGAGCGCGAGCCAAAACGAAGCACCCGAATGTGTTCTTCCCGTGAAAGCAGGTCGTAGTCAGTTTGAGCGCGTAACGAGGCGATCAGACTTTCTTTTGCGTCCGCCGCATCTCCATCAAACCAAAAGCGCGATGACCTGTCGTCCCAGAACGCAACCCCGCGCAGACGGAGTTGCTCACGAATCGTGTGACACAGTTGCGCTTCCGGTGCGCCCTTCCAGTCAGAGATCAAAATGCTTTGTGAAAGCTCAAGCAGTTCACTCTGCTCCCTTTCTCTGGCTTGGACGCGGAGACCGGTCGAGCGAATCCGCTGGACCATGTGGCTGACTAGAAGCGAGAAACCGGCGAACGACGTGAGTGCAAGAACGTCCTGGTACGAGTTGATAGAAAGACTAAATTTCGGTTCGGTAAAGAAGTAATCCAGGCAGATGGTCGAGGCAAGCGTGACCAGCGTCGCCGACCAAAAACCCGCCTTCCACGATGCCAGCAAAGCCAGCAGCATGAAGCCGGGAACGGCGGCAGCAACACCAATGTGCAATCGAACCGCGACCTCACTGCTTGCCAGTACAGCCATGCTAGCCAGCAGAGCTATACCCCAATGCCGGCCTTGCTCTCCAACCCTCACCCTCTAAAACTAATAAGGAAGACATTAAAATGTCGTAAGTGGAAAAACGGCACAGGAGTAACCCACCCTTTCACCTCGCATGTCGGCTGTTATGGCTTCCTTACGTGCTTCGATTTAGCTTCTGACGAAAGGCGCCTAACAGGTGAATACCCGCGAAGGGCAGCAGCAGCACTTGTCGAGCCGACTCGTTAAGAAAGAGATCGTCACGCCATGTCGATCGCGAACCGAATTTTGGGATCTGCTCTTGCGACACAGGAAGAGCATGCTCAACGAATTTCTGCGAAGACCGGTGTCGCCGTTTTCGGTCTGGATGCGCTGAGCTCAGCCGCTTACGGACCTGAAGCAGCCTTAACCCTTCTCATACCGCTCGGTCTGATCGGCAGCTATTACCTTCTTCCTATCACAGGCACCGTCATCCTGCTGCTGGCGATTGTGTTTCTGTCTTATCGGCAGACCATCCAGGCCTATCCAGGCGGCGGCGGTTCCTACACCGTAGCCGGGGCAAACCTGGGCCCCGCTGCCGGTCTACTCGCCGGTGCGGCATTGATGATCGACTACATCCTGAACGTGGCAGTTGGTATCGCCGCCGGTGTGGGTGCGATTGTTTCTGCGTTTCCTTCTTTGCAGCATCACACGGCATTCATCTGCGTGGGCATCCTGTTTGTATTGGCCTTGTTGAATCTGCGCGGCGTTCGCGACACCGGTGTCGCTTTTATCGTGCCGACCTACTGTTTCGTCTTAGCCCTTCTGGCTCTGATTGGCATTGGCATCTGGAAAGCGCTGGCTGCTCACGGCAGTCCTGTACCCGTGATTGCCCCACCGCATGTTGTTGGCATGACACTGGCCGTACCCGGAGCGTGGCTGCTGCTGAAAGCCTTTGCCAGTGGTTGTACCGCGATGACCGGCGTGGAAGCGGTGAGTAATGGCGTCACAGCTTTTCGGGAACCGGCAACCAAGGTTGCGAAGCACTCGCTCACGATCATCATCGGCATACTCATCGCACTGCTCGCAGGCCTGGCGTGGCTGGTGCATGTGTATCACGTCACGGCCACCGATCCGTCGAAGCCCGGATATGAAAGCGTGCTGTCGATCCTGCTGGGCGCGGTTACAGGCCGCGGCTTTTTCTACTACGCTGCCATTGCAAGCATCACCCTCGTTCTTTGCCTTTCGGCCAACACGTCGTATGCAGACTTCCCCAGGCTTTGCCGCGTCATGGCGCTAGATCATTTTCTGCCGCCCGTGTTCGCGGTGCGTGGTAGGCGGCTTGTATACACGCACGGCGTGGTCGCCCTTACTGTTTTCGCGGGCGCACTGCTGGTCGGCTTCGGTGGTTTGACAGACAGGTTGATACCTCTGTTTGCCGTAGGTGCATTTCTTGCCTTTACGCTTTCTCAAGCCGGCATGGTGGTGCACTGGTGGAAGCTGAAGCGCCGCGGCCTCGCATGGGTCAACGGGATTGGAGCGCTTGCAACGGGAGCCACCATCCTGATTGTCCTTGCGGCTAAATTTACTGAGGGTGCATGGATCATCGTTCTTCTATTGCCGCTGCTTTATGTGCTCATGATTGCAATCCGCAGACACTATCACCGTGTGGCGCGGAACATCCTTACCGTTGCGCCTCTTACGATTCGCTCTTCGACGGATCCGATCGTGATCGTTCCGATCGATCGTTGGACCCGCGTCTCTCGCAAGGCCATGTCGTTCGCGATGCGCATCTCGTCTGACGTAAGAGCTGTCCACGTGGAGGGCAGCGGCAGCCATAGCCTGCTATCCGCGCGGTGGGATGAGCTTGTAACTGCGCCGGCCCGGGCAGCAGGGGTACGTCCACCCATCTTGACGACGGTGCATTCCGCTTACCGTTTTGTGGTGCAACCCATCTTGCAATACGTAGAAGAAGTGGAGCGGCAGAACCCGGAATGCCTTGTAGCGGTGCTGGTGCCTGAGCTTGTGGAACGCCAGTGGTACCACCAGTTCCTGCACAATCAAAGGTCCGCCGTGATCAAGGCCATGCTTTACCTGCGCGGGACAAAGCGCGTCATGGTAATCAATGTCCCCTGGTACATCGAGAAGAAGGATCAGGTTGAACTCGCCGCGTCGCAATCCCAACCTTCGTCAGCCGAAGGTGGACATCGGGACGCTCTTTTCAATACAGCGGGTTAGTTTGCAGACTAACTTATGCCTTCCTCATGACCTTGGGGCTTCAATCATTCTGACGCCCGAAAGGGCCGTCAGGAGATAGACAATGCGTTTTGTTGGAGGCCGTTTTTCCGCCCGTGAGGGGCACTCAAAGATGTACGCGACTGCCGCGCTTTTTGCGTTCGCTGCAAGTTCAGTCGCTGCCGTTGCGCAGTCTACGTTCGGCAGTATCGTAGGCTCCATTCAAGACCCTACAGGCGCGGTGATACCCGGTGCCGTTGTCCACATACGAAATCTGAACGACAACTCCTCGCGCAACATCACCACGAATGAAGGTGGTGAGTACTTAGTTCTGAATCTAAGTCCCGGCAAGTATGCAATTACTGCTACTGCACCGAACTTTGCGGCTACAACCCTTACAGGGGTGGGTCTGGACGCGCGTCAGCAGCTACGCGCGGACATCAAGCTACTGATCAGCGACGAGCAGCAGACGGTCTCCGTCCAGGCCGACGCCACCACTGTGAATACCGAGAATGGAACCATCGGCGACACGAAACTGTTCACCCAGGTGGTGGAGTTGCCGGTGAACTACCGCGGCGGGAACGACAGTCCGCTGGCCGCGCTTGTTGCGGTACCGGGCGTGCAACAGGATAGCAGCGGCAACGTCTCCATCGGCGGCGGTACCTCTGCACAGATCCAGTACTCCGTAGACGGCACCTCGACCGTCAACATTCGCCAGAACGGTGCGCTGGCCAATATGAATCCGTCATCGGAACTCATCAGCGAGCTAAAGGTGACCCAGTTCAACAACAATGCTGAGTTCTCGCAGATGGCGGATGTCACCATCATCACCAAGAGCGGCACAAAAGCCTTTCACGGCAGTGCTTTTGAATACCTGCAGAACAGCGCTTTCGACGCAAAGGTCTGGAGTTTCGACACGAAGCCGCACAAGGCTTACAACACGTTCGGCGGCAGCTTCAGCGGTCCCGTCCGTTTCTCGCGGTCCAAATCCGGCACGGACAAAACATTCTTTTTCGCCGATTTTGAAGCGAATCGCCGCCGCTTTGCGACGCCGCTGGTGCTCAATGTACCCACTGCAAGCATGCGTTCAGGCGACCTGACCGGCGTGCCCGGACCGTCTGCAATCGATCCCTCGACGGGGCAGCCGTTTCCAGGGAACCGCATACCATCCGCACGCTTGAACTCCGTCTCGCAGGTTCTGCTCAACCGCTACATTCCTCTTCCGAACTTCAACACGGACGACACGACCGGCAATTACCGCTTCCAGGCACCGACACCGGCAAACATCAACGGCTATGACGTTCGCCTGGACCGCACGATCTCTGACAAGCAACAAATCTACGGCCGCTGGAGCTGGAAGAATGTCGATTCTACCTTTACGAACAACCTGTTGCCGACGGAACTCCATCGTGAGTCCAATCGCAACCTGATCTTTTCGCATAACTACACGATCACGCCCACTTTGCTGAACGAGGCACGGTTTGGTTTGACCTTTTATACGGCAAGCGTCGACTTTCACATCGCAGGCGCGGCAGCGGTGCAGACGCTCGGCTTGCAGGGACTTAATCTGGGTGATGTACCCAACGTGAATGCTTTTCCGACGTTCGATTTCAGCGACGGAACCAATTTCACCACAGCCGGTCGCGACAAGACTGGTACGACACGCTCACAGACCCTGCAGTTCACGGATAATCTTTCCTGGGTCAGAGGGAACCACACGATGAAGTTCGGTGTCGATCTGCGACGCGTGCGCTACACCGATCTGGAGAGCTTCGGAGGATCGAACGACTTCGGTGCGTTCACCTTTAACGCCGCCACCTTTAGTGGCAGCGCGTTTGCCGATCTGCTGCTGGGCCTGCCGTCCAAGAGCTACGTTGCACGCTCCGGCCCTGATACCGCACTGCATGCGTATCAGACAGGCCTGTATGCGCAAGATGAGTGGCACATGAACCGCTACATCACCTTGAGTGCCGGTATGCGCTGGCAAGCCCTACCGCCCTTTGTGAGTGAAAATAATAATCTCGGCGCATTCGATCCCTCCAATGGGGGATTCATCCTGCCAGATGGCGGCACTGCTCGCCAGGACATGCTTAACACCATTAACGGCTGCCCGGGTGTGAACCCTGCGCTACCTTGCGCACCCATTGAAAAGGTGAGTGTCCTGGGTGTCGGCCAGGGTCTTCGGAGCTTTTACAAGAAGAACTATCAGCCACGGCTGGGTATCGCCTACAGGCCATTTGCGGATAACCGCACGGTCATCCGCGCCGGCTTCGGCATCTTCACCATGACGAGCCTCGGCCAGCTGTCGTTCAACACCACGAACATCAACGTGGGCGTCGTGCAAACAACTGCAAACCAACAGCCGAACGGCCAAGCAGCCTTTCAGTTCCCCAACGCGACGGCCCCACTTACCCCGCAACAGGCTGCCGGTACCGGTGACTTTTACCAGAACGTGAACCTGCATTTTCGCGATCCGCAGGGCGCGCAATGGAACCTTACGGTTGAGCGGGAGTTGAGCCATGCATTGAGCATGAGGGTCAGCTATGTCGGCATGAACTCTTACCGCATGGGTCAGACAGTTGATCTAAATCAGCAGCATGCAAGCCTGACGCCGAATGACTACAGCAAGCGCCCGTATCCAAACTGGGGGCGCATTCTATCCAGCGAGAATGCAGGCAACGCAAACTATCAGGCCTTGCAGACCGAGTTCAATCAGCGGCTCAACCACGGTCTCTTTTTCCAGCTCAATCACACCTGGGCCAAAAACCTGAGCAATGCTGCCGGTGACGCTCCCAGCGTCTTCGCGCCAGAAGTGAATTATGGAACACCGGTTGCCGACCGCTTCAACCTGCGCGCGAACCGCGGCAATGTGGTTGGAACCCGCCGCCATCGTATCGTCGCTTCGGCGATTTATCAGCTGCCGCTGGGACGCGGGCGCAAGTACCTGAGCGGCAGCAACTCGCTGCTGGATGGATTGCTGGGCGGTTGGGAGGTCAGCACCGTTTCGCTCTGGCAAACCGGTCCTTACCTAACACCGATCACAAGCCCGAACTATGACACGGCTAACCTGAACCTTGTCTTTCGCGGTGCCGCGCTGCGCCCGGATTGCAACGGCAACCCGGTACCGGCGAATCGCTCCCTAGGTAACTATTTCGATGTTTCTGCGTTCAACCCGGTGCCCGGTCCAGGGCGAATTGGAAACTGCGCGGTCGGCAGCCTGGTGGGTCCTGGGACCACGGCAATTGCAGGAGGTCTGGCAAAGACGTTTCCCTTGCGCGAGTCGGTAAGACTGCGCTTTGAAGCTACGTTCACCAATTTGCCGAATCACCCCAACTTCGCGCCGCCGGCTCTCAACGTCTCTGCACCGGATTCGTTTGGGCAGATTACGGCGACGCAAACGGCTGAAAACGCTGGCAACAGAACCGGGCAAGTAGCATTGCGATTAGACTTTTGACGCGTTACACAGGCGAAGGGCGGAGCTTCAGCTCCGCCCTTCGCTGTGTATGGAGCCTAAGGCCCACGCTTCATCCAGATTGTAAAGAACACTTAGAATTTATAGATCAGGTCCGCACCCACAAAGAATTGGTTACTTGCCGTTCCGTTGTTGTAGCCCAGCTTGTCCCATGAGTGATCGAACCGGATTTCGGGCCTAAGTAGCACTGTGCTTCCGAAGTACTTCGTCGCGTACAACGTGTTCTCGGTGTACTTTGTTGCAATGCCGGTGCGTTGCCCCTTTTTGTCATTCAGAAGGTCTGAACGAAACCCCACCGTGAGCTTTGGATTGATCTCACGGTTGATGTAACTCACGATGGCATACTCCGGAGCCGTGCAGCGCTGTTGCCCTGCGGCACACACTGCGCCGTTCGCACCCGTCTCTGTCGCTACAGGGTTTGCGACATTGCCCGCTACGTTCGGCACTTCGCGCTCGTACATGTACCAGGCCTCCGTTGCCATGTGCCACTTCGCATTGAAACGGTGGTACCAGGTTCCGTCATAATGCTGCAAGTTGTTATAGGCATATTTGCCATCATTGATACCGTTGGCGCAGGCGTAGAAGTTATCGTGATTACTCCCTGTCGAGTAATTTACGCAGGCGATCAAGGAGGGTTTACGGTCATCCGACCAGGGAGCAACGTCATGACCTGCGGACATGCCTAGCTGTACCATCCACTGCTTATTTAACTTTAGTGTGCCGATGATTCCTGTGTCGGTAAAAGGATCAATGGTGTACAGCAGCGAGTGTGTCATATTGTAGTTGTTTGGAGCCAACTGAGCTTCAATGCCGGGGACCGAAAGGAACCGGCCGATCCGCACGTTCAGACCTTCTTTGACCGGGAAGTACAAGTCCGCATACTCCAGCACTGGATCAAAGCCGTAGCGGCGATTTTTTTGTAGCAGCTGCCCACTCAGATAATCTTTCGCCGTGGTGAAGCGATAGTCGTTGCCGTAAAAAGCCGTGAGATGGTATCCGAAATCGAAATGCTTGTTCTGCACGGTATCTGGTGTGCGTTCCAGATAAATAACCGCCTGATTCAAGACCACGCTATTTGGAAACACATCGTAGGATAGCGGGAAATTATTCTTATCAGAAGTGCTCGCGTTGAAGCTGGGTGCGATCCAGCCGTAGACCTTTGTGCGATGGTTTTGTAGTTTCAACGCGGTCATCAGCGGATACACATTGCCATCGGGTACACCAATGGCAGGTGAACCACCATAGCCCCAATCGGAACTTGGATAAGGCGGTGAATTGAATGGCGCATCCAGCGCTCGCCGTGTTGCTGGAGGCGCGCTGGGCAGCGTGCCTTTCCAGTCACGTTGGTAGAAGTGAGCGAAACGCGAAAAGAAGTTGGAGTCGTCCTGAGTGCTTGCCGGTGCATCCTGCTCGGCCTCTACACCGTTACCGCTAGCCAGAGTGTCGGTTGATGATGAGCTAATTGCTGAAATATGCGCGCTGCTGATAGTTTGTGCTGTAAGTTGCAGACTGAGATGGGTAATAGCCGTGACCACGGACGCGTGGACGATCAGCTTGGAAAGCTTGCTACTTTTCATACTGCTCCCGTTCAGCGATAGGAGGGGTTGTGGATCTCCCAAGGCCATCGGTAATGCTAGTAACGGGAATATAAGAATGCAGTAAGTGGAACCAGAAAAGCTGCTGTAACGGTATATTTCAAAGTCTGCTGTAAGTGATGCCAAACTGGACGTAAGCCAGGGCGAAGCGTGACCGCAGGTCAATCACGATTTGTTTCGTGAATGTGGTATCGATAGGGATGGACACGACGCTGCGAAGGCCAGTTGAACTGACCTACAGAAGTTCGTCAGCACAATGGAGCGCATGCACCGGCACGCCACAGTTTGAACCTGATTAGATTCGACGCACTCGACTGAGCCTTTCTCAAGGAAGGCGAGCGTCCTTCTTCACACCGGTTCCTATTTCGCAAGTGGCCTCACGATCTCGTCGGCCTGTATTTGTGCTTAGCCTGCCCAACCCTCACTCATTCATCAGCGGCACTGCTTCATTTAGAGAATGCGATTGCAATCACGCAGAGCGCGATGAGACTGCCACCAAGTTCAAAGGTTGCTGTGAGGCCACGGCTATCGAATGCGACGCCGCCACAGAAGGATCCAGCTGCCACAGCGATCTGGAACACTGTCATGCCGAGGGCTGAGGCAGCTTCGAGCTGCTGTGGGGCAGATCTGTAAGTCCAGAGTTGCGTGCAAACGGGTATAGCACCAAACGCCGCTCCCCAAAGAACCACTAGGACAAGAACAAGAACTGAACTGCCAAGCAAAGGACTCAGAAGGATGATGTGGCAAGCGCAACCACAACGATCAGGAACGTCCTTTGAAGGTTGTTAGAAGCGGCGCGCTCGCCCAGAAAGGTTCCAGCCGCACCAGCCACGCCGTAAGCGACAAGTTCCCAGTTCAGACCGGCGTCTCCAAGCCTGCATGGTTCGAGAGAAACGGTTGAAGGTAGGTGTAGGTCGCAAAGTGCCCAGCTGTTGAAAGGCCGATCAGTGCGTATCCAATCAGCAGCGAGCGATTGCGCAACAAGCCGAGAAGAGAGCCGAATGAGGTGCTTTGCGACCCGGGAAGACTGGGCACCAAGAAGCTGAGGAGAATTAGAACGGCGAGGGATATCACGGCCGCACTGCCGAAGGCTGACCGCCATCCTGCGATCACCGCTAGCGCAGAACCAACCGGTACGCCCACAACTGTTCCCACCGAAACTCCGGCGAGAACCATCGCCGTGGCACAATGCCCTGCGTGCTCAGACACCAGCCTTCGTGCAGCCGCAATGCTGAAGCTCCAGAAGACACCTACAGCTATGCCGAGGATAGCCCTGCCCACGAGCGCAACTGCAAACGTTCCAGCCAGCGCGACCACAATGTTCGAAATGGAAACACACACGAGGCAAGCATTGAGCACCAGCCTTCGGTCCACACGCCCCGCAATAACGGTAGCGAGGGGAGCAGCGCAGGCCGCCACAATCCCAGGAACAGTAACCATCAGTCCCGCTGTGCCAGGCATGACGTGGAACGCCATCCCGAGCCGTTCGATGAAGCCGACGGGCAGAAATTCTGTGGTGATCAGGATGAAGGAGGCCAATGCTACTGTAACGACGGAGAACCAGGGTCGCGATTGGTAAGAGGGTGCATTTGCATTCATCGAAGCCGCCTTAGTGGATCGTCATCCACTTGCCTGGAACCAACTCCAAGGTTTGAATGTTGTAGTCGGCTGCTCTGCGCTGAAGCCTTTGGACAGCGTTTGGCGTTTCGATATAGT
>CAXUEW010000007.1:23407-30678 GCA_964250115.1 uncultured Terriglobus sp.
TGCGGGATGGTTCAGATCACAGTAATGAATCGGGACGACACATCGCGCACCCATAAGGTGCGCCGCCAGAGCAGCCTCTTCTGGCGTCATCGTCGCCTCTTTGGACGAGGGTGGCTGCAGATGGGGCCAGTTACAGACCGGCGCGTTCACAGGCAGAAAAGCCACGTCAATCTCGCCAAAATGATGAGCCACGCGCCACCAGTTACCGTGGAACAATGAATCGCCGCCGTGAAAGATACGCTTCCCATCAGCTTCAACAACCCAACTATGTTGCGGGTCGCCAAAGCCATCGACCGCCGGCACGGATGTCATGCAATAAGAGCCGATGCGAAAGTCTTTCCAACCGCCAATTATTTGCTGATTGAGGGATTGCCTGCGAAACTTTTCCTCGGCAATTACGGTAAGCTCCACATCATTCGGGTAGCCGGAAGAGGCTTCCGGTCTGTAAACCGGTGCCCCTTCCCGCAGTGCCAAGGCAAGCGCATCCGGGTCCGCGTGATCGGCATGGAGGTGCGTCAGCAGAGCCGCAACCGCAGCGCCCATGTTCGAAGCAGTTGGAAATGCTTCCGGCCCCGTTTGCAGAAACGGTGCCATCGGCGCGAGGTCCTGGACATAGTCAATAAGGAGGTTTTCTCCCGCACAGGCAAGTTCCACACCTGCCCAGCCAAGTCGTCGCAATCTCATAACTTTTCCTTTTCGATTCAGCTACCGAGCCGGCACATTCGTCCGTGAAGGTGGCTTAGTACGCCACAGTGAAACGCTGCTGTTTATGCCGCGGGCGCTCGGCTTCATCGAGCATTGCAACGGCGTAGTCCGATACGGAGATACGGCTTTCACCTTTGCTGTCCGTAAGAAGCTGGTCTCCACCCACGCGATACTCTCCGGTACGCTCACCCGGCGCAATCACTGCGGGCGGGCTGATGAATATCCAATCCAGATCCTTTTCTCCGCGTAAGAGGTCGAGGAACGCCGCTGTGCGAAGGGCACCTTCCTTCCACTCAGCCGGAAAGTCTGGCTCATCCACGAGGCGCTTGCCGGGAGAGACTTCCAGGCTTCCCGCTCCCCCTACCACCAGGAGCCGCAACGAAGCCTGCTTCACGGTCTCGATGATGAACTGCGTACCTTTGCCAGTTGCGTCCTTGCCCGCATTGAAGGCGCTGATAAGCACATCATGCCCGGCAATCAGTCTGGCTAGATCATGTGCGTCGTTGGCATCACCCTTCTTGCCCTGCAATCTGGCGTGCTGGGGCAGCTTCTCTGGTGAACGAACAATGGCTGTGACCTGATGCCCACGTTCCAGGCTCTCTGTAAGGATCCCGCTGCCGATAAATCCTGTAGCTCCGATGAGTGCAATCTTCATGTTTTCTCCTGGCGGCTTCTCAAGATTCTTCCGCTATTCTATGTAGATAGATCGGTCTATATATATAATGGATTCATGATTAAGAAGAAAACTTTGCGCAAAGTGCCGAAGCAGCTCGACGATGCGAGCGGCCAGGAACGGCTGCTGAAAGCCTCCAAATCGCTGTTCATCAGTAAGGGTTTTGCCAACGTCGGCGTCAATGAATTGATAGAGAGTGCGGGCGTTGCGCGAATGACGCTCTACAACCACTTCGCTTCGAAAGATGCTTTGGTCCTGTCCGTGTATGAAGAACTGATGGCGACTACGCTTGCAAGCATCCATAAAGACGCAAGCAAGAACGAAGAGGAGCGGGTTCTCGCCCTATTCTCGCTTTTTGAGCGTAAAGCCAAAGACAGAAGTGGCCGGGGCTGTCCGTTCATTCACGCAAGCATGCAAACACCGGAGCCAGAGGGCAGAATGTACGCCTTAGTCACCACATACAAACAGAAGTTGCGTCAGATGATTTATGAAATCCTGGAACCAAATCGCCGCAATCGCAATGCGCTTGCAGATCAACTGTTACTTCTACTGGACGGCGCGGCAGTTGAGATGTATCTCCAAGCAGTATCCAATCCAGGTGAATCGGCGAAGCGTGCGGCCATGACGCTCTTGCAGGCACTCTGAGGGCTGATTTGATTTCAGGCGAATTGGCGTAGCTGCACTAGGCATGATCTAAGCAAGCTCAGGTTCTGGAACCGCTTGCGCGTCGAGGATGCTCCTGGCTGCTACCGGATCACCAGTGCGCCCACGAAAAGGCTCCCCAAACTGCGTTGGGCAGGCCCGTTCTGTTCGCCGTCCGAACACAAACAACGTTGGTCCGCGGTTCCTCTTCCTTGACAGACGATACACAATGTTGCATGTTTGTGTGCATGGTTCTGCACGATGTGACCGAAGACTTCATGCGAAACAAGGTATTCGTAGTGTTGTCCCGCTATCGCTAACTGGAAGTCGATGGACATGAGCGTATTGGTCTATGAAAAGCCGAACTACGATCGTCCGCCAAACCTCTTGCGCACTGACTTCCGGCCCTGCTACCTGAAGGCATTCACGGGAATACAGTGCCGGACGACTTCAACGGTGAAGGCAGCCAGTTCAGCTTTGTAACTAATCAGCCTTCGCTTCGATGAGACTGCGCGGCACGAAGATAAGTACGGAGTGTGGATCGTGTGCCTTCCCCAGCCAGGGAACGCATAGCATTCTCAACCGCCCGCACAAACAAGGCATTTGCCGGCAACTGCTCTCCAAAAATGGATCGCACCTGCAACACTGGCGTGGGCGTTACGCCGGACGAGGCCGCGAGAGCAGTCAGTTCCGGACCGCGCGCATCGATGATGTCAAGCGGATGTCCCTGCTCATCTACGCCATGACCCAGGTAGAAGATCCAGCTTGCGACCACCAGGCTCAATAGTCTTGTCTCGCCATGCTTCGCGATCAATTCTGTAATGGTTGGCAGCAGCCACTTGGGATGCTTGGCCGATCCCTCCGAACAGATGCGAGTCACCTGATCGTTGATCGTTGGGTTTGAAAAGCGTTCCATCAGCGTCTGCTTGTATTCCGTCACCGAAGTGCCCGGAATAACAGGAACGACCGGAGTGACCTCTTCCATAAAAGCCGCGATGAAGTCGCGAAAGAGCGGATCGGCCAAAATCTCATGCACGTAGGTAAAGCCCGCGAGCGCGCCCAGGTAGGCCATTGCGAGATGGCTGCCGTTGAGCAGCCGCATCTTCATGATCTCGTAGGGCGCTACATCCTGGATCATCTGCGCGCCGACGGTCTCCCAAGCCGGCCTGCCGTTCGAGAAGTGGTCCTCGACCACCCACTGACGGAACGGTTCCGTTACCACGGGCCATGCGTCTTCAAGCTGAAAGCATTCCGCAACCAATGCACGGTCTGCCGCCGTGGTGACCGGCGTGATGCGGTCCACCATGCTGTTGGGAAAGGCGACCTTCTCTGCGATCCACTGCTGCAGTGCGGGATTACCGAGGCCGGTATAGCCAAGCAGCACGCGCCGCGTGATGTCTCCGTTACCCTGCAGGTTGTCGCACGACATCACGGTGAACGCAGGCAAGCCGCGCTGTCGCCGCCGCTCCAGCGCGGCCGCGATCAGGCCCATGGAACTGGCGGGAGCATCCGGGTGCTGCAGGTCATGCTGGATCGCCGGATGGCCGGAGAGAAACTCGCCCGTGGCTTCATCCAGAAAGTAGCCGCCCTCGGTAATGGTGAGCGATACGATGCGCGTTGCGGGTGCGGCCATGCGCTCGATGACGATCTCCCGCTCTGCCGGTGCGTAGAGTGTGTCCACCAGTGAGCCAATGACTCGCGCTGACTGTCCCGCGGCACTGCGCTCAACGACCGTGTACAGGCAGTCCTGTCCAAGCAGCGCATCGCGCATGCGATCGTCTGACGGCAGCACACCCACACCGCACTCGCCCCAGCGCTCATTGCCCGGTACCGCCAGCAGATCGTCCAGATAAACCGCCTGGTGCGCGCGATGGAAGCCTCCCACCCCGATGTGCACTGTATGTTGCTGGAGTTCCTCTCGCCGATAGGCCGGCACGCGAACCTCTGGCAGAAGAGCGTGAAGCGTTGCCGCACTCAGTTTGGTTGTTGTGCTGTTGTTGCTCATGGTTAGTCCCCACCTACTGTGTACATCTTCTAACGTTGTAACGCGCTTGCTTCGGACAAGGGGCAAATCGTGCACATCACTCGTATCGGCTTATGCCTGCCCAAGAGCACTACCCACAACGACCCGTCTAAGAGCGCTCCTTCTCCTACGCACGGGGGTACTTTCGTCAACTTTCCGGTGGATGCGGAAAGACGATGCGGCGATTAGCCTTCGTCTTGCTCAGATTTCTGCAAGATGAGGTTCCCACGAAGCGTCATTTGCTGCGCCTTACAATCGCGCCTGTTCTGGCACTGCTGGTTCACACAGCGTCTGGGCAAAGCGCTACTGCTTTGTTGCGGGGCGTCGTCACAGATGCTACCAAGGCTGTTGTGCCGGGAGTCGAGGTCGTGATTATATCGACAGGCACAGCACAAAAGCATGCACAGCGCGACACCAACCGCATGGATGCCGACCATGCGGTTCGGCCACCCGCCGACGCCATTGCCGAGTTCCGCATCCTCACCACCACCGCACCCGTCGAGTTCGGCGGAACCACCACCATCGTTACACGCTCAGGCACAAACAAGTTTCACGGAACCATGTACGAGTTGCTGCGCAATGACGTACTCAATGCCAACAACTACTTCGCTCCGCGTAAGGAGCGGATGAAGCAGAACCAGTTCGGAGGCACGGCAGGCGGCCCGATTGTTCACAATCATGCCTATTTCTTTGCATACTATGAAGGCCTTCGAAACATTCAGGACATCGCCCATGGCGTAGTGGTGCCGACCGTGGCCTAACGCAACGGCGACTTCTCGGCAGATGCACCCATTCTTCTCAACTCTACGAGGGCGCCGTACGGCAACAATCTAGCTGGAAAGATCAACCCCATCACTGCCCGTTTCTTTGCGTTCTTTCCCATTCCGAATACGGCACAAAATCCGCACTTGGCTCAAACAACCTTCGCTGCTTGTACTCCGGCTGCACCTTGACCACGGGCACGTGCCAGTTAGGTACGGCAGGACTGGTGGAAGGCAATGCGAATGCAAGCTTCCACTCGGCACAGGTCTCTGTCACGCGGCGCGGCTCGCCGAACCTGAATTACACGCTCGCCTACACCTTCTCCAAGAATCTGGATTACGTATCGAGCCTCCACATGTCCGGTCCAGCCCCGTGGCTCATGCTTGGAAAAGGCGAATGCCGGGCAATTCGGCAATGAACAACGGAACAGCATAAACGGTCCTGGCTTTGGTAGCCTGGACGCCTCGCTCAACAAGACATTTGCACTCAGCGAAAAAACAGGTGTGCAGTTCCGGATCGAAGGCTTTAGTGTGAATCACGTCAACCTGATAGCGCCAGTTATCGACCTGAACTCGCCTGCGTTTGGCCAGATCATTGAAGCGCAAGCTGCCCGTGTCCTGCAATTTGCATTGAAGGTACAAGGGTAAGCGCACCCATATCGGCTGAAGTGGCGTTCTCGGCATTACTGGGGAAGGTATCGTCTCGGTATGGCATGTTCGACGCTACCGTCAAGCACGCTAGGAGCAGAGTACGCAGAGAGGTGATCGCGTTTCAGGGCGTCATATTTGTCCAGTGTGCCGCACACAGACTACGGGCTAAAAGCCCTTGGTACATGCGGCGCTGAGACTTCATAGAAACCGCTTTAGGGCGTCGCCGGCGCCGTTCCCGCTGACACCACAAACTGCTGCACCTCTGCTCTGGCCTTATCTTCTTCCGCCTGATGTTTCGCCTGCAGGCTCTTGAAGATTCCTAATTCGCCTTCCGCCTTTGCCTTTTCACCGGCGTGGAGGTAGTACCGCCCCATTCTGAAATGCGCGTCGGCAGAGTTCGGAGCCAGTTGCAGAGCACGCTGGTACTCAGGGAACGCTTTATCGTATGCGTGCTGATCGGTGTAAAGGATTCCCAGTTGCAGGTGTGCGTCGGCGAAGGCGTCATCCAGCGCAATCGACTTCTTGAGCAACGACTCCACCGCGGCGTAGTCGACTCCCTGGCTCTCAAGTCGTTTTCCCTTCCACAAACTGATCGCATAGTAATACTGGGCCAGGCTATTGCCGGGCTCAAGTTCCGCATAGCGTCTGAAGCGTTCGATGGCGTCATCTGCCTGGCTGGGAGAACTCAGGAACGCCTTTGAAAGGTACAGGAAGCAGCGACGGTCACGGGGATCCAGGTCTGCCGCCTTTACCAGGGATCGAATTGCCTCCTCGTACTCACCCCGCGCGTAGAGGGACATGCCCAGACCAATCAGCAAACGCGGTGATTGCGGATAGCGCGCACTCGCCTGCCGGAATATCTCAATGGCTGGAACATAGGTGCGGTGCAGCAACAGTTCGCTCGCCCAGACGAACAGGTTGTCCTCGCTGGGATCCAGATGGGCCGCCTCTTCGAATTCCTTCGCTGCGTCCAAATATCGCCCCTGCCTCTCGTTGATTCGACCGAGCAGGGTATGCAGTTCACCGGAAGGCTTTTGTTGAATCAGCGTTTCGACTAAATGCCGCGACTCGGCTGGTCGATCCATCAATAAATAGGCGAGCGCAAGATCGTACCCATTGTCGTAAGCATCCGGACGGGCGCGTCGCGCGCGCTCCAGCAGCGGCATGGCGTCGGCAATGCGGTTGGCCTGCAAATATAGCCCCGCCAGGCTCCGGTTGGCTTCATAATCCTGTGCGTCCAGCGCGAGCGCCTTTCGGTACTCCGCCACAGCTTGCTGCGGCTTGCCTGCATGCATCAGACTGGCGGCGAGATTGTTCTCTGCCGGTACCGACTTAGGGTTCAGCGTCACGGCAGCTTGCAACTGCTGGACCGCGTCGGCCATGCGTGCTTGCGCAGCATAGGTCAGGCCGAGCAGTTCGTGGGCTTCGGCGCTCTTCGGCAACCGGTGCAGGAGCGTTTCAAGCTGGACTGCGGCCTCTTTGAAGTCACCCTTCTGATACAGGGCCAGTGCACTCTGAAACGCAGTGCTCTGGGCTGCGGCAGTACTCGTGGCTTTAGAGGTGCTAGCAGGTGTGGCAGAGCGCTTCTTCGCGGCAGGTTGTTGCGCCATTGCGACGCACCAGCAGCCCACAACCAGCAGACCGAAGAGCACCCGCGGAGTATCGTATATCTCGCTGTACTTCTCGCTCACGCGAAACCTTTGGCGGCTAATACCAACGCAGCCGCGGACTGAGCTAAATTATAGCGTTCGTTAGCCTACAAACACCACGAAGCGCGCCGGTTATGGCGCGCTCCGTGGTACGACAAGCGTCTGTC
>CAXUEW010000007.1:30688-31064 GCA_964250115.1 uncultured Terriglobus sp.
AAGATTGTTGCGCCACACCCAGACCGCAAGCCGCCAAAAGGAGGCCGCCAAGCACTTTCAGCAATTTGTGTTTATCGCCCATGCTCAACCTTCAAGTTTGCGGTGCTGCCTTTACTAACTTGGTCAGAGTACAACTTTTACAGGTTCTAAAAACACTTTGGAGCGCGCCGTGAGGCGCGCTCCAAAGATCCAGCGGTAAAGCTGAGTTAGTAGTAGAGCTTCAAAGCAAACTGAATCTGACGTGAGCCGTATGGAGCCTCACGTGTCGATGCAATCTGTCCAAAGTTTGGGCTGGTGAAGTTCAGCGATCCCGCGACGGAGGTAACACCGTTACCACCGAAGCCAGGAGCGTTGAAGTTAGGATGGTTCAAGATGT
>CAXUEW010000008.1:0-15724 GCA_964250115.1 uncultured Terriglobus sp.
AACAACGTTAGCCGTGGCGAGATGCGCAGCATGAACGGTAGCGCCGCCGCGGTAAAGACAACCGTGTTCGCCGAGTACATGATGGCCGGGCCAAGCAACTGGCGAACGGCGTTCAGGTCATTCGTGGTCCGGGCCATGATGTCGCCGGTGCGGTGCTCATGGAAGAACGAAATCGACTGCCGCTCGAGGTTAGCAAACATGTCATTGCGCAGGTCGAACTCAATTTCACGCGAGGCGCCGATGATGATCCAGCGCGTGGCATACAGGCACACCGCAGCAACTACAGCAACAATCAGCAGAAGTGCTGTATTCCGGAGGATGATGTGCTCGGAGCCGTGGTGAGCCACATCATCTACGGCGCGGCCAATCAGCAGCGGCACTGCGACCTTGGATCCGTTGTACAACAGCACCGCGACCGCACCCTGCATCAACTGCTTGCGGTAGCGCTTCAGGTATGGCTCCAGCGGCTTGAGTTTTTCCAGCATGATTATTCGTGGTGCTCTTCAGGGCGTTCCGCGGGTTTAGTTGGAGCGGCGGAGTTTGCAGGGTTGGATTCAGCGGGTTTCGGTGCGGCACCCGTAACCGGCTGCGGTGTATCGCCCTGGCCCAGCAGCTCCACGTCGAAAATCAAATCGGCTTTCGCCGGGATTACGGGGGGGCTGCCCGCCGCTCCGTAGGCGAGCTGATAGGGCACAATCAGCCGGCGCTTGCCGCCCACGCGCATGCCCTCAAAGCCGGTGTCCCACGCGGTAATGACGCGCTTTGCGCCTGCGGGAAAGACGAACGGCTCGTTGCGGTCGACAGACGAGTCGAACTTGGTGCCGTCTGTGAGCCAGCCTGTGTAATGCACCGTGTAGAAGACAATGGCACCCGGCGCGGAAGCACGCGCGAGTTCGCCGTCACCAATCTTCAGATCGACAATGCGCAGTGCATAGAGCGGGGACGAAGGTCCCGTTGCAGCGGGCATCGTACCGGCGGCTGCAATGCCTTCGGTGGCTTTCGGATCGGATTTCGCTTCAGCGGGCACGGGCATCCTTGGAACGCGGGCAGTGGGACGGTGAGTTGCAGGGCTGCTTTTTGCGCCGGTACTTTGCGCGGACGCGGCGGTTGCAATCAGAAGTAAAGCAGTCAGAAATCGCATCAGGTTCTCTCAATCGGATCGGATGTTTGCCGGCGTGCTGCTTTATGTTCGCGGCTACATGGATATTCTACGTTTGTGTACGCAACAGCAGGTATCCGCCTGCCATGCCGAACAACAGATCGGGCGACCAGGCCGCGAGCATGGGCGGTAGCGCGTTCACATTGCCCATGGCCTCGAAGACACTCGCGACTACGGTATAAGCAACAGCCATCCAGATGGCGATGGCAAAGCCGGTCAGCGAACCACGTTTGCCCATGCTGAGTGCGAATGGCACGGCGAAGATCGCCATGACCAGCGTAACCAGCGGATATGCCAGCTTGCGATTCAACTGCACGCGCAGCCGCATGGTGTCGAAGCCGCTCTGCTGCAGGTCACGGATGTAGTCGCGCAACTCGCCAAAGCTCATTTCCTGCGATTGCCGGCTCTCCTTCTTGAAGTAGCTGGGCTGCTCACGAATCTCTGAAAATGTGTCGATGGTGAACGGCGTGTAGTCGGCAATGGAATCGCCCTGGAAGGTGCGCTGCCAGCCGTTTTCCAGCACCCATTGCTGTACATGCGCGTCCCAGTGCGCGGAACTGGCAAAGATGCGCTTACGCAGGTGAAAGCTGCCGGGCTGAAACTCAAAGACGGTCAGGTTCGCAAAGACATTCTTGTCCGGGTCGAAAAATTGGTAGTAGAAGATGCGAGCGGGTTCGCCGACTGAGTCCTGCTGGCCGCTGATCCACTTGCGGTCGGGCCGCAAAAATGTTTGCGCGGGCTTGCCCTTGATAACGGAGCGCAACGCCTCCTGATGACGATTGGCCGCCGGCAAGTAGAACTCATCAAACGCAAACAGTCCCGCGGCAAAGATACCGGCAAGCGCCAGCAACGGCGCAATCAGGCGGTACAGGCTGACGCCGCTGGCCTTCATGGCGATCAATTCGCTGGTGCGCGTCAGCGAGCCGAGAGTCACCAGCACCGCAAGCAGGGCGCATAGCGGCGTCAGGTTGTAGAGCATGTATGGGATCAGGTTCAGCAGGTAGTCACCCACGGTGATCAGCGGGGTGCGATTGCGGAAGATGTCCCCAATCAGTTCGAAGAAGCTGAAGATCAACGACAAGGCAATGAAAGACAACAGCACCAGGCCGAAGGTCGTCAGAAACTCGCGCATGACGTAGTCGTCAAAGATAAGCGGGAAGCGGCTGTTGCGCAGTAAGCGACCGGACGGTCGCCTGTCCGCAACACTGCCTTCTTGTGGCACGGCCGGCGCGGACCGAAAGCGTGCGGGCAGCCGCCGCTCCAATGCCACGCCGATGTTGCTGAAGGCGCGCACCAGCGCTGTGCCGCGCGGCGCAACGTCACCACGTGTAGCCTGCCGCAGCAATAGCACACCCACCGCGGCGAAGATCAGGTTCGCGGTCCAGACTCCCACGCCAGGCGGTATCTTGCCTTGCTTGGCAAGAGCGACGCCGACTGACGAAAAGAAGTAGTAGACGAAGACAAGCGCCACGGTTAGCACGAAGCCGGTGCTCTTGCCGCCACGCCGCGAGGACAATCCCAATGGAACGCCCACCAGCATCAGCACCAGGCAGGCGGCCGGGTATGACAGCCGCTTGTGCATTTCGATCAGGTAAGCTCGGCCCTGCGCTTCGTGCCGCTTCCGCCATAGTTCATGCGCCGGCATTGCGATCAGCGGCGTGTCCGCGTGGCCCAGCTTCAGGTCTTCCTGCGCACCGGTCTGGATGGGTGTGTCCGTCTCCTGAAAGGTGGAGATGTCGTACTGATTCGGGTCTTTCGGAGAGGTCTCGTGCTTGGAGCCGTCATGAAAATGGAGCCGCAACGAGGCCTGCGATGCCGGCAGAACAATGGCTTGCTCAGCCGTGGTAATGCGAGGTGTGGCAGGCTCGGTCAGGTCGGCAAGAAATATGTGACGCCACAGTGTGGCACCCTGCGCGGGCCGCGTGTCCTGGACGTAGAGGACGTAGTTCTTAAAATCTTCGTAGAAGACCCGCGGTTGCACTTCAAAGCTGGCCTGCTGCGTGCGCAGTGACGACTCAAGCCGCAGCAGCGCAGAGGCAGATCGCGGCGCAACATACAGTGAATTGAACAGGCCAAGTAAAAAGGCCGCGCCCGCCGCGATAGATACCACGCGCACAAACTGCATGGTGCCGAAACCTGCAGCGCGCATGGCGGTCACTTCGCTGTCGGCGGAGAGGCGGCTCAGTCCCAGCAGGATGCCTACCAGCACTGTCATGGGGATGGTCAGCAGCAGGGTGTTGGGCAGCGTGTAAAGGAAGACAAGGGAAACCGCCTGCACAGAGGCCGAACCGCGCACCAGCAGTTCCAGGATGCGTCCAAGGTCGCGCATGAACAGCACAAAGGTGAACAGGACGCCACCCAGGACCGCATGCGACAGCACTTCGCGCAGAATGTAACGCGTCAGAATCCGCACAATGTCAGCGCTGCCCTCGGTACCAGTGTAGCGATTGGACGCTCGCGGTCCCGCTTACGGTGCAGGCTCTGTGACATTCACAAAGCGATAACCCACGCCGCGCACGGTCAGCAGATGTTTGGGCCGGACCGGATCGTCTTCCAGGTACCGCCGCAGGCGCACGATGAAGTTGTCGATGGCGCGGGTATCCGTGTCTTCGCGCACGCGCCAGACCTCTTCCAGAATCTCCTTTCGGGAGACAACTCTGCCTTCACGGCCAAGCAGGTAGCGCAGCAGGTCCGCCTCCATCAGCGTCAGGCGTGTCACCTTGTCATTGGCGTGGATTTCCAGCGTGTCGAAGCGGATGGTCTTGCCGTCAAACTCATAGACCTCTCGAACATCATCAGGCTCCGGCAGGGAAGCCACCGCAGTGTCAACCGCAGTTTCCTGCTGCCACTGCATGCGGCGCAGCAGACCGTTAAGCCGGGCCAGCAGAATGGAGAGATCGAACGGCTTGTTCAGGTAATCGTCCGCGCCGGACTCGAAGCCCTCCAGCACGTCTTCAGCCCGGTCACGAGCCGTCAGCATCAGGATGGGAACGTAGACCCCCGCTTCGCGAAGGGAACGGGCAATGGTAAATCCATCCTTGCCCGGCAACATTACATCCAGCAGCACGGCACATGGCCGCTCCTGCGCGTGTAGGAGCCACTCCAGCGCGGCATCGCCATCCGCTTCGTGGTGCACTCTGTAGCCTTCAGCACGCAGGTTGAACAGGAGGGCGTCCGCCAGGTGTTCCTCGTCTTCAATGAGCGCGATCAGCGGTCCATCGCTCATGCACTTACCCGTTCCGTGCGACCCTCGCCGTTTTGAGCAGCTAATGGTAACTGCAGCATGATGGTGGTTCCGCGGCCCTCGCCGTAGCTCTGCGCAGTCACCTCGCCGCCATGCTGCCGCACAATGGCCCGCACGATAAACAGGCCCAGGCCGGTGCCTTTCACCTTGGCAATAGCGCCGCCGCCAACCCTGTAGAAGCGATGGAAGACGCGCCGCAACTGAGCAGGTGGAATGCCGACGCCAGTATCCGTGACACGCAGCACCACAGAGCCACGACGCATGGCGGACAGTTCCGCAACAATGTGCACGCCGCCCGGCGAATACTTCACCGCATTGTCCAGCACGTTCAGCAGGACGGTCCGCAGACCTTCGGCATCGCCGCTCACCAGGACAGGCGCATCGTTCGTTTGGTCGTCCAGGCGAACGGCATCTTCCGGCAGATGGTGCCGCCGCACTGTCTCCGCCAGGCACGCTGCCGTCAGCGCACGCAGATCGACCGGCATGCGTGCCTTCAGGTTGCGCTGCACGCCTTTGGCACCGGCCTCGCCCGCGCGAAGAATCTGCTCGACGGTGGCCAGCAGGCGGTCGTTATCCTCGCGCATGCGGCTGTAGAACTCCTGACGTTGCGGCTCTTCCAGCGGACGGCGCTGCAGTGTGTCCAGGTACAGACGGATGGATGCGATGGGGGTCTTCAACTCGTGCGTCACGGCGTTTAGAAAGCTGTCCTGCCGCTCGTTCCGGCGGATTTCACGCACCAGGAAAATCGTATTCAGCACCATGCCGGCGATCAAGACGCCGAAAAGAATGATTCCAAGCACTAGCAGGGCAATGCGGCGTTCGTTCACGTTGACAATGATCCAGCCAACATTCAGCGCAACTGCCAGTCCCACCAGGCAGATGCCCAGCGTGATGAAGAAGGCAATCGCACCGCGCCTGCGGGTGATGTTCATCGCATAGGTATTGTGTCACCAGAGGAACAGGTAAAGGAGCTGAAGAAGTTGCATATTGTAAGAAGTGAAATGCAAGACTTCAGTCGGATGACGTATCTTTACGCATGCAGGTCTCGCGCACATTGCTCATCATTCTGGCGTGTACGCTGCCGGTTCACGCCGCCCACCTTCCAAAGCGCCCCAAATTCGAGGTAGTCGGCTATGTCTTCGGCCGCAGCGGCACAGTGCTGGATGGTGGAACCATCGCGGCGAAGAAGATGACACGTATCAACTACGCCTTCTTTGCACTGAAGGATGGCGTCGTGGCCGAGAGGAGCGAGTACGATGCATCGAACCTCTCTGTACTCACTGAGCTGCGAAAAAGAAATCCCCAGCTGCAAATATTGATCTCTGTTGGTGGAGGGGGCACCGGCTCGGCGGGCTTCTCTGATATGGCTCTTACGCCGGAGGGCCGCCTTAAGTTCATCGATTCTGCCGTCGCGGCCGTTGAAAAGTACAAGCTTGATGGTGTCGATATCGATTGGGAGTACCCGGGCTACACACACGTAAAAACCACTACGGTACGACCGGAAGATCGTGAAACCTACACGCTTCTACTGAAGGAGTTGCGGCAGCGCTTCGACCGTGAAGCAAAGCGCTTTGGCCGCCCGCTGGTCACTTCTTCGGCCACGGGAGCGACGCAGATCTGGCTCGATCACACTGACATGCGCGCAGCTTCAAAGTGGCTCACGACCGTAAACATGATGTGTTACGACTGGTACTCCAACACGGCGAAGAGCACCGGCCATGACTCTCCTCTGTACACCGTTCCTGCTGATCCCAAGCACATCTCCATTGATGATTCGGTGAAGAAGAATCTTGCCGCCGGCGTGCCTGCGCGAAAACTCGTCGTGGGGGTTCCTTTCTATGGTCGCCGCTGGAAGGGTGTCGAGGCCACAAACAACGGTCTCTGGCAAGAGATCACAGGCGGCGGAGAGGAGATTGTTTTTGGCGAGATTGAGCCGCTTGTCGATCAGGAGGGCTATGTGCGTTTTTGGGATGCGACTGCTGCTACACCCTACCTTTACAACGCTCAGACAAAGTCTTTTATTACATACAACGATGCCCAGGCGGAAGCCGCTCGTACAGCCTATGTGAAGCAGCACCATCTTGGCGGCATAATGTTCTGGCAGTACACTGGCGATCCGTATAACACGTTGCTCGATGCGATTGATGCAGGCCTCGGCATACTCGCGAAGCCTTAGATCGAACTAGTAAAGACGAGCGTGCTTCTTAGTCAATTACCAAACACGAAAAGAAGGGCCGCGAAGTCAACTTCGCGGCCCTTCTATATGTGCCTTGCCTATGCTCCGGCGGGCTTAGGGTTCGACGGATCCCACTTGGCGATCTGCACCTTCTTGGCGAGGCCAAGTTTTTCCATCAGCCAGATGCCGTAATAGTTGATGTCGAACTCGTACCAGACCAGGCCGTGGCGGGCGCTGACGGGGTGGGCGTGGTGGTTGTTATGCCAGCCTTCGCCGCCGGTGAGCAGAGCCACCCACCAACTGTTGCGTGAGTCGTCCTTGGTCTCGAAGCGGCGGCCACCGAACATGTGCGTGGCCGAGTTGACGAACCACGTGGCATGCAGGCCGATAACGACACGCAGGAACGTGCCCCAGAGCACCATGCCGAAGAAGCCCTTCCAGCCGCCGATCCAATAGCCGAGGCCCATCTGCAGGACGCCTGACATCGTCAACGGCAACCAGTGCCACTTGCTGAGCCAGCGCTGCGCGGGATCGCGGGTAAGGTCAGGAACGTAGCGACCGAGCAGGGCAGTTTCCGAGTGCAGAGCGCGGCCGGTGATGATCCAGCCCACGTGTGCCCAGAACGGGCCGTCCTGCGGCGTGTGCGGATCGCCTTCCTGGTCGCTGTGCTGGTGGTGGACGCGATGGGTGGCGACCCAGAAAATCGGTCCGCCCTCAAGCGCCAGGGTTCCGCAGGCGGTCATGAAGATTTCCAGCGCGCGCGGCACACGGTAGCCGCGATGCGTCAGCAGGCGATGGTAGGTCATGCCAATGCCCACGTTGATCGCCAGAAAGTACATCACGGCGAAGCAGGCGACGTACTTCCACGACCAGAAGAACAGCGCGGCCACCGCGCCCACGTGGAACAGGCCCATGGCGACGGTCGTGATCCAGTTCATGCGGCCCTGCTGGTGCTCGCGGCCCATGCGCAGGTCCTGCTTGACCTTTTCGCGTTGCGCGGCAGCGGCTGCAACCACGCGAACGCGGGTGGCTTCTTTGCCGGCTTTGGTGGTTTTGGTGTCTTCCGAGAATTCTGGCGATACAACTGGGGACATTCGATTCATCCTTTTGGCGCGTTGCTGTCACGCCTCATCCCTAACGCTAAGGCCACAGGCCTCTCCTGTGTGTAAGAGTTCTGTAAGCGACAGGTTCACAGCACCTTTCTGAAACGTTCCGCGGCTGCCGGCGGCATACGCCGCACCTGTGCCTGATGTGCGCGGAGCCAAGCTGCCGTTTACACTCCATCTATGCGCGTCTTCGGAATTGACTGCGGCACGGAGTTCACCGGCTGGGGCGTGGTCGAGGTGGAAGAGACGCCGCGCGAACGCCGCCTGGTGCCTGTTGCCGCCGGTGCCATCAGGCTCAACAAGAAGCAGCCCACGCCGCAGCGCTTGCACCAGGTCTATTTGGAACTGACGGGACTGCTGGCAACTTACGCACCTGACTCAGTCGCTATTGAAGATGTATTTTTCGCAGCCAACGCGAAAAGCGCTCTTAAGCTGGGCCACGTGCGAGGCGTTGCCATGCTTGCGGCGGCTGCCGCGAACCTGCCTGTGTCAGAGTACGCGCCACTTTCGATCAAGAGCGCAGTTGTCGGCTACGGCCTTGCAGCTAAGGAGCAGGTGCAGTTCATGGTCGCCCGCCTGCTCCACCTGGAGCGCGCGCCGGAACCTGCCGATGCGGCGGACGCGCTGGCCATCGCCATCTGCCATGTACACACGGTCCAGAGTCTAATCGGCATGGGTGCAAGTTGAAAGTTTTGTTCTCGAGCCTGCTATGCGCCATGCTGGCGACAACTGCCGTAACAGCACAGGAAAGCGCACCGGCTTATCGCCTGGTGGTGAACTATGACCGTCCGGGCCTGCAGGTTCCTCATTGGCAGATCAGCGTGCCGCCGCGCGGCATGGCGGAGTACACCGGCAAGCCGGACAAAGGCAACGATCCTGGGCAGGTACTCTTCCACCTGTCTGAAGCAGGCCGTACGCGGTTGGGTACCCTGCTGGTTCGCAGCAAGGGTTTGAAACCATGCGAGACCAAATCTAAGGGTCTGGCAAATATGGGTATCAAGGATGTGGTGTACTCTCCCGCCGACGGCCCAGAGGTACATTGTGCCTTCAACTACACGGACAACAAGCCGCTCAGTGAAGCGCTTGATTACATGCTGTCGCTTGCAGGCACGCTGCAGGCAGGCATTGAACTTGAGCGTCTGCATCGTTATGACCGCCTGGGTCTTGATCCGGTAATGATCCGCCTAAGTGATGATGCGAAGTCGGGCCGCGCGGTTGAGATGGGCGCGATCAAGCCCACGCTTGAAAGCCTGGTCTCCGACGAGGCTTTGCTGGATCGCGTTCGAAGCAAGGCACAGCAACTGCTTGAGCTGGCCAAGCTGCAGGAAAACGCAAAGCCTTAGCGTCCGTCGTAGAACGCGGAGGTCACGGCAAGTGCCGCAATCGCAGCCGTCTCAGCCCGCAGGATGCGTGGACCCAATGTCACATGCTTCCAGCCGTTGTCTCGAAACATCTGCATTTCCTCGGCAGCCCATCCGCCTTCAGGGCCGATGGCAAGCACGACGGACGCATTCGCTGGCGCTGCTTCCAGTGTTGTACGTAGTGTGTTCTCTTCCTCGGTCTCGGCCAGCAGAATTTTTACTGGCTCGTCCACTCCCTGCAATACCTGCTTCAGCGTCGCGGGGTCGTCAACCACGGGAACATCCGTCCGGCGTGACTGCTGCGCAGATTCGCGCACGATGCGCCGCCAGCGTTCGACACGCTTTCCCGCAGCCTGCGCCAGGTGTTTCTCTGTGCGCCGCGCGATGACGGGCGAGATTCGCGCCGCGCCAAGCTCCGTCGCCTTCTCGATGCCCCACTCAAGATGATCGAACTTGAAGACCGCGAGCAGCAGACGGACGGGAAGCGCCGCCTCCGCTTCATGCTCCTCATGCAGCAGGAAGATGACTTCGTCTTCGCGTACCGTGCTGATTTCCGCACGATGCAGAAAGCCGTCTGCGACGATGTCGAAGATCTGACCCGGTTGTGCTCGAAGCACGCGTGCCAGGTGCTCGGCCTGCTCGCCCGTCAGCGAAGCGGTGGTGCGTGTTGAATCCCAGGTGTCGGCAATCCATCGTCGGCGCGTCATGCAAGAAGTGTACCCAGCACCACCATGGGCTTTGAAGCAGAGGAGCATACTTCGCGTCCACGCAGCGCGGGGAGCGCTTGCGCGCTCCCCGCTGTGACTTGCTCTGCTATCGCTTCGCGGCCTTTGCCACCGCGTTGCTTTCTGCCGTCGTCTACTCTCCCTGAGTTAGCAGACATGCACGTTACAAGCATGCTAATGCAACTAACGAAATGTATAGAAGTCTGTGGTGGCAGTGTCAACTAAAAAGTGTGCTGTGGCGTGTGCACAACGTGTCTCTTATTCGAGACATGTAAGCGGCTTCAAGCAGCAACAACAAAGCCGCGCACCTGCGCGTCATGAGAGGTCAGCAACATCAGCACTCGATGACGTTGAGAGCGAGACCCGCAAGGGAAGTTTCCTTATAGCGCGACTGCATATCGAGGCCGGTCTGGTACATCGTCTGGATCACCTGATCGAGTGACACCTTGTGCTCGTCACTCTCGTTCATCGACATGCGTGCCGAGTTGACCGCCTTGACCGCGCCCATGGCGTTGCGCTCGATGCATGGAATCTGCACCAGCCCACCGATGGGATCACACGTCATGCCAAGGTTGTGCTCCATGCCGATTTCCGCAGCATGCTCCACCTGCGCATTGCTCCCGTGCAGGGCTGCAACAAGTCCACCCGCTGCCATGCTGCACGCCACGCCTACTTCTCCCTGGCATCCAACTTCAGCGCCTGAGATCGATGCGTTTTCCTTGTAGAGGATGCCGATCGCAGCGGCGGTCATGAAGTAGCGAAGAAGGCCGGCTTCATCTGCGCCCCCGATGAATTGCAGATAGTAACGGGCGACCGCGGGCACGACACCCGCTGCGCCATTCGTGGGTGCAGTGACAACGCGGCCACCTGCCGCGTTCTCTTCATTCACCGCCATCGCAAAAACGGTGACCCAATCCAGCGGTGCCAACGGATCGGCTGAACCTTTCTCGCGCAGCCGATCTGACAGGCGTGGTGCGCGGCGACGCACTTGCAGACCGCCCGGCAGGATGCCTGCGTTCACCATGCCGCGTTCGATGGAATCGTTCATCACGTGCCACAGCGCAAGCACACCGCTTCGCACATCGTTCTCGCTGCTGCCTGTGGTTGCAAGGCGAGGGCGCAGGATCGTGCTGTCGCCAAGCATCGCCACTTCGTTGGCAAGTAACAGGTCTGCGATGGTCAGATGATGATCTGCGGCAACCGCGAGTAACTCTTTCGCACTGCGAAAGGAAAACGGTACGCTGCGTTGCGACTGCGGCGTTGCAGGTCCACCCGACGCGAAATGCTCCTCGGGGACGATGAAGCCACCACCAATGGAGAAGAAGGCTTCGCTCGCAAGCACTGTACCCGCGCCGTCCGACGCGGTGAAACGCATGCCGTTGGGGTGCGTTGAAACTTCTGCGCGGGGATACATCTGCTGTTTGTGAAACAAGAGGTCGCGTTCATGAAGGAAGGGGATTCGCTTCTGTCTGCCCAGATGCAGCGAACCTCCATCGGCCTCTGCAATCAGGGAAGCGAAGGCCTGCGGATCGATGCTGTCTGGCGCTTCGCCCGACAGCCCCGCTAGCACAGCTGTGTCGGTGCCATGGCCGGAGCCGGTCAGTGCAAGTGACCCGTAAAGATCAACCTGCACCCGAGCCGTGCAACTCAGCGCCCCGGCACGTTCAAGTGCGCGAACAAACGAGAGCGCGGCGCGCATGGGTCCAACTGTGTGAGAACTTGAGGGGCCGATACCGACCTTGAAGAGTTCGAAGAGACTGGTCACTACCAATCATTCTAGGCTTCCGGCAAAGTGCGCGAGCCCTTGCGCGTCCGCGCCTTTTTCTTGCTGACAACCGTGTTCCAGGCTGTTCTAAGTGAACCGGCAAGCACGTCCTCCGGAGCATCCAATCGCACCAGTGTCATACCCATGCGGCCCCATCCGCCCGCAGCCGGTTCATACAGGTGGGGAGCTTCTGCAAGCAGCAAGGCCTGCTCTTCCGGCGACACCTTCAACGTACCCAACCCCCGCGCAACGTAGGCTAGTGTCGCGAAGATGCGGTCGTTGACACGAAAGTCCGCGCATCCCATGTGGCTGCTCTCATAAGCGCCCGGCAGAGCAAGTGCAAGCCGCCGGAAGAGGTCACCACCTGTTGCCTTGCCTGCTTCGATTGTTGTGCGTTTCATGCCGTTCACCTTCCGTACGTGCCACAGTGTAGATGGGCTACACTTCAGCTTCTGCACGAAAGGTTTCCCAACAAGCATGCTCTTCAAAGCGCGCAGCGCCGCCGTGTACGGAATTGATGCGCACCTGATTGATGTCGAGGTCGATTTCTCCGGCGTATTGAACGCGACGGACGCCACCTTTGCGACCGTTGGGCTGCCCGATGCTGCCGTGCGTGAGAGCCGGGATCGCGTGCGCGCGGCCATCAAGAACTCCGGCTTCGACCTGCCGCCCACACGTATCACGATCAACCTTGCGCCGGCTGATCTGAAGAAAGAGGGTTCCGGCTTCGACCTGCCGATTGCCATCGGCATTCTGGGCGCTTATGGAGCTCTGCACAATAAAGACCTGTCGAACTTTCTGCTGGTGGGCGAGCTTGGGCTGGATGGCAGCCTGCGTGCCGTGCCGGGAGTACTGCCCATGGCTGTCATGGCCAAGCAGAAGGGTATTCGTAACGTGGTGCTGTCCGCCGCCAATGCGCGCGAAGCCGCAGTTGTGGAAGGCGTTGATGTCTACCCGGTGAAGTCTCTTGCCGAGGTGCGCGACCTGCTCAATGCGTTTGCGTTCGATGGCAGCCACGCGCAGCCATTGAAGGTGCGAGCAGAAGAAGTATTGAGCGAGTTACAGCATTTTCAGCATGACTTCAAAGATGTACGCGGCCAACACACGGCGAAGCGCGCCATGGAGGTTGCCGCGGCTGGGGGCCACAACCTCTTGATGATTGGCCCGCCCGGTAGCGGCAAAACCATGCTGGCGAAGAGATTGCCTTCGATCCTTGCGCCGCTGCGTTTTGAAGAAGCGCTGGAGACAACCAAGATCCACTCGGTAGCAGGCGTGCTCGATCCCAGTGAGGGCCTGGTGGCGCACCGGCCTTTCCGCGCGCCGCACCACACGGTGAGCGATGCCGGCCTGATTGGCGGCGGCATGGTTCCCCGGCCGGGCGAGGTATCGCTGGCACACAACGGCCTGCTGTTTCTGGATGAGCTGCCAGAGTTTCCGCGTAACGTGTTGGAGGTGCTGCGGCAGCCGCTGGAAGATGGCGTGGTGACGATCTCGCGCGCAGCCATGACCCTGAGCTTTCCGGCCCGCTTTATGCTGCTGGCCGCCATGAACCCGTGCCCATGCGGCTACTTCAATGACAAAAGCCGCGAGTGCATGTGCACGCCGCCCATGATCCAGCGCTATGTCAGCAAGGTCAGCGGTCCGCTGCTTGACCGCATCGACATCCATATTGAGGTACCGGCAGTGCAGTACAAGGAACTGCGGCAGGGCGCGGAAGGGGAAACCTCGGCTGTAATCCGCGGGCGGGTACTGGAAGCACGCGAACGGCAACTGGCCAGGTTTGTCCGGGTAGGAGAAGGGGAGCCGGCGGGACGGCGTCAGCGGCCTATTTTTGCAAACGCGCAGATGAGTTCGCAGCAGATTCGCGTTTTCTGCGAGCTACCCTCCGACGCGGAACGGCTGCTGGAGCGCGCCATGCAGCAGCAGGGCCTCAGCGCGCGCGCGCACGACCGGATTTTGAAGGTTGCCCGGACCATTGCCGATCTGGAGGGTGCGCAGGATATTGCGGTGAAGCACATTGCAGAGGCCATACAGTACCGGACTCTCGACCGAAGCTACTGGTCGTAAGTCACAATCGTTTCAAAAAAGATTCAAATGGCGTCAACCAAGAGCACCTTTGCGGAAAGCAGTTGCGTTTCGGTACGCGGAAGCCTACTGTCTGATAGGATTTGGTAAAGATGCTCCCAGAGGGTTCGACCGTAAGCCCAGACGGCCAGAACCAGTGATCGCTGTTCTGAGGAGAATCGGCAGCTGAACCGGCAAAAGATCTGAATGCAAGGATCCATGCAGCCTGCTCGCGGTTTGTGCCATCCAATTACCGAACTAACTATGCATCTTGCGTAAGACCGGCCGCTAAAACAGTGTGCTGCAGATGCGAACAAGGAGACCCACCCATGCGATCTGACCTGATTTTTGGCGCGTTGACGCACGTGCAGAATCGTTACCAGTTATGCCAACTGGCAAGTAAGGCAACACGGAAGCTGCACAAGCCCAATACTCGCCTGCAGGACACCACCAATGAAGTTCTTGATCGCTTCCGTGAAGCTGCGCCGTCTGACCTGAAGACCGGACCCGAGCCGGCTGCCGTACTTGAGACCATTGAGGAGCGCCGCGCGGCGTAGTTGCCGTGCGGTACCTCGCACCTTTTACTGTTGAGAGTGTTTCCCCCGCACGACTGAATTGCTTTCTTATCCCCGGAACCGCGTCAGCCCGCACCACCCTCCGCACCGAACCCCCTCCCGAAGCACCCATTCCTTCCAAGCAGAACACCATAAGGAACCATGACTATCTCAGAACTTAAAGAGAAGAGCATCGCCGAACTCGGCAAGCTCGCCCGCGGCCTCGACATTCAGGGCACCAGCGCGCTACGCAAGCAGGACCTGATCTTCAAGATTCTTCAGGCCCAAAGCGAAAAAGAAGGCCACATCTTCGCGGAAGGCGTGTTGGAAATCCTGCCGGATGGCTACGGATTTCTACGCTCGCCCGATTACAACTATCTGCCCGGTCCAGACGATATCTACGTGTCGCCTTCGCAGATTCGCAAGTTCGATCTGAAGACGGGCGATACCATCTCCGGCAACGTCCGTCCTCCGCATGAGGGCGAGAAATACTTCGCACTGGTCAAGATCGAGGCGATCAACTTCGAGTCGCCTGAAGAGACGCGCAACAAGATCTTGTTCGACAATCTGACCCCGCTGTACGCCGATGAGCGCGTGAAGATGGAAACGGTGCGCGACAACATCAGCGGCCGTGTCATGGACCTGCTAACGCCCGTGGGTAAGGGCCAGCGCGGCCTGATTGTCGCACCGCCGCGCACTGGCAAAACTGTTCTGCTACAGGCGATCGCAAACTCGATCACTGCGAACCACCCCGAAGTCGTTCTGATCGTCCTCCTGATCGACGAACGTCCGGAAGAAGTTACGGACATGCAGCGCTCGGTCAAGGGCGAAGTCATTTCCTCGACCTTTGACGAGCCTGCGGCACGCCACGTGCAGGTGGCTGAAATGGTCATCGAAAAGGCCAAGCGGCTAGTCGAGCACAAGCGCGATGTCGTGATCCTGCTTGACTCCATCACGCGTCTTGCGCGCGCCTACAACACCATCGTGCCGCCGAGTGGCAAGGTGCTTTCCGGCGGTGTGGACTCGAATGCGCTGCAGCGTCCCAAGCGCTTCTTCGGTGCGGCCCGCAACATCGAAGAGGGTGGCTCCCTGACCATCATGGCCACAGCCCTGGTCGACACCGGTTCGCGCATGGACGAAGTGATCTTCGAAGAGTTCAAGGGCACCGGCAACATGGAAGTCATTCTGGATCGCAAGCTGGTCGATAAGCGCGTGTTCCCGGCCATCGACATCCAGCGCAGCGGCACGCGTAAGGAAGAACTGCTCATTCCCAAGGAAGACCTGCAGCGCACCTGGATTCTGCGCAAGGTGCTGAATCCTTTGTCGCCCGTGGAAGCGATGGAACTGCTTACCGACAAACTGGGCAAGACACGGAACAACAGCGAGTTTCTACACAACATGAGTTCTCTCTAAATGCGAATGCAGAAGTAGGAAGCTGGCGCTTCAACTGGCAGCAACCGGTTGGTAAGCCATACCGACCGGCTGTTCTGTCTGCGGAGATGCGGGTATGGCCTGTTGCAGATCGCGCGTCAGCACCTCTGCCGCTTTCGGCTTTGAAAGCAGAAAGCCC